>DATMEW010000166.1:0-109044 GCA_035556495.1 Xanthobacteraceae bacterium | reverse complement strand
AGCATCGTGGCTAGCACCAGCGTTTCCCACGGCACCGACAGCTCCGTCACGCCCAGAAGAAGGGCCACGATCGGTGCAAAGGCCACCACCATGACCAGATCGTTTACCGAGACCTGCACCAGCGTGTAGGTGGCGTCGCCCCGAGTGAGCTGCGACCAGACGAACACCATCGCGGTGCAGGGTGCCGCGCCCAGCAGGATCAGACCGGCAATGTACTGCTGCGCATCGGCCGGTGCGATCAGGTCCGCGAACAGGACCTCGAAGAACAGGACGGCGAGCCCTGCCATGGTGAAGGGCTTGGTCAGCCAGTTCACCACGATCGTCAGCACGAGCCCTTTCGGCCGATCGCCGATGTGGCGCAGGCTCGCGAAGTCGACCGCCACCATCATCGGATAGACCATCGCCCAGATCAGGACGGCAACGACCAGGTTGACGGACGCGATCTCGAGCGCGGCGAGCGTCTCGAACAGGCCCGGCAGCACGTTGCCGAGCAGCAGCCCGGCGCCGATGCAGAGCGCCACCCAGACAGAGAGCCACTTTTCGAAGAAGCCGATGCCGGCAGGCGCCGCTGCGATGGCCTCGGCCGTGGCCGCGTAGGTGTCGTTGCTCATCGGGCGGGGCTCTCGTTTACGCGGCGCCCGTCGGCGTCCACCACGAGCTCGCCGTCCTCCTTGCGGAACTCCCCGCGCTGCGGGTTCGGCAGGATGTCGAGCACCGCCTCGGAGGGGCGGCAGAGCCGTGTTCCGAGCGGCGTCTCGACGATGGGGCGGTTGATGAGGATGGGATGCTCCAGCATCAGGTCGATCAGCTCGTCGTCGGAGAACTTGGGGGCATCGAGCTTGAGCTCGTCGTAGGGCGTGCCCTTCCGGCGCAGGAGGTCGCGCACGGGGATCCCCATCGCGGCGATCAGCGCCACGAGCCGCTCGCGGCTCGGGGGCGTCTTCAGATACTCGATAACCTCCGGCTCATCGCCGGAGTTGCGGATCAGCGCCAGCACGTTGCGCGACGTGCCGCAGTTCGGGTTGTGATAGATCCTGGTGGTCATGCGGTCTCTTTCCGGGCGGCGTGCGTCGAGGGGGCGATCCCGCATGCTGCCGGATCGCCGGCGCAACAGTGGCGGGTCAGATAGTCGATGAGGCCTGTCATGGTGGCGAAGTCCGCTGAGTAGATCAGCGAGCGTCCTTCGCGCTGGACCGTCACCAGCCCGGCGTGCTTCAGTTCCTTGAGGTGGAACGAGAGCGTGGCCGAAGGGAGATCCAGCGCCTCGCCGATCCGCCCCACTGCACGCCCTTCCGGACCGGCCTCCACCAGCAGGCGGAAGATGTCGAGACGCGTCTCCTGCGAGAGCGCGGCAAGCGCAGCGAGTGTGTCCTGTTTTTCCATCTCTCCACAATAGTGGAGATGTAGAGCGAGATCAATCCCGCCTGCGGCCGCCCCGCGGTGTCAGCTCGGCGCACGGCTGATCCTGCAGCGCTGAGGCGCGGACCGATGCCGGTGATCAGAGGAGAGCGAGCGCAATCCCGCCTGTCGCGATCAGCACCACCACTACCCACGGCGGCGCCTTCCACACGGTCAGCAGCACGAACCCCACCAGAGCAAGCGCGAAGTCCTGCGGGCTGAAGATCGCGCTCGTCCAGACGGGATCATAGAGAGCCGCGCCGAGGATGCCGACGACGGCGGCGTTTGCGCCGCGCATGGCCGCCTGCGCCAGCGGCCGCGTCCGAAAGGCGTCCCAGAAGGGAAGCGTGCCGATCAGCAGTAGGAACACGGGCAGGAAGATCGCGATGAGGCCGATGGCCGCGCCGGCAAGGCCGTTCGGCTCCGGCACCATGACCGCGCCCAGATAGGTGCCGAAGGTGAAGAGCGGCCCCGGAACGGCCTGCGCCGCGCCATATCCGGCCAGGAACGCGTCCTCGCCGACCCAGCCGGGCCGGACCACCTCCGCCTCGAGCAGCGGCAGGACGACATGACCGCCGCCGAACACCAGCGAGCCCGCCCGATAGAAAGCGTCGAAGAGCGCCAGCCCCTGCGATCCCGCCGCTGTCGACAGCACCGGCAGAAGAAACAGCAGCAGGAAGAACAGTCCGAGCGCAGCGGCTCCCACCGTCCTGGAGACCGCGAAGGTCAGATGCCCCGTCGTCGGAGCGGCGCCGCCCCGGCAGAGCCAGAGACCGGCAAGACCGCCGACGACGATGGCCACGATTTGTCCGACCGATCCGGCGGCGAAGACCACGATCAGCACCGCCGCAAGGGCGATGCTGGCCCTCCCGCGATCGGGCGCGAGCGTTCGGGCCATGCCCCAGACAGCCTGCGCGACAACCGCCACGGCGACGATCTTGAGCCCGTGCAGGAGGCCCGCTCCGATCGGCCCGTCGAAGGCGGATGCACCGAACGCGAAGAGCACGAGCAGCAGAGCGGACGGCAGCGTGAACGCCGCCCACGCCGCGGCTGCCCCGAGCGGACCGCCGCGAAGCAGGCCCAGCGCGAAGCCGACCTGGCTCGAGGCCGGCCCGGGCAGAAACTGGCAGAGCGCGACGAGGTCGGCATAACCCGCCTCGTCGATCCACTTGCGTCGTGTGACGAGCTCGTCGCGGAAATAGCCGAGATGCGCGATCGGGCCGCCGAACGAGGTGAGCCCGAGCTTCAGAAAAGCCCGGAACACCTCGCCCGCCGAGCCCTGCGGGCCGGCACGCTCAGGCGCCGTCGCTTCCCGGAACGACCTCACGAAATAGCTCCCGGATCTTGTCGTGCGCGAGGTTCAGCGCCTCGGTCCCGTAGGGCGTCGCCCTGTAGATGCGCCGATGCGAGCGGCCCGCCCGTTCGGTGCGGGATTCGAGATACCCCTTGCGCTCCATCGCGTGGAGCATCGGGTAGAGCGTGCCCGGGCTGACGCGGTAGCCATGCCGAGCCAGTTCCTCGATCATCCACTGTCCGTACAGGTCGCCCTCGGCGGCATGGTGCAGGACGTGGAGCCGAATGAATCCGGAGAGGAGCTCCTGATGTTCCATCTGCTGAAGTCCTCAAAGCCGGCCCCATTATCGAATCTCGATTTCGGGAACCGATGGTATAGTGGATTGTTCGCCGTGCAACCTGCCCGGGGAGGGTCCGGCGGGTGATGTCGACGTAGTGATAGGAGGGCGACACGGTCAGCGAAGCAGATCGCGATCCGCGCCACCACACCTAGAAAATGCAGACGCGCCTGCAGGAGACGATGGATCACCTGGCGAGGACATCGAGAAGGTGGACGAACCTCAGCTGAAGGCAATGTTCGAGACAGCCGCCGAGGTGCTGGGCGGACTGAAGAAGGCGTTCAGCGATTACGAGCGGAAGAACGACAGTGCTTGGCGCGGCTGAGCTCGAGGTCTGAAGCAGGAATGGCCTTAGGGTGAGGCGCACTTCCGAGACTGCTCACGCATGACAGCATAGTCGCTCATCATCTCGGCGACCGCCGAGGGGTCCGGTAGCAGCATAAGCTCATCAGCCGCACGCGCTTGGAGATTGCGACTGTATTCCACTACCGGCGGACACGCCGCAATGCGTTCTGGTTCAGAACCGCCCGTCGCGCAGGCGGTCAGCGAGGTCGTCGCGATCGCGAGGGCGGCGAGCTGCCGCATCGAGCATCTGGCGCTGGACGTCATTGACCTTCTCCGAGGTTTTGAGGCGTTCGGCGAGCCGGCCAGCACGCTCGCCGGAGCGCCGGAGCGTGAGCAGGAACAGGAGCACCGCGAGTGCGATGGCGCCGTAGCGTAGGGCCGCCCGCATCCACGGGGCGGCGGCGATCCCGGTGAACAGAGCGGCGATCATCGACGCCCCCGCTTCCAGTCGTCGATGCGGGCGTAGATCGTCACGGCAAGGCCCGCGAGCGCCACGGCGATGAACACCCAGCGCAAGGTGTCGAGATAGGGGACGAGCGGCAGGATCGCGGTCTGGGTCTCCGCCAGGACGTTCTGCGCCACCTCGACGCCAGCGGCGCCAAGCGTCGCCACGCCTGCTGCGCCGCTGCCCTTCATCGTGCGGCTGTCGGCCAAGACCTCCCGCAAGGGTGCCGTTTCCGCGGCGAACACCGTCGCCCGCACCGGGAAACGCTCGCCCCATTGCCGAGCCGGGCCGAGATCGATGTGCATGAAGCCCGAGCGCGGATAGTAGCCAAAGCCAAGGAAGCCGACGGCTCGGGCGGCAGCCTCGAAGGCGACCGGATCGTGGTTGGCCATGGCGATGTCGAAGGCCATGCCGTCCATGTGCTTCGAGCGCGGCGCGCCGCCGACGGCCCGGTTGTGCGCCGGACTGCGGTAGGCCGAGCGGACGATCAGCGGCTTGCCAAGCCGGTCGCGCAGCGCCTGGAGCTTGTCGAGCGCTTCCTCGTTGATGCGCAGGGAGCCGGTGCCCCGGCAGGCGATCTCGGCGGGGGAGAAATTTTTCCAGCGCCATGAGCGCTCGGGCACGTCGCGCCAGTGCTTGTAGAAGGTTGTGGTCATGAGTGATCTCCAGGCACAAAAAAGCCCGCTCCTCGACGAGGGCGGGCGGTGGTCTGATGGGTCGGGCGGATGGGTTAAGGCGTCGGTCCGAAGAGCTTCAGCTTGATAGCAATGCCCGCCATCAGGGCGAGCAGGACGCCAGTGGTGATCAGTCGCACGGCGGTCTGGACGGCCGTCTGTTTCGCGAGGCGGAAACCCGCAAGCAACGAGGGAAGATCGCGGATATTCTCGGCCGCATCCTGACCATCGAGACCGACCTCATGCAGGGCGCGCCGCGCGCCTGTTTCGGCTGCGCGTGCCAGCAGCGCCTCGAACTCGGTCTCGGACATGCGGAACTGCTCGTTCGCTTGCGGCGGCGTCATAGCGGTTCTCCCGGAGAGTCTGGTTTTGGCTCGCGGCTTTGCCGGTGGCCGCTCAGGTCGCCACGCCGGACTCGCACAGCAGGGTGATGAAGCGGCGGCGGCGCTCCATGTCGGCGGCGGTGCGAATGTTGTAGACGGTGCCTGAACGTGTCTCGATCAGCCGCCAAGTGGGAGTGATGGTGGCAGTCTCGGTATCGAAACGCACGATTATCAGCGCCGGCTGAACGCTTTGCAGGCGTGCGGCAATGACGGTCTCGCCGCCTTTGGAGAGTAGAATGCAGGCGTCGCGCTCGAACTGTGGCACCCACTGGCCATAGGTGTTGCCATAGCCATCATCGATCTCCTCGCGCTTTTCGAGGCGGACGCGGTCGCGCAGGGCATTGGCGGTGATCCGGGCCATCAGATCAGGCTTTTGCGGTAGGGTGCGATCAGGGCATGGACGGTGTGCTCGATGGCGGCATCGATGCTGGTGTCGGCGCCATCGAACAGGCGCTGGACGATGAGCAGGAGGGCCTGGCGGATGGGCTCCGGCACGTCGGCCGCCGCGCCATAGCCGGCGGTGAAGATGATCGAGACGGCATCCGCGCGACGGAAGGTGGCCGGCCAGGATTGGCCTGACCGCCGGGTGACATAGGCACCGCGCGCGTCGGCAAACAGATCGTAGACGCCGGTGTCCAATGTCTGCTGCACATTGCCGGCATCGAAGTAGCTGACGCTGTCGATCGCGGTGACCGGCGCCAGCGGCAATGGCAGGTGATCGGCAAAGCGGCCGAACTCCTGTCGCCAGGTTTGGGTAATCAGCGCCCGCCCGAGAATGCCGGACCAGCCGTCGAGCCAGGCGGTCGCCGCCCTGATCTGGGCGCTGATCAGATCGTCCTGGTCATCGTGATCGACGCGCAGATGGGCCTTGGCCTCGGCCAGCGACACCGGCATGGTCGCGGGCGCAACCGTGCGGACGGGAGCGAGCATGGCTGTCTTCCAACAGGTTGATGAACGGGGGGTGGCCAGAATCTCGGCGCTGCCGACTGTCTGGCCGCTCTGACCGATCAGGCAACCGGCGCGTCGTGGGGATGGCCGAGCGCAAAGATCGCACCCGCGGCGATCGACGTGCCGGAGGTCTTGGTGACGACAGCGCGGATATAGCGCTTCGAACCCTTGTAGCCCTGCTTGTAAACCGTGCTGGCCTCGAGTGCCGTCGGAAGGGCTCCAAGCAGATCGCCGACTGCCACATCGGTGAAATCACCGTCCGTGGTCGTATCGCTCTCCTGCATGGCGATGACGTAGAGGCCGTCACCAACAATCGCGCCGGTGTTGATGATCAGCGTCGCGGAGTTGAAACCCTGCAAATCGGCATGGCTGCCCTTGGTGGTGGCGGTGACCACGGCGGGAACCAGCGATGCGACGAGGCCGAGGCCGGAGATACCGTCCTTCATGACAGAAGTCCTTTCAATGAATGGGGATTGGTGAAGAGACGGGAGACCTTCCTTCGACCCTTCGACAAGCTCAGGATGATGGCCGCCCGTGAAGATGATCAGGTGCTGATCTTCAGCAGCTTCAGGGCTTCGAAGTTCACGATGCCGCCGCCCACCCGCTTGGTGGTGTAGAACAACACGTTCGGCTTGGAGGTGAACGGATCGCGCAGGACCCGGATGCCAATGCGGTCGACGATCAGGTAGGAGCGGGCGAAGTCGCCGAAGGCGATCGGAAACTCGCTGCTCGACGCCGCCGGCATGTTGTCGTCGGTGTGGACCGGCTTGCCGAGGATGGTGGCAACTTCGGCAGCGCCGGAAGGCGGCGCCCAGATAGAGCTACCTTCCGCGTCCTTGAACTTGCGAACCGTGTTCATCACCTTGTCCGACATCAGCCACGATGCACCATTCCGATAGCCGGACTTGAGCGAGTAGTAGAGGTCGATCAGACAATCGGCCGGGCTGACCGACGTGGTTGCCGCCAGGAAGCCATCCGACTTGCCAGACACCACGAAGCCTATCTTGCCCCACGCATAGGAGGCATTCGCCACCTTGTCATAGGCCAGAATACCACGCGGCTTGTTGATGCCGTTGCCGTTGGCGAAGGCGGCACCTTCCTGCTCGGCGAACTCGATCGACACTTCATCGGCCAGCCAAGCCGCCAGATCGATACGAGCATCGTCCAGCGAGGTCTGCGTTGCACCCGGCATTGCGTAGATTTCGCCGGTATTGATGGCGATCTCACGCAGCGTCGGCGTGTTCGTGCCAGTGCGAGAATCTTCCTCCCCGACCCAACCGGAAGTGGCCCCGCCCATATTGACCAACTTTTTGTAGGTATTGGTCGAGATCGAGATGGTACGGGCCAGCGAGCGGATCGTGGACACCGTGCCCAGCACGCGGTCGATCCCGGCTTCGGCTTCTTCGGGCACCAGATAGCCGCCGTCAGGGTCCGACTGCGTGGTCAGCTTGGCCTTCACTTCCAGATCGCGCAGACCAGCATCGACACCGCGGCGGAAGAAGCGGTCGAAGGCTTGCGCATGTTCGGCCTTGTCGGGATCAGTTGTTCCGCCAACACCGCCGACCTTCACTGCTGCGAGTGCGGCGTTGGTTTCGTCGAGCGCCTTTTGCAGAGTGGTGATCTCGGCATTGATGCGGTCGACCTTTTCGGTCTGGACCACATCGGCCATGCCGGCCCTGATGTCGGCCAGTTCCTTGTCCCGTTCGACCTTGAAGTCCTCGAAGGTCTTCTGGAGTTCGGTCAGGATTTTCGTGGCGTTGCCGGAATCGGCGCGAACGCCGACAATCCCGCGCGCACGCGGGGTGAGTTCGATACCCATGATCGGGGTCTCCTATGATTTGATGGTTTTGATCAGCCGCTGCATTGCAGCGATGTCGAAGCCAGCGTCGTGCGTGGCAGGTTCGGCAGCGTTGTGCGTACCGGCAATCTGGTTGAACATCTTGCGCCGTTCAGTGCGCGAGATGCCCTGTTGTGCCAAGGCGGCATCGATGCGCCGCTTGGCGAGGATTTCGGGGCGGACCTGCGCGGACGCATTGGTCTCTGTGTGGCTTTCGGTATCGTCGACAACATCGGCAAAGCCGCATTCGACGGCCTGCGATGCTGTCATGAAGGTTTCCGCATCCATCAACTGTTCGATGTCGGAACGTGTCACGCCCGTGCGGGCCTCATAGATGTCGGCGATCGCCGCATCGAACTGGTCGAACAGGGTGGCGGCCTCACGCATGTCATGGCGATTGCCGATCACCACGCCCCAGGCATTGTGCACCATCATGAAGGAGCCGAGCCCCATGCGGATGTCGTCACCGGCCATGGCGATGATGGAGGCGGCCGAGGCTGCCCAGCCCAGCACCTCGACCGTCACCTTGGCCGGATGGGCGCGCAGCAGATTGTAGATGGCGATGCCCTCGAACATGTCGCCACCCGGCGAGTTGATGCGCACGGTGACATCGCGATTGCCGATCGAGCGCAGCGCCGCCGAAATGCGGTTTGCCGTGACGCCACTTCCGGTCCAGACATCTTCGCCAATGATGTCGAACATGGAGATGGTGGTGTCGGCATCGTCTGCGACAGTAAGCGGATGCTCGGCCCATTTCGTAAGCACATCGCTCGGTGCGTCCCAATGGTAGTTCTGCGGCCGAGGGAACGTGCGTGCCTCAGGCAGATGGCGCAGGCTCATCAGACCCCCTCCATCAGCTGGAACAGATAGCCGCCCAAGGTGACGCCACCGATGAAGATGCCGAAGTTGAAGGCGGGACTGACGATGGCCAGCGCAACGACACAGATCACGATTGCCGCCGAGGCAAGTTTTAAGGCACCAAGAAGGCTCATGGTTCATTCTCCCTTGTAGCAAATTGATCAGCGCCGGAATCATCGCCCGGACCCTGCTCATCGATGGGCACGCCGGCCGTGTTGGGTGGCGGATAAAACACGTCGCCGCCGTCACGCGGGTTCTGGTCTTCCAGCGCGCGGATTTCGTTGGGGCTGTAGACGCCCCATTGCAGGCCTTTGACGTAGGCCTCCCAGCGGGCCTTGATGTCGCCCTTGACCAGTGCGGCCCGGTTGAAGCGGGCATACAGATTGTCGTTGGCGCCGATCAGATCGCGGTTGATCGCCTCTTCCCACATGGTCAGATGGTCTTCGAGCGTATAGGCGACGAACCCGATCGACTGCTGTTCGATGCCGGTGCCCCAGCTGGTCGATTTTTCCGTGTCGCCAATCATGTGCGGCGGCACGCCGAAGAACATGGCAATGTCGGAGCGCGAGAATTTTCGGCTTTCGATCCACTGCGCATCCTCGGCCGTCATGGCGATGCGGGCATAATCCATACCTTCTTCGAGGATCAGATTCTTGCCTTCCTGCTCACCACCGGAGCGGAACTCCTCCAACCCCGCCTTCAGATTGGCGACAGCTTCCGGGCCGAGCTTGTTTGGATGCTTCAGCACGCCGCTGACACGCGCGCCATTGCGGAAGGTTGAAGCGCCGTGGTCTTCCATCGCAAGCGACAGACCGATGGTTTCGCGAGCGTAGCTGATGGCCGACACGCCATGGACACCATCGAGCGACAGCCCGACGAGATGGAACACTTCATCCTGATGAAGCCGGATGCGCCGTCCGTCCTGGCGAGCGTAAATATATTCCAGCGTCAGATCGTCGGTCTGCTTCACCTCGACGCGATCAGGATGAAACGGGATCAGCTCCTGGACCAACCCTCGCGAGCGTACGATCATCGCATAGGCATTGCCCCGCAACAGAAGATGCGCCTGCAGCATGCGGCGGAACTGCGACGGCGTCTGCCAGCGGTTGGGCTTCTTCCGCAGCACCGTCCAGATCGGCGTGTCCGAGGCGTCCTCACGGGTGCGTTCGTCGACACGGCGCTTGATATGCAAGGGCAACGTTGCCACGGCACCGGAGATGATGCGCACACAGGCATAGACAGCGGCCACCCGCATGGCGCTGTTCGGCGTCACCGTGGCGCCCGATGCGGTCACTTCTCCGGAGCGCAGCGCCTCTTCCAGCTGCCGCGCTGTGGTGATGACGAGGCCGCCTCCCGCATCCTGGAACGACGCACGCGGAGAGGCGGCCGGCGGTTTGGAGCCGCCGAACCAGTTCGACCAGAATGGCATGAGTTTTCTTTCGTAAGCCGCCGTCAGCTCACAGCATCAGGATGCCGCGGCTCTCATAGACCGAGCGGCCGGCATTGACGTCACGAGAGAGCGCCCGGCCGAGCGCATTGCAGATCGCGACAATTCCGTCGATGCGTTCGCTCGACCGCTCCTTGTCCGGCTTGATGTTGCCGGCCGGATCATGGCGCACGGCAACGTTGGAGGCGTTCCAGCGCAACACCGGATGGCCGCCATGCCAGAGCGATCGCGACACCGATAGCCGCTCCAGTTCCGCCGTCGGTGCGGCCATGCTCAAGAACCCCTGGCCGAACTGGACCAGGTTCAATCCCTCATCCTGAAGATGCTGGACGATCTCGCCGGCAAAGGTACGGTCGTAGGACAGCTCGCGCAGATCGTAACGGGACGCCAGTTCGATAATCTCTTTCTCGACGAAGGCGAAGTCGGTGGCGTTGCCGGGCGTGGCGGTCAAGAATCCCTGGTCGCGCCAGACGTCATAGGGCACGCGGTCGCGGCGCACGCGGCGTAGAATGTCGTCTTCCGGGATCCAGAAGCGGCAGAGCACGATCCATTTATCGGCAAGGGTGCCAAGATCGTTGTCGAGCGTCGGCGGGAAGAGAAGCACGAAGGCTGACAGATCATTGACGCGGGCAAGATCCAGCCCGCCATAGCATTCGCGGCCGAGCAGCTTGCCTTCCAGTTCCTCCAGCTCGTGTTTGACGATGCGCCAGTCGGTGGTGGCTGGCAGGCCGCCTTCCTCCCACACGCCCATGTCGAGCCAGCGCGTGACCAGCTCGGTCCATTCGTTGAGCCGCAGCCGGCGGATGGCATTCTGCTGCGCCGGCATTTCCTTAGCCTCAATGATCTGGCGCTTGAGATCGTCGACCTTCACCGTCACGCCGAGGCTCGGATTGGCCTTCACCCAGACAGTCTCGTCGGTCCAGTCGTCGCCATCGTCTATTGTTGCGATGTAGCCGAACCAGCTATCGGAAGACTCCGTCGGCACCGTGCCTTCCAGCGCTTTGACCGAGAATTCGTGATGCTGGCGACACACGGAATGGCGGTCATAACCGGCCGTGGTAATCTCGAAGATCAAGGGCTGGCGCCGCGCACCAGTGGCGGTGTTCAGTTTCTGAATGATCTCGGGGCCTGGATGTTCGTGCACTTCATCGACGGCCGCAAAGTGAATGTTGAGACCGTCCATCTTGCTGGCGTCCGCCGACAGCGGCCGGAACCAGGACGAGGTCGGCAGCACCGCCAGATTGTTCACCGTGCGCGTGATCCTAGATTGCAGCGCCGAACTCGCCGCCACCATGCGCTCGGCCTCGCCGAAGACGATCCTGGCCTGATCGCGCGTCGTTGCCGCCGAATAGACATGCGCACCGGGCTCGCCATCGGCAATCAGCGCATAGAGCGCCGTGCCGGCCAGAAGCACCGACTTGCCGTTCTTGCGCGCCACCTCGACATAGGCCGTGCGGAAGCGGCGCAATCCATCCTTGCGCTTCCAGCCATAAAGCGAGCCGACGACAAACTGCTGCCAGCACTGAAGCACGAAGGGCTCACCCGCCCATTCGCCGGTCGAGTGGCGCAGATGGCCGAAGAAGTCGATCGCATGACGTGCCGCAGCGCCATCCCAGACCAGGCCGCGTTTTGCCCCCAACTTCAGGTCCGCGAGGTGCCGCTCGCAGGCGAGCCGCACCAGCCGGCCAGCGACGATCCGGCCGCTGACGACAGCGCGTGCGTAGGCCGTGACCGGACAGGACGACGCTTTCCTGGCCGAGCCGGATTTACGCTTTTCTACCACGGGTCAAAAAGTCCTCGAATGGATCACTGGTCTCAGCCGGCTCCGCCATGCGGATGCGCGAGCGGCTCGACGGCGTCAGCCCGAACTCGGCCTCGATCTGCGCCATTTGCGCCAGGCACTTGTTGGCCACCGCCAGGAACGGGTTCTGGATGATGTTGTCGTTCGACGTCTTCACCACCGGCCCACGGCGCTTCACTTCCTGCTCCGCCTCCAGCCAGCGTCGCCAGATGACCACGTAACGGGCGAGCGCGCCGGTATCGAGCTCCGTCATGACGCCATGTCGGGCAAGCAGTTCCGCCATCGCGGTAAACTTCGCGCGAGCTTCATCATCAAGGTGGTCGGGCGGTTCTGGCGTTGCTACCACCGGCTTCGGCTCGGCCTTGTTCAGACGGTGCGGACGGGCCGTGCCCTTGACCAGTTTCAGATGGGTCGGCAGCGGCTTGCGGCCGGCCATGTCGGTTTCTCCTGCAGCCAGCGCGATTTCCGCGCCGACGTCAAACAAGCAATCAAATGATCCACTTGGGCGTTGATGTCCTCCCCGTTCAGAGCATGAGTGTCAGGGCGAACAGGAAGGACCACGCCATGACGAACGTCAGCAATGCCAAAGCCATCGATGCATTCCTCGCAGCCAAATTCGAGATCGACGCGATCCTCGAGCGCCTCACGGCGCTGAGCGACGACCACTTCAATACCAACCCCGACGAGATCCATTGGGGCCATGTCGGAACGCTCGAACGCACCCGCGCGAAGCTGCGCGAGATCAGCGACAGCGCCTTCAGCGAAGGCGAGCACGTCGAATAGCCCATCCCTTTTCCGGGTCCCGCCCCCCGACTGGCGGGCTCGGCCTCGTAGAAGGGTTCGCATCCTGCGCACCCCGATACGGGAGACCACCCATGACCAAGCTTTCCGACACGCAAGCAATCATTCTCAGCGCCGCCGCCCAGCGCGACGATCGGATCGTCCTGCCATTGCCAGCCAGGCTGAAGGGCGGAGCCGCTACCAAGGTGGTCGACACCATGATTGCAAAAGGCCTCATCGAAGAGGTCGAAGCGCGCCGCATCGCCTTGCAGCCGCAACTCAGCGACCCGGTCTGGCGCGAGACCGGCGATGGCCATGGCACCACGCTGATCATCACCGATGCGGGTCTCGCCGCTATTGGCATTGCACCTGACGAGGCACCCGAATCGGATGCGCAGCGTTCAGCCACACGCGCCGACACGGGCGCCTCCGCGGGCGGTGCAGACAACGACGCCACTTCGAGTGATACCGCGCCCACCGCGCCTGCTGGCGCAACATTGCGTGCACAACGTACGCTACGCGAACGGACCAAGCAGGCGACACTGATCGCGATGCTGCGCGCAAAGGAAGGTGCAACCATTGCCGAGATTGTCGCCACCACCGGCTGGCAACCGCACACCGTGCGTGGTGCCATGGCGGGTGCGCTCAAAAAGAAGCTCGGGCTCATCGTCACCAGCGAGAAGGTCGAAGGACGCGGGCGGGTCTATCGGTTGCCCGCAGCCTGACGCCGCAGCTCTCATCCTGTCACGGCCGTCGCCCCGATGGGGCGGCGGTTGCCTCGTTGGCGCTCCGCATCCGGATGGCCTCGAACACCCGCCGCAATGTAAAGCTGCGCGCGATCGACACCACGGTGAAGATGGCACCCATGGCCATGTTGTTGGCCAGCGTGGTCGACAATCCGAACAGCGGAAACACCAGGATCTGCGCGATCACCGCAATCCCATAGCCGACGGCAACATTGGTGAGCGATTCCACCAGCGACATGGTGCGCGACTGTTTCATGCCGCTGCGGCATCCCCGGTACCGGGCACGCGCTCGGCGGCGATCTCGTCGAAGCTGCGGCCGTCGCCCTCCCGCGTTGCCGCCTTGCCGGTGAAGGCCTGCCAGCGCCGGATGACCACGTCACAGAAGGCCTCCGACAATTCGAGACCGTAAACCTTGCGGCCGGTCTTCTCACCGGCAATCAGCTGCGAGCCGGAGCCCGAGAACGGCTCGTAGCAGATGTCGCCCGGACGGGTGTGCAGCTGCATCGGCAGCGTGAACACCTTGACCGGCTTCGAAGTCGGATGCTCGCGGGTTTCGATCTCCGAGGACGGAATGTTCCACACCGTGGTCGGCCAGCTGTCAAAGCCCTCGCGGTTGATGCGGGGCTTCCTGCCCCGGCGCCAGCCGAACAGGCACGGCTCATGCGCCCACAGCATCACCGAGCGCGTCAGCACCGGGCGCGACTTGGCCCAGATGATCTGCTGGTGATGCAGCACATCGAACTGATCCCAGACGGTTTCCACCATGCGCTGGCGGCGCGAGGCATGCCAACAGTACCAGGCGACATCCTCGGCAATGGCATGCTCGATCGCCGTCTTGCAGAAGGCCTCGTAGAACTGCGGACCCTGGCTGGAATCATCCCAGTGCGGCTGCTCGATGTAGTCCTCGCCCCAGTCCTTGTTGGCGATCTTCTTTGCCCGAGCCGAAGCGGTCTTCTTCGTCGGATGGTTGGTGCCGTCATAGTCAACGAGATAGGGCGGGTCGGTGGCAAACAGCGCCGCCCGCTCGCCGTTCATGAGCCTGGTAACTTCGGCGCCATCGGTGGAGTCGCCACAGAGCAGCCGGTGATCACCCAGCAGCCACAGATCGCCGCGCCGCGTGACCGGCGTTACCGGCACCTCCGGAATGGCGTCGTCTTCAGTCAGGCCGTCCTGTTCGTCGCGGTCGCCGTAAAGCAGGTTCTGCAGCTCGTCGTCACCGAAGCCCGTGAGTCCGAGATCAAAGCCCGCCTCCTGCAGGTCGGACAGTTCGAGCCCGAGCAATTCCTCGTCCCAGCCGGCATTCATGGCGATGCGGTTGTCGGCGAGGACCAGCGCCCGGCGCTGGGTTGCCGAAAGACCCGACAGCACGATGGTCGGCACGGTTTCCATGCCGAGCTTGCGCGCCGCCAGCACCCTGCCGTGACCGGCGATCAGCGTGCCGTCCTCGGCAATCAGCACTGGATTGGTGAAACCGAACGCGCGGATCGAACCGGCGATCTCGGCAACCTGCGCATCCGAATGCGTGCGAGCGTTGCGGGCATAGGGCACCAGCGCATCGAGCGGTCGGTATTCGACCGAAAGTTGGCGTGCGTGGTCGTCGGCACCGATGTGCGCAGTTTCAGCGATTGCCATTGTCTGCATCCAATAAAATCAATATCTTAGTCATGCACCCCCCATCGCCATTTTGGCCACGGATGCGCGTTTGGTGGCGCGCGGTCCTGGGGTCGAACTCTCCAGAGATTTGACCTCCCCGGGGGGCCTAGGAGCAGCGCCGCGCATTGCCGAAGCCGCCGTCGCTGCCGGCCGTCTTGCGGCCATGGCACGACGCACACAGCGCCTGCCAGCGGCTCCTGTCCCAGAACGCCGCCTCGTCACCGCGATGCGGATCGATGTGGTCGACGACGTTTGCAGGGCGGATCACACGATCGCGCTCGCATTCCGCGCACAGCGGATGGTCGTGCAGAAAGGCCGCGCGTTCCGTCTGCCATCGCTTCGAGCGATAGAGCGCGCGGGCAACCGGATCACGGTTGCGATCATAGTCACGATCGCGCTCACGCTTCTCGCGCCGACCAACCGGGCGATGGAGCGGTGGACGGACGGGCATGGGGTTAATCTCAAGGTGCTGGTGACGACGATGGTGACGCCGGAAACGAGAACGCCCGCGATGGGGATGATCCGTCGCGGGCGCTACTCTGTCGAGCTTACCCAGAACCATACCTGATTTGCCCCGGTTTGTTGCATACAAAAGTGTTGCAACACATTGGAGTCACTGCGCATTGAGCCGAGAGGCAATCTTGGTGAGAGCTAGCTGCCAACGTCGCCACGCCGTAGTGCGATCGCAGCCATGGTCGTGGCTGATCAGCTTCCAGGGCACGCGCGCTGCACGGGTCCAGACCAATTTGCGTTCGTCCTCTTCGATCCAGAGCACCCAATCGAAGGTCTGCTCGAGCCGAGTGATTGCTGCTGCTGACGGACGTATCCGCATGGGCTCGGGCTGCATGAAAGCAATCTCGCGGCTGGTCCGCACGATGTCGGGCCAGGTGTTGAAATAGCCCTGCGCCTTGACCGGCGGCAGCTTGCGCAACGTGCGGAACGCCTCCTCGAAATGTTCGGCGACACACTCGGCGGTCCATTCGCGATCAGCCATGACGCGCCTCCCGACCCATTGGGCGCGAGCCGTAGAGCCGCTCGCCGAGCTGGCGCACCAGTTCGCGCTCGGGCCAGGTGAGGCGGTCGTCATCGGCGGAGACCGCGAGGACGCCCTGTTCCTGCCAACCCTCGCGCTTGACCTGCTCGGGGTCTCGGCGTCGGCCGCCGTACCCGTGGGGATGCCATCTCATGCGACACCCCCGTTCGTCTCGATCGCCCAGAGCAGGATGGCGATGGCATCGGCCTCGTTGTCGTCGGCCGGGTGGAAGCCGCGGGCGCGGACGGCGGCGACCATGGCGGCCTTGTCGGCGTTGCCCTTGCCGGCGGCGTGGCGCTTGATGGTGCCCACCGGGACGCCTTCGTAGGGCACACCGCGCAACTCGGCCCATGCGGTCAGCGTCGCCATGAGCCCGCCGTAGATGTGGCTCGCGTCGGTGCCCGCGTGGCGGCGGACCTCCTCGAACCAGATTGCAGCAATGGGTCCGGAGAGCCGGTCGATCTCGGTCAGCCAGTTGGTGAAGCGCAGGTAGCGCATGCCGCCGCCATCAAAGCGGCCCGGGCGCAGCGAGACGGTGCCGCTGGTGATCAGATCGTCGTAGCCGCGGATCGCCCAGCCCGTCGAAGTGCCGAGGTCGAGCGCAAGGATGCAGCGGTTGCGGGGGGCGTCGAGCGGCAGCGATTCAAACCTTGCGCCGTCGGAATTCGGGATAAGAGTCGGCTGAGCCATGATGGGTCTCCTTTGCCGGTGGCCTGTGGTGGTGGAAGACGACGGCGGTCTGGTGCTTGGCGGTACGGGGCCGCCGTCGTCGGATCGGGAAGCACAAGGGAGCGTCACGGCGGCGCGCGCGGCTGACCCGGACGTATGGGAGGAGTGGCCAACCCTGTGGGGTGGCCCTCCCATACGTAGTATGGGGGTTTGACACCTAACTGTTCCGGGGAGGACAAGTGACTGAAATCATTACGGAATAAGACCTCACGAAGTCTTCGGGTATGAGTTAGGGACCTAACTCTTATTTGCCCGTAACCCGTTGATTTCGTTGAGTGCACTGTTGGCGCTGTCATATGAGTCAGGCCTCACTCATATGAGTTAGGTCGTCTTCGAGTCTCTCCGGGTAGACCCAGACAGTGGGGTTTTCGACCTGGAGGCAGAGCCCGGATTGGGGACACTTGAAGTGACTCGGCAGGACCGGACGGGCGGTTATGGTGACCTCGCCGGTGGCCGGATCGACATGATCGACGGGCGCGCCGAACTGCATGCCCTCGACGCAGAGGTAGCCGAACCGCGACCGGGTGACGGGGAAGCCGAACCCCGAGGGGTCGCGCAGGAACTTCACGAAGCCCTTGGTGGCCAGCACGCTGACGCGCTCACGGATCGTGTGCTTGCTGCCCAGACCGCCCCGGTTCTCGAAGGTCTCGGCGAACTGCATGGCGGTGTAGAGGCGCTCGCTCGCCGCCTCATCAAGCAGCATGCCGAGGATGACATCGTGCTTGCGCAGCCGCTCGGCATCGAGCCTGGCGCCGACCTCCTTGCGCACCAGGCGCTCGTTCAGCGGGTTCAGCTCGACCCACTCGCCCTTCACCTTGTCGATCAGCTTGCCCGGCAGCGCGGGGCCGTTCCGCAGTTCGATCTCCAGCCTGCGGACACTGCTGTCCTCGTCGGGCCGGTGCATGAGCAGCCCGGAGGTGTAGAAGCCGCGCAGCGCGCTGGCGCCGGAGAGCGCGAGGAAGGGATCGTCCTTGACCTGGTGCTTGCTGGCCTTTCGGGTGTGGTGGGCGAGGATGACGCCCGCGTCCGGATTGACCGCCTCGCGGAGAAGCTCCACCCGGTCCTTCAGGAAGAACATCATGGCGGTGTTGTCGTTCTCGCCACCGCCCTCGGGGCCGCCATCGAAGAGGTTGCGGATCGGGTCGATGACGATGATGTCGGGCGACGCGTCGGGGAGTGCGGCCCGGATCGCCTCGGCCACACGAGCGACGCCCTCCGCGTCGAGCAGCAGCTTCAGTTTCGGGGTGGCGATGAAGGTGTCGCGCGCGGCTGCGATGACGGCGGCGGGCAGCACGATCTGCTGCATGCGCTCGCGCAGGTAGTGATACTGGATCTCCGCCTGAAGGTAGAACACGCGCAGCGACCTGGGCGGCGTGAAGCCGAGGAACGGCACGCCTGCCGCCATGTGGACGAGCCAGGAGATCAGGAAGTCGCTCTTGCCGACCTTGGGCGCGCCGCCCAGCACCAGGAGCCCGCCCGGCGTCAGCACGCGCGGTGCGATGATGTCCGCGGGCATCGGGCTCATGTCGTCGAGGAGCGCTCCAAGGCTGAAGGTCGGCAGCGGGCTGGCCGGGGCATCGACGTGGGCCGCGCGCAGGAGCGGAGGGCCGTTGCGCTTCACATGCAGCTGCCAGAGGCGTTCGGACTCGACCATCAGCCGATCGAGCGGCCAGGACGGGCGCAGCATGGCGGCGTTGTAGCCGCAGATCGCCTCCCAGCCCGCGAAGGGATCGAGGCGGCCCTCGTGGACGAGGCGTACGTAATGGCCGATGGCGGCGCTGGCCCCCTGGAACCGGGACCAGTCGTCGACCGCGCCCTCCCGCACCGGTGTGGTGAGAACCGCGTCGATGCCGGGTTTCGACACCGGTGCTGTGAGGTCGGTGGAAAAACCCACGCCGGGCAGCGGGGGCATCTCGGCGACCTTTTCGGCGAAGTCCGCAAGGTCCACCTCGACGTCGCGATGTTCGCGGATCTGCACGAGGCGCTGGTGACCGTGCTTGTGATAGACCGTGCCGGGCACCCGGATCGGCTGGTGCGCCGAGCGGAAATGGGTGTCTCCTCCGACCTTCACGGCGATCTCGCCGCGCAAGCGGCAGAGGGTGACCAGATCCTCGCCCTCGGCCGGTTCGGTCAGTTTCCACCAGACATGGAGCTTCGCGGCGCCCTCGGGCGTGCGCCCGCCACTTTCGATGATGAGCGTGGGCGGGCCGAGGTGGCGGGTGACGTGGTCAAGCTTGGCCGGGATGTCGCCCGCGTCGAGATCCACCACGATGGCCTGCATCTGCAGCACATCGGCGGCGCGGGCCTGACCCTGCTCCTCGACCGTGCCGGGGATGACATAGACGGCGGCGCCCTCCCGGTTCGCCCACGCGGCGAAGGTCGCGAATTTCCCCGGCGCGGTGTGGTCGGCCGGGATCCAGATGTTGTGCGGCTTGCCGTCCCGGCCCTGACCCTTGTCATTGAGCCCGCGCAGCGGGATCAGCCCCTCGCACCAGCTGAACACAGTGTCGAGAAAGACGGCGATCTGCTCGGGGTCGGGGTCGCAGCCGAAGGGGTTCTCGGACGGCGGCCCGTCGTTGAAGTCCATCCACGGGTTGAAATGCAGGATGCCGTCGTCGCTCATGCGGGAAGCCTCCAGCAGCGCTCGGACCACGGGCAGAAGCGGCATTCGAAGAAGTCGGGCGTGGTGGCGACACGCGGAAGCAACTCGCCCGCATCGGTCGCCTGCAGGATCCGCACGCCCCGGTCGGACATGCGCTGCGCGAGATCGGCGTCGAAAGGCACCAGCTCATGGTGCAACTCGGCCGTGTCCTTGTTGATCGCGGTGAACACGGCGGGCGCGGCAATTATGCCAGGCACGCTGGTTTCCATGTAGGCCTGGTAGAGCGCGATCTGGGCGGCGTAGACCGGCTTCGACTTCGTCACGCCGTCCTTGACGCAGGCGCGCCAGTTCTTCGCGTTCATCGTCTTGCATTCCCAGAGGGCGGGAACGGCCAGACCGAAACCTTCGGGCCCCGCGGCGATGATGCCGTCGACATGACCGCGGATGCGCCCGCCCGCGACCGAGAACCCGAACTGGCCGCCATCTGGCCGGTTGCCCTTTCGCGTATAGAGGTCGAAGCCCGCGCCGCGCAGCCAGGCGACGGCCAGATCCTCGAGCGCGTGGCCGATGGCGAAGATCCGCAGCGATTGGCCCGAGAAGTCCTGGCCGTCGTCCTTCGGCGTCGCCGTGAACTCGAACTGCAGGGCACGCTCGCAGGGATGGCCGAGGCGCGAGCCGCCGAGATAGTCGCGGGGCGGCCGCGTGGCCTGATCGACGGTGAGCGCCCGATCGACCGCGGCGTTGACCCGCTCTGCGAAAGTCGGCCGATGATTGTAATCGAGGGTCAAAACGGCACCTCCGGCGTCTGCGCCCGGGCGATGTCGGACATGGCCTCGCGGAAGCCCTCGACGGCTTCCTCGATCAGCGCGCGCACCTGCGCCTCGGTCAGGTCGCCGAGCGGAGTGGCCCAGCCAATCTCGTCCATCAGCAGCGCCACGCGCTTCATGGTGGCGGTGATCGCGGCGCGCTCTTCCTCGGTCAGGTCAACCATGGCGAAACGCTCCCGCGCCAAGCGCGTCCAGAAGGACTGGCAGGGCATCGAGCAGAACCAGACCGATGGCCGGGGCCGCTTCGACCGGTGCGGATCGAACCAGCCAAAACCACGGGTGGGTTGCCGGCAGACAGCACAAAGCGTCCCACGCGGATGCCAGAGCCGCCGCCGGTCCTCGGCCGTGATGGGGGTGGATGTGGACATGGATCATGCCGCCCTCCGTTCGGGGCTGGCCGCGCTGTCGATCAGCTGGCGGATGGCGCGCTTGTTGAAGCCGAAGGTCATCAGCGCCGAGGCGCGGTAGCGCGTCAGGCCGAAGTCGTGCCGGCACTCGGGCGGCAGGTACTGCAGCTGCTTTTCGGTCGGCGGCTGGCGCAGCCAGGAGCGGGTCTTGAAGGCGCTTTCGTCGGTCTCATGGGTGTTCAGCCAGTCGTCGGCCTGCGCGAGGCAGACGGTGCGCTCGCCGACACCCAACAGGTGGGGGCGTTCGCCCTTTGCCCCGCCGATGGCGTACCAGACCCCGTCCAACCAGAAGATGCCGCCCCAGGCCGCGAAGCCCGTGGCCATCAGCGCATCGTCGGTGCCGTAGAGGTCGACCCACGCGAAGCTGGACCGCTTCAGCAGGTCGATCTCCGTCATCATGAAGCCCGAGAGCGGCGCGGCGTCCCCGCCTTCGCCCGCATCCAGATCCTCGCGGGGGAACGCCTCGCCGCAGAGCGGGCATTCGGTGGCAGCCAGCGGAATGTCGGCGCCGCAGCCGGGGCAGGATTTCGTCGGGGCGTCACCAGCCTCGGTCTTGCCGTCGAGATCGACATCCTGTTCCAGCGTGCCGTGGATCAGGCTCGACGTCCCGAAATCCAGCACGACGCAGTCGGTCTTGACGATGCCGGGGTGTTCCTCGGGGTCGACGGTGCGCAGGCCGCGCCCGACCATCTGGATCATGGTGGACTTGTAGGAACTGGGGCGCAGCAGCACGACGCAGGAGGTGGGCGGGTGGTCCCAGCCTTCCGTCAGCACCGCCACGTTGACGATGACGCGGATGTCGCCCGCCGCGTAGTCTGCGAGGATCGCCTTGCGGGTCTCGGTCGCCAGATCGCCGTGGATCAGCGCGGCGGAAACGCCAGCTGCCCTGAAGGCGTCGGTGACGTGTTCGGCATGCGCGACGGTGGAGCAGAACATCACGGTCTGCCGGTCGCCTGCCTTCTCTTTCCAGTGGCGGATCACCTCGTCGGTGACGGGCGCGCGATCCATGATGCCCGCCACCTCCGCCATGTCGAAATCCGACATGGTCTTGCGGACCGAGCGCAGTTCGTCCTGCACGCCCACGTCGATGACGAAGGTGCGCGGCGGCACGAGGTGGCCCGAGGCGATCAGCTCGCCCAGCCGCACCTGATCGGCCACGTTGTCGAAGACGTCGCGCAGGCCCTTCCGGTCGCCCCGGTTCGGCGTCGCCGTGACCCCGAAGATGCGGGCGTCTGGATTGGCCTCGCGCACCCGGTCGATGATGCGGCGATAACTGTCGGCGACGGCATGGTGCGCCTCGTCGACGACCAGCAGATCGAGGCGCGGCATGTCGGCGAGGTTCGAGGCCCGCGCCAGCGTCGGCACCATGGCGAAGGCTACCTGGCCGCCCCAGGACTTCTCGGTGGCGTCGATGACCGATGTGGCGACGCCCGGCACCACGCGCTGAAACTTGGCGCGGTTCTGGGCTGTCAGCTCGTCGCGATGGGCCAGCACGCAGGCCTTGGCGCCATCGCCGATCATCTCGCCGGTGACCGCCGAGAGCATGATGGTCTTGCCCGCGCCGGTGGGCGCCACGCCCAGCGTGTTGCCGCGGGAAGCGAGCGCAGCCACGCTGCGCTCGACGAAGGTCTTCTGGCGGGGGCGCAGGCGCATGGCCGGTCTCCCCCTTACTGCGCCCAGCTCGGCCGACCGGCGGCGCCGGGGGCGGATGCGGGCTGGCTGGGCTGGGTGGCCGTGGTGGGCTGCTGCGCGGCGTGGCCCTGCGCCGGGGCGGCGGTGAACTGCGGCGCGACCGTGCCCATCAGCGCGGCGTAGTCGCGATGGTCGGGGGTGACTGCGGCGCGGATCTCGTTCTTGTCCTCGCCGTTGGTGTCGGTGCCGATGTCGATGCGGGCGACGAACTCGACCCCGTCGAGATCGCCGAACCCGTTGATGCGGCGGCGGGCCTGCGCCTCGGGCGAGTTGTCCTTGTCGGACACGCCGCGCGCCGAGTTGAGGATGCCGCGGATCAGGCCGCGCCCCATGTTCGCCCAGTCCGGGCCCTTCGGGCTGTAGAGGCCGATCAGCGACCAGACCTTGCGCCGGGCATAGGGCCCCTCGAGCACCGTGTATTCGGCGTCGAGATAGACGGCGCCGGTGGCGGCGCGGCGCGCCCAGCCGCCGGTCCAGCCCTGCGAGGGGTCGTCGAAGCCGCCGGGGCGGAGCGTCAGGCGCACCTTGGCGAGCGTGCCCTTCGGGATGACGTTTGTGTTGGATTGCGCGGAGTTGAAGTCGTTCCAGGGTCCGGACATTGCGCGGCTCCTTTCAGTTGGAGGATGGGACGCGCAGCGGCGTCAGTGGGGAAAAGCCACCCCGGCGACCGGATCGGGACACCGGGCGTGGCGAGAGGCGCTCAGCCATCGCCGGGCTCTTGCGCGGGGGCGGGATGATCGGCGGGCGTCACTGGCGGCCAGGTCAGGCGTTCGGAGGCTGGCGCCGCGGGGCGCTGGATCTTCTCCATCAGCCGGCCGAGATGCGGCGGCTCGACCCTGTCGAGGCGGCCGGAGCGGTCCTTGGCCGGAAAGCCCCAGGGGTTCAGCGTCTGGCAGACGAAGGCGCGCTGCGGCTGGCCGCCCGGGTCCGGGATGTCGGCCATGGTGATGACCTGATCCACGATCCCGGGCAGCTCGAGCCCGGTCTTCGAACCGTCGATCTGCGGCTGGAAGATCTTGCGATTGAAGTCGTCGAGCCGCTCGTCGAGGATGCCGACGAACCAGACATGCTTGCCGCGCGTGTGCTGCAGGTGGGTCAGCCAGCCGATCATCTCGCGGCCATGCAACCCATATGCGCCGCGGATGTCAGGCTTGCCGGTCTTCTCGGAGAATGCCTCGGGCTGGCCGCGGCACCACTGGAAGCAGAGCCGCCCGGCCACGGTGATCGAGTCGATGAAGACGGTCTCGTATTTCCCGATCACTGTGGGATCGCCGTAGCGCCCGCAGACCTCGTCGAAATGCGCCTGGCTGTAGGGCTGGTCCTCGCGCAGCGCCGGGTTCGGCCCGCCGATGAACACCGCGAAGTCGCGGCATTCCTTCCAGGTGCGGGGCCGGAGCGTGTCGATCTCCAGCCCCTCGACCGCCAGATCCCCGGCCTCGAGGTCGAGGAAGAGCGTGGTGGAGGCGTTCAGCGTCCAGAGCAGGCTGGTCTTGCCGATGCCGGACCGGCCGAAGATGACGCCCTTGATGCCCTTGCGTTGCGCGAGCCGTTCGTCGGCGCCGATGATGGGAAGGGCCATCACTGGCCCTCCTTCTTCATCACCGACGCGGCGGCGCGGTCGGCGCCGATGCATCCGGCCTCGCGGGCGAGCTTGTAGAGGCGCTTCAGCGCATCGGCGCGGCGGTAGGCGGCCGAGCTCTCGCGCTCCGCCTCCACGATCGCGAAGGCGATCTCGTCGACGGTCGCCTCGACGACCGGCAGCGGCTCGCGCGGCTCGTCACCGGCGCGCTGCGGGAAGGCGATGGTTTCGGGGAGGTCTTCGAGCGCGTAGCTCGCCTTGCGAAGACGGTTGATGTCGTTCGGTTGGTCCGGCATGGCGTTTCTCCGTGGGATGATGTGATCGAGGAGGCGCATCACGCGGCCTCGCGGACGTCGGGCGCGGGCTCGGCGACGTAGATCGCCAGCAGCGGCGTCCCGTCGGCATGGGCGCCGGCGTCCTCGATCTGGTAGTTGCGGTTGGGCTCGCAGACCTCGGTCAGCTCCCAGCGGCGATAGAGCCCCGGAAGACGCCTGAAATCCTCGAGCGACAGATCGGCAGTGCGGTTCATGCGTGTCTGCTTTCGGTTGGAGGGAAGGCGCTCGGGGCGCTCGAATGGGAAAAGCCACCGGCGGCACCGGATCGGGACATTGGTTCAGGGGATTTCCTCGAGGGCGTCGTGCAGCCGGCGCATGGCGCGCTGGTAGCGCTTGCGGGCGGCGGCTTCGGTCAGGCCCAGCTCGACCGCGACCTCAGCCTGCGAGAAGCCCTCGATCGCCACGCGGATCACCAGCACGGCGTCGTCGCCGAGCAGCTTCCGCATGGCGCCGTTCAGCTTTGCGTACCCGGCCGCGCCGATGCCGCTTTCGCCGCTGTCCGCCACCTCGTCGGGGTCGGCGCCACTGGCGAGATGTTCGCGCGCCTGGTCTCGCTGGCGCACCCGGATCATGTCGCGCTCGACGTTGCGCAGCACCGTGGCCGCGATCCAGTTGACGCGTCCGAGGTAGAGGCTGCGGACCGCCTCGGTGGTGCGCGCCAGAACATCGGACGCGACCTCGTCGGCCGTGCCGAGCCTGCGCCAGATCGACCGGCGGCGGATGGCGTCGAGGCCCGGCCAGAGCGCCAGCAACAGCAGCGTCAGGGCGCAGTCGGACGCGGGCCCGTCGCCCTGCGCTGCCTCGACGAGCGCGGAGAGGATCAGGTTCTTCTGACCCTGATCGCCGGGCGTGCGGTGCAGCCCGTCCAGCAGGGCCGCCGGATCCCGGAACGGTGTGAGGGCGGCCTGTCCACGCCGGACGGCGTCGAAACTGCGCTGGAAGTGAAGGTTCGTGGATGAATGCATGAGGTGATCACGGATCTCGTGCCACGCGAAGGACATCGGAGGCCTGCCTTGCGGCCAGGCGTCCGGCGCCTTCTCGTGGCCAGGTCAGGACGTCGCGCGTCTCTGCGATTTCATGGGGTTGGGTGGATGCGCGCGTCAGCGCGCGGGCGCGGTCGCGTGGTTCAGCGTCCCGCAGCCGCGGCAGGTAGCCTGAACCGGGAAGCCCACGAGATACTCGTGCCCCCGCGCGAAGCGCAGGTGCATGCGGCCGTCCCGGCAGACGCCGAGCAGCTTGTCACAGCGCGTGCAGCGCCATTCCGAGTTGGAGTTGGTGGGCTTGGTATTCGCGGCGCCGGACCAGCTCGTCTGGGCTGCCTGGCGCGGGGGGAAGGGAGTCGGCATCGGAGTGCTCCTCTGACTGAGTGAGCACCCCCATTGGCCTGGGGAATCGGAGCTAGTCAGACCCCCCAACCGGAGCCGGATCGGAGCCAGCCGTCAGACGGCGATCTCCCATTGCCCTTTTCCGGGGCTTCGCAGGAAGTCGGCCGTCAGCTTTTTCCAGAGAGGCTGCTTGAAAATGTTCGCCAACGACTGGTCTTCCGCGATTCCGCTGATCAGGTCTGCCGTCGCCATTGGCATCGGGCCGGCGTTGTGCGCATCGACCAGCCGCTGGATGACACCGATGCGGTTCTCGCCCTTGATATCGATGCTGCCTTTCCCCGGAACAAACAGAGTTGCCATGTTGTCCCCGACGCGGGTTAGTTCGACAGCCTGGCCGCCACGGGCCAGGATCCGATGGCGTCGAAACACGGACCGGAGCCTGTCTGCGACCAACGCGATTTCGGCTTGCTGGGTGTCGATCTGATCGACAAGCGGCGTCAGAACGTTCGCCGCCAGACACGGTCCGGGAGCGCTGCCGGCCTGCAGGACAAGACCGATGCCGAGGTTGTGGCGCGCCCGAAGCTCCGTATCGACGGCCGAGCGGACCTTCTCCCGGTCGAGACCGCGCGCGAGATAGATCGGAACGTCCCCGCCATCGACGTGGAGCGTTCCGAGGTAGAGGAGATGATCGGTTAGCTTCTCGATGGCAGGTGCATCGAGCACTTTTTCGAGACGTGCCTTCAGGTGTTGCGCGACCCAGCCGTCGCGAACCCGATATATCCTGTAGCGATCCGGGCTGCCCGCAGACGTCGCCTGTCCCTCGGTGACCTTGAGGTCGGCCACCTTTCGGTCGCCTTCCTCCGCATCCCCCTTATCGACACGAACGACCACTTCGGCCGCAATCGGACCGACCTCGTCTTCATCGTCGATCAGGTCGTCTCCTTCCCAACCGGCGGGAACGAGGAAGCCCAGATCGGTCAGGAGGCCAGGATCGACACCGCGAGTTTGGAGCCATGCGCCGGTGACCCTGTCAGCTCCGATGTCCCAAATGGCCAGCAAGGCGGGCATGACAGCCATGCTCTCCTCATCGCCCGGTGCGCGACCATCACGGAGGATGTTCCAGTGTCTGAGCAAGCGATGCCCCAGAATGCGCTCGAACGGGTCGTCGATGCTGAGAAGGCTGCTCGTGTTGCGGTCGGTGAGCGTGAAGTTGAGGGTATGCGCCTCATCCCGTCCCGCGCGGAAATACCGGACCGCAATCTCGACGAAGCGGATTGCGAGCGCCCGCTCGAAAATCCTCGGAAGGCCCGGCTGGCTGTCGATGATTTCGGAAATGTCCTGGTCGATCGTGGTGGAAAGCGAAAGGCGGTTGGCGAGATTGCCGATGCTGATGTCAGCGCGGATCACCTGCGCGCGGTCGATCACCACGTCGTCAAGTTCCGGCGGTCCAAGATCGAGCCCCTGCAGGAACTGCGAAATGTCGTAGGCCTGAAAGTCGACGGGCTGGTTGGAGTAAGTCTGCTCGAGGGCAGTCTCGATGAAGCGTTCGGCAACTGTGTGCCTGAGCTTTCGGTTGCCTGCGCGGACATGGACCCGCCCAGTCGATGGCGTATAGACGATCATCGCCTCTCCAGGCGGGCGGAAATAGATGCTCGACCGATTGCCATCGTCATCGATCTCCCGAACGCTCGTGGGGGGATCGGGATGGAACAGCAGGTACATCTCCGCCGCCGGTTCATCGCCGTCCTCGGGGATGTCGAACTTGTCGATGCTGTAGCCGTCGCCGCGATCGAGACGCTTGTTGAGGTCGACCAGAAGCTCGTCGAGCAATGCACTGCCGGCGTCGGGGCCCCCATCGACCGAAGGCTCGGCCATGAAGGTCTGGTAGTGCTTGTCGTAGCGCCGGTAGAGACGCAGGTGCAGGCTGTTCTCCGCCGCTTCAAACAAGCCGTGTTCGTTGGCGTAAGCCCACAGGCTTCGCGCGAGCTTGTCCCGCCGGTTCAGGAGTTCCTTGGCGCGGTCCGGTTCAAGCGTAGTCGTGGCGAGACCTTGAAGGACGTATTCGCCGCGGTCGCTCGCAATTGTAAGGATCCGGGCTGCTTCAGCTTCGAGCGGGCCCAGCCGGTCCTTCTTTTCCTTCGGCAGCATATTCCTCGCTGCTGTCGGACCATCCGGATCGTCGGGGTCGAACTTGTAGGTCGCAAGCCAGGCCAACCTCTCGAAAGCCTTACTGTTGAGAAATCCGGACAGCAATTCGGGCTCTGCATCATCGAAAAGCCGAGAAAGATTGGGGCAGGTTTTAGCCGGGACGCGTACCATTGAAGTCTCCGAGAACTTTGACTTGCGCTACTCATGGCGATCGTGGCGCCGTGCTCGGAACTTGATACCGCGATGTCGCCTCTGGAGACCGAGGGCAACGTCGCCTTTCCGCCGGAAAGCTACGTCTACAGAGGCGAGAACCACGCGCGCATCCTCGATCTGCTCCAGGAGATGGGGACCGATCGGAGTTGCTTCGCGCGTCATGAACTTACCTCAATGAATTACTGCTCTCGACTGATTCAACTCGCGATTGTCGCGGACAAATCGGTGATCGGCAAGTCCTGATGTTCTCTACCTGTTCGCAACCCTGAATCCTGTAGGGAGTGATGTCCCGTCACGGCCGGTGGGGTGGCTTTTGATCGGTAAGTACCACCGATCACGGCTACCGAAACATGAAGCGCCCGAATCCGCTGCCGCCCGACCAGATGACGCCCGCAGAGCGCCGCACTGAGCTGTGCGGCCTGCTGGCGCTCGGGCTGGTTCGGTTGCGGATGCGAAAGACGGACGAAGTATCTGACGATACCGGAGAACGTTGCCTACACTATCCGCCCGACCAATGCCGTCATGCAACTCCAACTCACCGGAGAAATGCATGAACAAGCCCGATCCCATCCCCGCGCGCCTGGCCGCGCTGAAGACCACGCCAACGCCGGACCTGAAGAAACAGTGGCGCGACCTGTTCGACAGCGAGCCGCCCCCGTTCAACCGACGCTACCTCGAATCCCGGCTGGCGTACCGCATCCAGGAACTTGCCTATGGCGGGCTGAAACCGGAGACGATCCGGCGGCTGGAACGGCTGGGCGAGGAACTGGACGGCGGCGACACGACGAAACGCAGGATCCGCGCCGACCGCGACCGCCCGATCAACGGCACGCGGCTGCTGCGCGAGTGGCAGGGCGTCGAACAGGTCGTCACCGTGACCGCCGATGGCTTCGAGTGGCAGGGTCGGCCGTACAAGTCGTTGTCCGCCATCGCGCGGGCCATCACAGGCACGCGCTGGAACGGCTGGGTGTTCTTCGGGCTCAAGAACCACAGAGGGCGGAGATGATGAAGCCGCCCGAAAAAACGAAGCTCGTCCGCAAGCTGCGCTGCGCGGTCTACACCCGGAAATCCTCCGAGGAAGGGCTGGAGCAGGAGTTCAACAGCCTCCACGCTCAGCGCGAGGCCTGCGAGGCGTACATCGCCAGCCAGCGTTCCGAGGGCTGGGTGCTGGTCCGCGATCAGTATGACGACGGCGGCATCTCCGGCGGCACGCTGGAACGCCCCGGCCTGAAGCGGTTGATGGCCGATATCGAGGACGGGCTGGTCGATGTGGTCGTCGTCTACAAGATCGACCGCCTCAGCCGCTCGCTGGCCGACTTCGCCAAGCTGGTCGAGGTGTTCGACCGGAACGGCGTGACCTTCGTCTCGGTGACGCAGTCCTTCAACACCACCACCTCGATGGGGCGGCTGACATTGAACATCCTGCTCTCCTTCGCCCAGTTCGAGCGGGAGGTGACGGCTGAGCGCATCCGCGACAAGGTCGCCGCCAGCCGCAAGAAGGGCATGTGGATGGGTGGGGTGCCGCCCTTCGGCTACCGGGTGGAAAATCGGAAGCTGTTGGTCGACGCGGACACCGCCGCGCATGTGCGCTGGATCTTCGCCCGCTTCATCGAGATCGGCTCCTGCACGGTGCTGGCCCGCGAGGTCGACGCACGGGGGCTCGGGACGCCTCGTGGCAACCGGATCGACAAGAAGTATCTCTACCGGATGCTTGCGAACCGCGCCTATATCGGCGAGGCGGTCCACAAGGGCGAGAGCTATCCCGGCGAACACGACGCGATCATCGACCGCGAGACTTGGGACAAGGTTCACGCCATCCTGCAGGAAAGCCCCCGCAAGCGCGCCGCCCGGACTCGCGCCGACACGCCCGCGCTGCTGAAGGGACTACTCTTCGGTCCCGATGGCGCCGCGTTCTCGCCGACCCACACCCGCAAGGTCGGCAGGCTCTACCGCTACTATGTCAGCCAGACGGTGCTGAAGCACGGCGCGGGGGCGTGTCCCATCGGCCGGGTGCCTGCGGGGGAGATTGAGGCCGCCGTCATCGACCAGCTTCGCGCCGTGTTCCGCCAGCCCGAAATCGTGGCTGGGACATGGAAGTCGGCGCGGACGCAGGACGACGGAATCACTGAGGTTGACGCTCGCGCAGCCCTCCAGAAGCACGATCCATTGTGGGACGAACTCTTCCCCGCCGAGCAGGCGCGCATCGTGGCGCTGTTGGTCGAGCGGGTCGAGATCGGCACCGAAGGGCTGAACGTCCGGCTGCGTATGGACGGACTGGCCGGGCTGGCGCGCGAAATCACCACCGACCTTAGAGCAGCAGCATGATCCGCGACACGCCGATTCCCGACACCGTCACCATCCACGTCCCTTTCCGCATCGTGAGGCGCGGTGGGCGGAAGGAGATGGTACTGCCTGCAGACGTCCCGACCCAGCGCCGCCCCGACGATACCCTCGTCAAGGCGCTGGCACGCGCCTTCCGCTGGAAGCGCATGCTGGAGTCGGGCGAGTTCGCGTCGATCTCCGAACTGGCCGCGAGGGAAGGCATCGCCTTCACCTACATGGCCCGGATCCTGCGCCTGACACTGCTCTCGCCCGATATCGTGGAGACGATTCTGGACGGGAAGCAAGGGCCGGAGATCACGCTGGCGCGGGCTCTGGAGCCGTTTCCGGTTGAATGGTCAAGGCAGACATCAGATAGATAGCACAATCCCCTGAGCACCTTTTGCAAGCCGTGCCGCCAAGAGGGGGTAGTGCAAGAGATTGGCAGGGGCAATATGGCCATCAAGAAGAGCGACATCTACCGATCCCTTTGGGAAAGCTGCGACCAGCTCCGTGGTGGCATGGATGCGTCGCTCTACAAGGATTACATCCTCACGCTCCTCTTCGTGAAATATGTCTCCGACCGCGCTGGCCAGCCTGACGCGCTGATCGAGGTGCCGCCCGGGGCCTCCTTCAAAGACATGAAGGCCCTGCGCGGATCGAAGAACATCGGCGAGGGGATGGACACGATCATCGCCCGCATCGCCGAAGAGAACGACCTCAGCGGCGTGATTGATCGGGCCTTCTTCAACGACCCCGAAAAGTTCGGGCGCGGCCAGAAGATGATCAACACCCTGACCGCGCTGATCAACATCTTCAGCCGCGAAGAGCTGAACTTTTCGAAGAACCGGGCCGACGGCGACGACATCCTCGGCGATGCCTACGAATACCTGATGCGCAACTTCGCGACCGAGGCGGGCAAGTCCAAGGGGCAGTTCTATACCCCGGCCGAGGTCTCGCGGGTCGTCGCCGCCGTGGCGGGCGTCAGCCGCGCTACCAGCCCGAAGCAAACCGTTTACGACCCGACCTGCGGCTCGGGCTCGCTGCTGTTGAAAGCCGCCGAGACCGCCCGCGTGCCGATCACCATCTTCGGGCAGGAGATGGACATCGCCACCCGCGGCCTCGCGCGCATGAACATGATCATGCACAATCGCGCCACGGCCGAGATCGCGCAGGGCGACGTCATCGCCGAGCCGCATTTCCTGGCCGATGCCCACACGCTCCAGACCTTCGACTTCGTCGTCGCCAATCCGCCTTTCTCGGCCAAGGCCTGGGCCGCCGGCCTGACCGAGGACACGAAATACGGACGCTTCGACGATGGCGAACCGCCCGCCAAGAACGGCGATTTCGCCTTTCTGCTGCACATCCTCGCCTCGATGAAGGCCACCGGCTCGGGCGCCGTCATCCTGCCGCATGGCGTGCTGTTTCGCGGCAATGCCGAGGCCAGGCTGCGCGAGAAGATCCTGAAGCGCGGCTATATCAAGGGGATCATCGGCCTGCCCGCCAACCTGTTCTATGGCACCGGCATCCCCGCCTCGATCATAGTTCTGGACAAGTCGAAGGCCCGCGCGGACCGCCCCGTCTTCATGATCGACGCCTCCCGGGGCTTCATCAAGGACGGCAACAAGAACCGCCTGCGCGAGCGAGACATCCACAAGATCATCGACGCCTTCACGCGGGCGCAGACGATCCCCGGCTATTCCCGCCTTGTCCCCTTTGACGAGATCACCCGCAACGACTTCAACCTGAACATCCCCCGCTATATCGACGCCTCCGACCCCGAGGATCTGCAGGACATCACCGCCCACCTGCATGGCGGCGTGCCGGAGCGGGACATCGACGCGCTGGGCGAGTTCTGGGCCATCATGCCCACCCTGCGCGCCACGCTGTTCGGGCCGAACCCGCGGCCGGGCTATGCCGATCCGCTGGTCGTCCCGGATCAGGTGCGCACGACCATTCGCAACCACCCCGATTTCGCGGCCTTCCGCGCGCAGGTCACCGCCATCCTGAACGGCTGGATCACTGCCAATACCCCCCTCCTGATGGGCATCAAACAGGGCGACCACCCGCGCGACCTGATCCACACCATTGCCGAGGACATGCTGACCCGGTTCGACGCAGCACCCCTGGTCGACAAGTATGAGGCCTATCAGCGGCTGATGGCCTATTGGGCCGCGACGATGCAGGACGATGTGTTCATCATCGCGGGCGGCGGCTGGCTGGCGGCGCGTGATCTGCGCGAGGCGCGGAAAGAGACCAGCGACGACGGCAAGGTGAAATGGCTGGAAGAGGGCGACCTGACGGTGAACAAGGTCCGCCTTGTGGCCGATGTGATCCCGCCCGCCCTGATTACCGCGCGTTTCTTTGCCGACCTAAAGGCGGTGCTGGATCAGGCCACCGCAAGGGTCGAGGAACTGGGGCGCGAGATCGAGGAGCTGGCCGAGGAACACGGGGCCGAGGGCGGGCTGTTCGAGGAACTGATGGCCGATGGGGCCAAGCTGACGGCGGGCGGGGTGAAGGCGCGGCTGAAGGACAGGGGCCTGGAGCCCGACGAAAAGGCCCTGCTGAAACAGGCGGCCGCGCTGTTTGAAGGCGAGACCGAGGCGAAACGCGCGGCGAAAGAGGCCGAGGCGCGGCTGACGCAAGCCGTGCTGAAGAAATACCCCGCCCTGACCATGGGCGAGATCCAGACCCTTGTGGTGCAGGACAAGTGGCTGGCCGACATCACCGCCGCCATCGGGGCCGAGGTCGAGGCGCGGACGGAAACGCTCACCGCACGCGTGCGGGTGCTGACCGAGCGCTATGGCCAGACCCTGCCGCAGATCCTGCAGGATCTGGCCGGGCTGGAGGCGCGGGTGGCCGGGCATCTGGCGGCGATGGGGATGGCGGGATGAGTGAGGACACCAACGCAACGTTTAATGATCTTTATCGCCGGATAAACGCGAAGGATAAGCAGATACTGTCAACCGAGATCCTCGCACAGGGCGATTTGCCTGTCGTAGATCAAGGAAAGTCTCAGATCGCAGGCTACACCAACAACCTTGCGAAGCGATTCACTCCCCCAGATGGCGGCGTGATCGTATTCGGAGACCACACAAGGATCGTGAAGTTCGTTGATTTCGATTTTGCGATTGGGGCGGACGGAACGCAACTCATCGCCGCGCGAGGCGATAACGACACGCGCTTTCTGGCATTTCTGCTATCGGCGCAGGAAGTCCCAAACACGGGATACAACCGACATTTCAAATTCCTGAAAGAAATGACGTTCTCGGTCCCCACTCTCCCCGAACAACAGGCCATCGCCGCCGCGTTGTCGGATGCGGATGGGGCGGTGGCGGGGTTGGAGCGGGTGATCGCCAAGAAGCGCCTGATCAAGCAGGGCGCGATGCAAGACCTCCTCACCGCCCGCCGCCGCCTCCCGGGGTTCTCGGGGGAGTGGGAGGAGGCCACAATTTCAGACGTTGCACATGTTGACCCAGAGGCTCTCGGCGCCGGAACCCCAAAGGACTATGCCTTTCGTTACATTTCCTTGGAGGACGTTAATCAAGGAGTTCTCTCCGGCTGGACAGATGTCGCCTTTGGATCAGCGCCGTCTCGGGCGCGTCGCATCCTTCAGAAAGATGATGTGCTCTTGGGGACGGTTCGGCCGAACCTGAAATCCCACATGCTTTTCGACCGGCTTGGTGCGGATTGGGTCGGTTCCACGGGCTTTGCTGTTCTGCGGCCGCGCCCCGAAAAGTCTATCCCGGGCTATCTGTTCGAGTTGATAATGAGCGATGTGATCGGGCGGCAGATCGACGAGGTCATCGCTGGTTCGAACTATCCCGCAATCAGTAATTCGGACGTTCGCAAGCTGAAGGTTTTGCTGCCCTCCATTGACGAACAAAAGGCAATCGCTTCCGTCCTTCGTGACATGGACGCCGAAATCCAGACCCTCGAGTCCCGCCTCGCCAAGGCGCGGGCGGTGAAGGAGGGGATGATGCAAAATCTTTTGATAGGGCGGGTCAGGCTGGTCTGACTCGGGTAACAGTTTCCAAGGGGGTATTTCATGGCCATCGGCGATCCGGAACGCGCCACGCAGAACCGCATGATCGCGCAGCTGTGCGGCGATACCTCCGGGCAGACCGGCGGCCTCGGCTGGCGCTACCTTGGCGACTGGCACAAGCGCCCCGAAAAAACCGGACAAGCCAACGCCAACATCGAACCCTCCCTGTTGCGCCCCTGGCTGCTCGCCCGTGGTCATGACCCCGAGGTGGCGACCAAGGCCATCGCCGAATTGCAGCGCGTCGCCCGGATGGACGGGCTGAAGCTGTATGAGGCGAACCGCGCCACCTATGACATGCTGCGCTATGGCGTGCAGGTCACCCCCGGCCCCGGCGAGGCCCCTGTCACCGTGCGCTTTGTCGATTGGGACAACCCCGCCGCCAATGATCTGGGCGTCGCCGAAGAGGTGGCCGTCACCGCCAAGAACCCCAAGGCCTATAACAAGCGCCCCGATCTGGTGATCTATGTGAACGGCATCGCGCTGGGCGTGGTGGAGTTGAAGAAATCCACCGTGGATCTGGGCGCGGGCATCCGCCAGACACTGGACAACCAGCGCCCCGAGTTCATCCGCCACTTCTTCACCACGGTGCAGATCACCCTTGCAGGCAACGACATGCAGGGCCTGCGCTATGCCGCAATCCAGACCCCGCAGCCCTATTGGCTGGCTTGGAAGGAGGAGAGCACGATCACCAACCCGCTCGACCGCGATGTGGCGCAGATGCTAACCCCCGCGCGGTTCTTGGAGCTGATCAACGATTTCATCCTGTTCGATGCGGGCATCAAGAAAGTCACCCGCCCCAACCAGTATTTCGCCGTGAAGGCCGCGCAAGAGGCCGTGGCGGCGAAGAAGGGCGGGATCATCTGGCAGACCCAGGGCTCGGGCAAGAGCCTGATCATGGTGATGCTGGCCCGCTGGATCCGCGAGGCGCGGCCCGACGCGCGCATCCTGGTGGTGACCGATCGCAAGGAACTGGACAAACAGATCGAGGACGTCTTCGGCAACACCGGCGACAAGGTGCGCCGCGCGAAATCCGGCGCCGACTTGCTGGCGGCACTGGCCGACCCGAAAGACCGGGTGGTGTCCTCGCTGGTCCACAAGTTCGGGCGGCGGGAGGAGGACGAGCTGGGCGCGATGATCGCCGACATCCAGCGCGGCCAGATCGGCGCACCGGTGGGCGAGTTCTTCGTCTTCATCGACGAGGCGCACCGGACGCAGTCGGGGAAGCTCGCCCGCGCCATGCGGTCGATCCTGCCGGGCGCGGTGTTCTTCGGCTTCACCGGCACACCGCTGCTGCGGTCGGACAAGCAGCCCTCGCTCGAGGTGTTCGGCCCCTATATCGGCACGCCCTACCGCTTCAACGAGGCGGTCGAGGATGGCGTCGTGCTGGACCTGCGATACGAGGCGCGTGACATCGACCAGCGTGTCGCCTCGCCCACAAAGATCGACGAATGGTTCGAGGCCAAGACCAAGGGTCTGACCCCGGTGGCCAAGGCGACCCTGAAACAGCGCTGGGGCACGTTGCAGCGCGTGCTGTCGTCGAAGGACCGGCTGGAACAGATCGCCAATGACATCATCATGGACATGGAGCTGAAGCCGCGCCTGAAGGCAGGCCGCGGCAACGCCATGCTGGTCGCGGGCTCGATCCCCGAGGCATGCAGGCTGTTCGAGATCTTCCGCAATTCCGGCTCGGACCTCGCCGGGAAATGCGCCATCGTCACGTCCTACACGCGCAACGCCTCGGAACTGACCGGCGAAGAGGCCGGGATGGGCGAGACGGAAAAGCAGTACGTTTATCGCGTCTATGACCGGCTGATGACCGATCTGCACACGGATGAAGAGGCCTATGAGGCCGAGGCCCTACGGAAATTTCGCAAGGAACCGGCGCAGATGAAGCTGCTGATCGTCGTCAGCCGCCTGCTGACCGGGTTCGACGCGCCGACGGCGACCTACATCTACATCGACAAGCAGATGCGTGACCATGGGCTGTTCCAGGCGATCTGCCGGGTGAACCGCCTGGACGGGGACGACAAGGATTACGGCTATGTCGTCGACTACAAGGACCTGTTCAAGAACATCGAAACGGCCGTCGAGGATTACACCTCGGGCGCCTTCGACGCCTTCGATGCTGCTGATGTGGAAGGGCTGATTTCTTCGCGGGCCGAAAAGGCGGGCGAGGATCTGATGACCGCGCGCGACGCCTGGTTCGGGCTGCTTGATCCAGTTGAGCAGCCAAAAGGCGACGACCAGATGCTTGCCTATTTCTCCAGTCCCGGAGGATGGGAGGCCGATCCGCAGGCCGATGAAAAGGCGCGGCGGCGTCAGGCTCTCTACAAGCTGGCAGGGGCCTATGCCCGTGCCTTCGCATCGGTGGCGGATGATCCCGCAGCCTCCGGGGTCAATGACCTGCAGTTGGCGCAGTACCGCAGCGAGGTGGAACGGGCGATTTCGCTGCGTGATGCTGTGCGCCTGCACAGCGGCGATGCCGTGGACATGAAACAGTTCGAACCCGCGATGCGGCACCTGATCGACACCTATATCAAGGCCGACGAATCCGAGGTGATCTCGCATCTGGACGATATCAGCCTGATCGACCTGGTGGCGAGCAAGGGGGCCGCAGTCGAGGGGGAGTTGCCAAGTTCCCTGAAGAATAAACGCGAGAACGTGGCCGAAGCCATCGAGAACAACGTCCGCAGGCTGATCATCGACGAAACGCCGGTGAACCCAAAGTTCTACGAGCGAATATCAGAACTGCTGACTGACCTCGTCAAGAAGCGGAAGGACGACGCTATCGCCTACGCGGAATACTTGGAAAAGATCGCGGAATTGGTCAGGGCGGTAAAGGCGGGGCACGGCAGCGAATACCCGTCGACCATGACCACGACGGGGCGCAAGGCGCTCTACGACAATCTCGGTCAGGATGAAGCTGCGACCATGGCGGTTGATGAGGCAATCCGGAGCACAGCCCAGACGGGATGGCGTGGCAACAAGATGAAGGAGCGGATGCTGCGGCGAAAGCTGCTGGAGATCCTCGATTCAGAGGACGCCGTGGACAGCATCATCGAGATCATCCGGTCGCATGATGAATACTGAGCTGATCGAGATCGCCGGGCTTTCGGTGGAACTGGTCCGCAAGCCGATCAAGAATCTGCATATCGGGGTCTATCCTCCGGCCGGTCGCGTGCGGGTCGCTGCCCCTCCGGCCATCAGCGAAGACGCCGTCCGGGTCGCAGTTGTGACCCGGCTGGGCTGGATCAAGAAGAAGCGGCGCGAGTTCGAAGGTCAGGCCCGCCAACCCAAACGCCGGCATGTCTCCGGCGAAACCCATTTTGTCTTCGGAAAACCGCTCAGGCTTCTGGTCCAGCCGAACGACCAGAACCGCTGTGTGATCCGTCCAGACCCTTCGGATCGCCTGATGATGTTGGTGCCAGAAGGCTCAACGACCGATCAGAAAGCACGCTGGATGGCGACGTGGTACCGATCTCAGCTGCGGGAAAAGGCCGCTCCCCGCATCGCCAAGTGGTCAGATCGGCTAAGCGTACCGATACCGCGGTGGGGCATCAGGTTGATGAAGACGAAGTGGGGCAGCTGCAATCCCGAAAAGGGGCTGGTGTGGCTGAACCTTGACCTCGCGAAGAAACCTCTGCCCGCCGTCGACTACGTCATCTTGCATGAGATGGCCCATTTCGTGTCACCGCGACACGACGAACTCTTCTTGCAGACCCTTGATCGCAACATGCCGGGATGGCGGCAAATCCGATCCGACCTCAACGCGCTTCCCCTGTCGGATTGAAGCTCACTGCAGGAGTTCGATTTCTGTTCCATCTCACGAACGCCACCGGCGTCGAAGTGTTCAGGTGGCGCGAGGATCTGTCCCCATATTTTCAATCGGTTACGGGCTCTACACCGGATGCGCGCAGTCGAGAGGTCCGGAGAATATCGGGCTTCAGAGAACCATTCCGGCTGCTGCAGCGAGGACGCCAGTGCAAAGCCAACCGCGCATAACCCTCGAAAGCAACGGGAAAATCCGGCCGGAGCCAGATCGGGAGAACGCTTTCGCGAGAGCAAGTGGCGGAGGGGGTGTCCGCGCAATCATATTGATATTACAGAGGTATTCTCGTCGTTATCCGACATACCCACATCTTAACCCCATGCCGGCTTGCGGCGGCCCCTGCGGCGCGCCATTGCCTTCTCAATGTGCGGCGTTTCCTCGCCGTCTAGCGCAAAAGGTGCAATCCGAATGCCTCTGCTGATGGGGTAAGAGCTTGCCGCAGCGATTGAACTCACGCCGTTGTGCATATCGTAGAAAGCTTTTACAGCTGGCCAATACCGCCCGCCGCGAACAGGGTCGATCTTCGGCAAACCTTTCCGCTCATCTAGCGCCGCCACGCCAGGCCAGTCCCGCGCGCGGTCGCCCAGCACCAAGATGGCGATGAGATTTTCGCTCGGATAGAGCGGGATGTGCGTCGGCATCTTGATTGGAGGCTTCTTAGTGGTCATTGGGGCTCAACTTGATCATCCGGCAAAGACGGATTGTAAGTGGATAACCAGCCAAGATACCACGCCTTGAAGTCGTGAAGCGGTTGCGTCCAATGGGTCAGCTTGCTCGCAGCTCGGGCAATCATGAACGCAGCCGAGAACAGTTCGATGGCTATCGTGCCGGTACGATCGCTCGAATGTTTGAGCCAATTACGCTCCATGTTCAGGATATTGATCCAGTCTTTCTTTTCGAAGTGCGTCAGGGCCCGTTCAGCGTTCGCTATTCCTTCGAGAATTGTTCCTTCCTTTCGAAAGTCAAACATCCCCTCCGCGGCGCCGGCGAGCGTGATGGCGATGTCAAATTCACCACGTTCAAGAGCTGAGATTGCCGCCTCCACCTGACGCGTAGCTGCTTGTTCGCGGGTAACAAACAGTGGTCCGGATGGAGGGTTCATGACCTTTTGTTTAGCCGGACACCGGCACCACCGCCATTCTCCGCGATGAACTCGACGCCGGCCTCCTCGAGCGTTCGGACCAAACTATCGACGTTGTTCTGCATAGCCGCTATCGGCCCTTCGCTCGCCTCCATTCTCTTGAGCGTCGGTACGGAAAGCTTTGAGCGGAGGGCAACCTCGGCTTGGGTCAAGCCAAGAAGGGCCCGGGCCGCTGCGATCTGTCTACCGGTCGGAATGTCCATAAGGATCACAGTGATCTAAAAGTATTGACAAATGGCTAACAGTGATCTATATGTATCATACTGATACCTAGATATCAACGGAGCCTTTCATGCCGAAATCCTCCAATCCGGCAGCCGCCGCCAGCTTGCCTGTTGTTCTTGCGGTTACCGATGCAGATATTGAGGCACTATCGTTCAACGAGGTCCGCGGCCTCTGTCAGGCGATCCGGACGATTGCTCAGGTCACGGAGGCCATGACTTGTCAGCCTCGTTTCGAGGAGGGCGATACGGCCGTTCTAAATGGTGCGGGAGTGATCCTCAACAACATCACCGAATTTGCTTACGATCTGGAGAAGGCCCTCGTCGAAAGGGCGACCGCCGCAAAGCCGGCTAGTCTCGCGGATGCTCGCGCCCGTGCTTGGACAATTCTCGCGTTCGATCTGGCGATCGGTGACGGGCTGGCACAACATGCCGTTCGCGCCGCGCAAGCGGTCAGAGATGAGCAGGTATTATTATTCGGATGGTCCGCCAGTGGCCGCTGCGTTTGAGGCTCTCTGGCCGTGCCAGCGGGCCATGGCGCCACGGCGCCCCTGGGCTTGGCGCTGCTCGGGCGTCTTGCTGCGCTGGCTGGCGAAGCCCCCGCGGCTGCTCTGAGCCTTCATTTCCTCGCGGACACGGCGTGCAACAATGGCCTGTATGTCCGGACGAAGAGAAATGTCCTGGTTGACCTTCGAGCGCGTATCGCGAGAAGCATGCTTCGGGGGCAGAAGAGGGGCCACAGCTGCCGTTGCATCTGGGTCCTCAACGACCAGCAGCCGAAGCCCCAAGGTTTGCAGCATCAGGCCTAGCGACAGCTTGCCGAGCCCTTTGATCGGCGGGTTACAGAGCAGCTTTGCGCTGTAGCCTGATGGAAGCCCGGTCGCCTCATCGAGCGTCATCCTGGACGCGCCGATCTCCTCAGCGCGGTCGCGCAGCACGCGGTGGATGTCGTCCATTCCCGACGCTTCACCGATGATATGGAAAGTCATGGTTCTCGCCATTCGCTGGTGCGGATGGTCCGGGTTTCTCCCGATAGCCGGCGCTCTGCAACGCACCAGAGTCAAGTTGAAGTCACAGTTACCAGATTGCCTGTGATATTTGGGTACAGACAGTTCGCCAAATGTTCTAGCGCTTGCGGCTTCCAAGAACAGAGCTAGCCTCCGAATCGACCTGAGAAAAAGAAAACGCCACGACGCTCTCCCGATGTCGTGGCATTCTTCTCGATCTCAGACCCGCATCGGATAAGGTCGGCGATGCGGGTAGCGGTCCGATACACGTCTGAGAATGATCAGACTTGGTTTCGCGGTCAAGCTCGATCTTGCTTGCGCCCACAGCGGCGTGAACACGGAGCTTGCGATGAGCGACGACAATGAATTTCCCGCAACCGAAGCGGACTATCTGAAGCTTGAGAAGCTGGTTGCTAAAATTCAGCAGGATCTCGCACCAAATTCTAAAGTTTCCCACAACGTAAGGATCAAAGGGAAGTCTGGGGCCGACCGACAGATCGATGTACTTATAGAAGATAGTATCGGCCAATACTCGATTAAAATCGCAATTGACTGCAAGGACTACAAAGCAAAGGTAGACATCAAAGATGTTGAGGAGTGTGCGGGTCTATTCGACGACGTCGAAGTTCAGCGAGGCGTGATAGTGTGCCCTTCGGGATTCACTCCAAATGCAAAGGCCCGAGCTCAGCAATTGCAGATAGATCTTTACAGCCCGATCGACACCGATCCTCACAAATGGCAAGCACGCTTAAAAATTCCTGTAATTTGCGACTTTCGTTCAGCAGCAATGTCTTTCGGCTTTCGTATGAGCGCACCACTACCGTTCACTACTCCTTTGAATTTTTACGAATCTGTTCCGGTTTTTGATTCTGGTTCACAGGAAAATCTCGGCACAGTGCTTTCAATCGCATCTTCGGAATGGGACGCTGGACGATATCCGACTGAGCCTGGACAACATGATCGCATTCCGATTCTCAATCGACCTTTGATGATGGAAAACGGCCACGGAATGAAGGTTCCTATAGACCTCACCGTTGGTCTCTTAGTTTCACGACAGCTATACTTTGGGCAATTTCCTATCATTCGTCTGTCAGGATTCCACGATCAGATTAATGATACAATCATCTCAAACGCGTTCGAGGTGGGCGTCCTATCTATGGAAGAGGTCCACAAATGGCGTCGAATTGGCGATATCTCGGAGGCACCAGTTAGGCCAGTGCTCACTTTAAGAGCCTTGTATAGCTGGTCAGAAATGAAATCCGAATAGCTGATCTGCTATTCGGTCAGCGGTGGCCGTTGGCCTCGTCCTCGACCTCATTGCCCAGGCCGTGCACGTTCTGAAAGGCGATCAACCTGCGCCAGTCTCCCACTGTTAGCGCGCCAAGCGCCTGCCGGGGACGCGAGACGGTGGGGCACAGCGCCAAGGTCAGCCGCGCGACGTGGTATAGGAAGCGGGACAGCGATGACTTTGAAGCCGAGGACGTGATGCGATTAGACTTCTATGCGGTGCGCGACCACAAATGCCTCGAATGCGGATCCACGGATATCATAGGGTTGCGGACGGAACAGTCGTCCGGCCCAGAGTCGAATGTATTGCTCTGCCAGTCTTGCGGGTTGAGAGAGCAGTTGGGTGCGACCCAATCTGGATGCTCAGATTGTTGAGAACAAGCCTGCTAATTGACCCGCTATCCGCCATTGCCCGTCGAGTGCTGCGCTGCCGCCACCGCGGCGTGATCGAAATGTCAGAGATAGTGCGTCAGGTGCCTAGTCTTAACTAATTACTAACTACCCCCTTGCGGCCGCGCCAAAGTTGCGGAATCAATACCCGCAACGGTGGGGGGAAATGTCATGCGTAAGCTCGGGGGGATTGCTCTAGCCTGCCATCTGGTCGGCTGCACCACCACGGGCTCCCCGCCGGCTTCGACCTATATCCCACCAGCCACAAATTATTCTCCGCCCACCAGTCCAACAGAATTTGCACGATCGCCGCTCTCTCTTGGCCCGAATCAGCAGCCGTTCAGCGAACGCGTGCGCTTACTTTTGGACGACCCGCTCGTCACGTCGGCGACCAAGGTTGCTGTAAAATGCTCGGTGGAGCTAGCAGTGATATTCGCCGCGACCAATTCGGATGCCGCTGATTCCATTGCGCGGGCAGCCTATGATCGTTGCAATGGTGACTGGGAGAGGGTCGTCAGCGCACTGGTGATTGCCCAGTATAAGTACGAAATCAATATCAGCGCGAAAGACTACCGCGACATTAATCGTAAAAACTACATCCCAGGTATTTCGAACGCGGTGATCGAGATGCGCGCGAAGGCCGCGCTATCACCTCCTTCGCAAACTGCGCCTCGAACAACACCCCCCGACACTCCCACGCCAAAGGCGCGTGGGATGGAAATCTGAGCGATCATGGCCGCAGCCGCATCTCCACGCCGAACATACCATTCGCGCCACGCTCGACCTCATTGAACAGGCCACGGACATAGAACAGATTCTGCAAAGCGATCAGCCGGCGCAGCGCCCGTGTGTCGCTTTCGGACCAGTCCCCCGACGCCGCCGCGCCCGTCAGTCCCGGCAGGCTCTGGATCTTGCCCCAGGTCGGCCCGAGCAGCATGTCCGCCGCGCTGCGGGAGACGAAGCGTGACGCCGGCTTGTCCGCGCCGATCAGGCGATAAATGTCCACCCCGCCGCGGGTCGCCTTGGACGCCAGCGCATTCCCTTCCTCGAACCAGCCGAGAACGCCGGAGCGCGTGATGCCTTCCTTCACCCAGTCCTGCGGACGGTCGCTGGTAGGTTGGCCGCCAGTCATGCTGTTGAGCTTATAACTCATCATTCCAAGGCCGATTGAAATAATCAGGCCCTGCAAGGTCTGGGCGTCCCGGCGTTGCAGATTCGCGATCATAATGCGCTCGGTGGAAGAGGCGGTGAAGGATTTGAACTGCCCCAAAACGCCAAGCACAGGCTGCGACAACCAGTTGGACTTCTCCTGTCCTGGCGTCGTGACGGCGATATCCACCTCACGGGCGATGGCGCCATTGAGCGCCTGCGCCGCTTGTTGATCCGTCCAGTCCGCCGTATTCGGCAGCCGCACGCCGTCGATCTCCGCACCGCCCTTGGCATACTGTTCGGCGATCCGCGTCGCCATCTGGCCGTCGATGCCGGATTCCGCGAGGTTGGCGATCTGCTTTCGCGTCGCTTTGCCTGTAGCGACAGCAATGGATGCATCCAGCATCTCCGATACCACGACATGAGACGCTACCAGCTTCGTCACGTCTGTTAATGGCGCCTGAAGGTTGAGAATGAAAAACTTGTCTGACGCAGCATGAAGGGTCCGCTCGAACCGAGAGCCCGGCCGATAGACGTCGGTGATGTCGTCGAACGCATGCTGGCGGGTGGCAAGAGCGGTTTCCGCACCAATGCCAAGAGCACGCATTTGCTTTTTGAATCTTACACCGGGTTCCGTGCCACGGGCGATCTGTGTCAGATAGACTTTCCATCCTTTTTCTAACGCGGAGGAAAGGCCATAACGGAATACGATTCCGGCCATATCGTTGATGGATGTCACAGCCGCCACGCCCATCATCGTCAGGTTGTTCAAAAGTTTTGCGGCAGTGGCAAAGCGAGCTGCTTGCTGCATCCCGTATTCTGGCGACCATCCGAACGTGCTGCGGAGCCGGTCGCGCACGGCCGCCAGGTCCGCGATCACCCGGTCGCGCTCCTTGCTCAGCGCCACACGCGCCTTCTCGGACTTCGCCTTGCCGATCCGGTCGGCATAATCCTCCTGCACCGCCCGGAACGATTGCGTCATGTCCACATCGCCGAACCGCTCGGACAGCACCACGTCGGGCACCATGGTCCGCAGGTGCATTGCGACGACTTCCTCGATGTCGTCTACGATCCAGTCCGCAGCCCATGCATTCGACACATCGAACTGGCGGCCGGCCAGCGAACCCCGCTGCGCCGGACCCGTCGGCACACCCATGCGGGGTCCGCCCATGTTCATGTCGTAGGGGAGCCGGCCGTCTGGCGAGCCGAGAATGCGGTCGACGGTTTCTTCGGCCCGGCGACGCAGGTCGCCAGCATCAAGGTCACGATCACTCTCGATGATCCGGCGGACAGCCCGGTCCACCGCATCGTCCGCGCCTTCCAGCCGGGGTGCGTCCGCCCCGCGCTCGGCATCCGCCGCATACTGTTCGCGCGCCTTGAGTGCAGACCGGGCTTCTGCCGTGCTCTTGCCCTCCCAAGCCGCGATTTCCGCCTCGATCTTGGCGCGGATTTCGGAGCGGACCTGATCTGCCACGGCTCGATATTCCTCGATCAGCGACTTGCGGGCCTCGGCGTTTTCCAGCCGTTCTTTCAGCACTTCGATCCGTTTGAGATTTCGGCGCTCCGCGCGCACCGCCTCTGCCGTCACGGCACCGGTGCGGTCATAGCGCACGGTCGCGCGCCCGAGCATGGTTTCCGTGCGTTCGAGGATAGCGCGCACCGTCGGATTGGCAGGTCCGATCTCCTCAAGCAGCGCGATGGCGTCATCGAGTTCGGCTGCCTCATTGGCAATCCGGCCGTGGCGTTCTTCCAGCGCTTCGGCGCGGTTCCGGGCCGCGCTATCGGCAACGTCACGCTCAGCGCTGCGGGAGGCCAGATCGTCAAGCCTCGTCTCGATCCGCGCAAACCGTGCGTCCAGCTTTCCGATCTGCTGATTCCATGACCGAAGCTGGGCTTGAAGGAAGGTCAGGCGCTGCTTAGCCGCCGCCTTCTTCGCCTGATCGGCCACGTAGTGGTCGGTGATTTTGTCGACGAACTCCGGGCGCTGCGCGCGCACCTTTTGCTTGTTCCAGACGTGCGGGAAATAGGCTTCGCCCTCGGCGGCGGCCGTGCGCTTGAACTCTGGAATCGCCTTCTCGGCCCGCGTCGCCCAAGGCTCGAACACCTTCCGGCGGATGAACTGCGCGGCCTGCGCGACCTGCGGAATTTCGTGGCTGTCGCCGAACATCGCGGCGCGCGCCACGGCCCGCTTGAAGTCCGCATAGGTCATCAACTGGTCGGCCTGCCCCGTGAAGCGCTCGAACTGCGCGCGCCCGCGAGGAAACCAGACCTGCTCACCCCCGAACCGATATTCCGCGAACAGGCGGTCCATCTCATCGCTGACCTGCACTTTGGTGCCATTCACCTCCATGGAGATGATGCGCGACGCCGCGGGCCCCTTGGTCGGCACCTCGTCACCCTCGAAACGATAGGGCGTCTCAGCCAGGTCGGCCATGACGCGGCGAGCCGGGATGGACTCCGACATGAGCGTGCGACGGGTCGGCGAGCCGAACGGCCCCATTGGGATTTTCTCTATACCCAGCGCGCCAGCGAGATTGAGTTGTCGGGTGTCCGCAGCAGCCGCGCCGGCAGATGCCGCCATGGCTGGCGAACCAGCGTCATTCGCGGCGGCCGGCCGCATCCCGACCTCAGCACCGCGGCCGACCGGTCCCGAAGCGGCCTCAGCGCCGGCTTGACCCGGCGGCGCGGCCGCTTCCGGCCGGTTTCCGGCGTGCGCGTCGATCTCGTCCCGCATCCGGTCCAGCGCGTTCACTAGCACGTCGCGCTCCGAGCGGGCCAGAAGCGCCACCGCGCCGGCCCCCAGCAGGCCGGAGAGCAGCGTGGCGGAGCCGATGGCCATGGCGCTCTCCGCCGCCGTGCGCGTCTCCTGGCCCGCCTGTAGGGCCGCCTCGGCCACGCCTGCCTGCAAGGTGCCGGCGGCGGCCGCGCTCATCGCGGACCGGCCGATGGACAGGCCCCCGCGGGCATTGCGATAGATCGTGCCGGCTGGCAGGGCGATGGTCGGATCGAACATCCCGGCGCCGAACTGCGCCACCACCCCGGCAAACCCGGCGGCGTCGAGCATCCGGCGGTCAGCGTCCTCACCCTCGATGCGGCGCATGATCGACCGCGTCTCTGCCTCCGACCGGCTGTTCGCGAAAAGGTCGAGATGCCGCTCCTCGAACGGCGTGTCGCGGATAATGTCGAGCGGATTGTGGCCGGGTTCCTCCGGATAGGACTCGGCAAACAGACGGGTCGCCAGATTGACGATAGGGTTTTCCTGCCGCATCGCGGCGGCCTGAACGGCCGGCCCGGAAGGCGGCATCTCGCGCGGCGGTTCCACACCAGTCGGCACACGCGTCTGCGGCGTATATGGTTCGTCGGGAAAAATGAGCGGCATGGACCGCTACTCCGCTCGGCCCGCACGCAAGGCTGCGGATTGTGCCTGAGGCTGGATCGGATCGTCACTGATCATGAACATTCCGACGACACGGCCTGATGCGTCGAACAGGTCACCGAAAACATCGGCCGTGCTGCCGACCCTTATCGAGGCGAGCTGAAGTTGCTCCGCCAGCGCCTGCCGCGCGGAATACTCCGTCGCGAAATTCTCAGGGAGTTCGATTGTGAGAGTGATGTTCGCTGCCATGTGATTACCTCGGGTCCAAAAGTTTCTGACCGCGCTTTTGTGCGAGCGGCGACAACATCGGCGCGCCTGGGCGCTGATGTTTCAGATCATCCGCCGCCTTGGCGATATGATCCTCGCGGCGAGCGTTGAACCGGGCGGCTAGCCCGGCCTGTTCGGCCTTCCGCCGCTGACGGTTCAGGGTGGGATCGCCGTGGTCAAATTCGTCCATGTCAGTGCTCCTCGTAATCAGCGCCGCATGCTGCGGCGACGGTTGGTCTGGATGGGTTTCGGGGCTGCCGCGACAGAGCGCGGATCGGCCTTCAGGGTGCGGGCATCATCGGAAGGCGTCCTGCGAACCTGCCCGGGGAACAGGGGATCTGTCAGCGCAGGTGTCGCGGGCTCGTCGAGGCGGCGGATGAATTCGTAGCGACCAGGCGCGTTCTGCTGCGCCTCGCGGAAATCGATCGCTGTCATTTCGATCGTGCGCCCGAGTTCGCAATCCTGAACTTCATAGATCCGCATCGCCGCCTCCGATCCGCAGTTGAGCAGAATGCTCGGCGCTCACAACGCACCGTTCGAAACGCCCATTTTTCGTGGATTTCTGGCTGGAGTATTTTTTGGAGAAGCAGATGCGCTGCGCACCAGCACCATATTTGCGGTCGCATTTTCCCTGCCGGGGGTCGGATAGCGACGGGCTGTATATGCGCAAGGGGGGAGGGGGTGACCTTCGGCCGGAGCGCCTGTTGTCAACCGCAGAGGACATGCGGACCCGACGGGTGGCCATGCCGTGCGAGGCGGATGCATGGTCCGCCATAGGGCTTTGATACGACTGACTATTCATCGCGATCACCAGCGTTACCCACGCGCACACCCTCAATGACGCGCGGTGAGGCCGGCTCTGCGGCAATGATCTGAATGACAATGCCCGGGGTGCGAGCAGCCGCAGGCGCCTTCGCATCCTCGTCATGACGCTGTTCGAGCTCCCGGACGGCGGCGACACGCGCCATCGCGTTTTTGCTGTTGTCCCGGATGTCGACAAGCGTGTGGGAATTGCGGGCGAGTTCACGGGTGTGCATTACCTCCCGCTGCTCTCTCAAATACCGCACGACATGCGGTCGCTTCAGGGCGTAACGAATTGCCTGCACAGTCATTCTGACTTTCACGGCAGCTTCGTTGTCGGTCAGATTTTGCCAAACCATCAGGTCAATGGCCTGCTTCAAGCGTCCGGTTACCTTGCCCGGGAGCGATCGTTTCGACGTGGTGGTGAGATCATTGGACATTCTGATTGCTCCTGCTCGATCGGGTGCTGTCACATGTCACCCCTTCTAAGGGGGGGTGACTGTGACGTGACGGTTGCACCGCCGTCACAGTGACGGGATGTGACGGGGATGTGACGCTACGTGACAGACCATGCCGAGCCCTCCCAAACGCCGATAAGACCGGCGTTTATGAGCGTCACACGTATGCGCCGGAATTGTTCGCGAGGGTTGCCTTCGGCATTCAAAATGCCTGCCGCGACCATGCGGTCTTTCCAAGCGTCGAGCGTGACGCATGTGACGCCTGCTGGGACGTGTTCCGAAGGTGTTGAGGGCTTGCCACTTTCAGCCAAGCATTCGTGAAGCTGGCGCAGTCCAGCTGCCGGCATCTGGGCCAGCTTAACGCGCTGGCGGGCCTTGGCGGCGGGCGAACTATCCTCGACGATGCAGGTGGTGATGTCGTCGCCGTCGGGGTCTGCGCCGACGACCACCTGTTCGAGCCGGAGGTTGAGGGTGTCACCCTCCGGGCCGTCTTTCATATATTCCAGCGTGACGGAGAAGCCTTCGCCTTCGCGCTTGACGGCGATCTGCGCTTCCACCGCGCCTGTTAAGGATGTGTGGCCGCGCGGGCGGCTGGCATCGACGCCGCAGTGGTGCACAATTGGGACATGGCATGCGAATGCCGCGGCAATTTCCTCGGCGGCCGAGATATAGGCCGCCATGTCCTCGTCCTTGCTCTCTGAGCCCTTCAAGGAGCGATTCAGGGTATCGATGAAGACTGCGGCTGGCCGAATATCGCCGAGCTGGGCCCGGATGTCGGCGACCAGTGCCCCGCGCTCAGCGACCATGTTGAGTGGGGCGGTGATCAGGAAGAAGTCCGCGCGCGTCACCTGATGGCGGCGGCGGAAAGCCTCAATGCGAGCTTTGAAGCCCTCGCTGCCCTCAAGCGCGACATAGACAACCGGGCCACCCTGGACTCGCCGTCCGCGATATTCCCAACCGAGCGCGATGTGCATGCCCACGTCGAGCGCCCAGAAGGATTTCCCGCATTTCGGCGGCCCCCAGATCGCCGACAAACCGGTGTTCGGAAGGAGGCCTTTCACCAAGTAAGGGCGCCGCTCGAGATCGACCTTGATCTGCTCGAAAGGGACTAGCCGGAATTTTGGGGCCTCGCCGCCGCTCTTCCGCCGAGGCGCGGTGTGGGAAGCATCCGTGATCGGCTTGAGAACGGTCGCGCTCGTCATGCTGCCTCCTGGACCGGCGCCAGGATACGGCGCAGATCAAGATAGCCATGCAGCACGCGAGCAAGACGCCGGCCGTGCTCCAGATCTTCCGCGGCCAGTCGACCTAGCGCCTCACCCAGCCACCGTGGCGCCGATCTGTCGTCAAGGATGACGACGCCCTGGCCACCAGCCTGGAGCCATGAGAGCGGCGTGTGGTGGACGGCGAGAGGCTTTCCCAGGAAAAAGCTTGCCGGATTCGTTACTTGGTCGATGCCAAGTCCGGCGGCAATGCCGAATGCGGTCGCAAATCGGACCGGATCGGAACAGGGCCACGCGACGAGATCGATGACTGTCTCGAGGTCAATGTCGAAGACCTCGATCACGGCCGACAGTTCGCCGCTGTCCGAAAAGTCGAACCGTCCGTTATCCAGAAACTCGCACCGCGTCACGCCGAGAAGGCTCGCACACCGCCCAATCGCGCTTATGTCGAGGCGGTGTTGTCGGACATACCGCAGCCAGTCTTCCGTCGGAAAGGCCCGAACATGCAGTTCCGCGCGCATTTCGATGAGGGCGCCCAGCATCACGGCACCTCCGGAAACAGAGCGAACTGCTGGCTACCCGCTTCCGACAGCAGGGCGGCAACATGGGCACGCGCGACGTCGCGACTGACGATGCGGCTCCGGACGGAAAATCCGCCAGGCCAGCCGTCGGCAATTGCGACTGTGATGGATCGGTCCGAAAGAGAATAGCCTGGAGCAGGGCAGGCGATGGCGCCGGCGATGATCTCGCCGTCGAGCAGAGCCGCCCAACGCAGTAGTTTCTTGGTGCGTCGCGGATCTGCGGGAGTGCGGCTATGAACAGGTTGCTGCGTCTTCCTGTCCCGGGGCGTGCGGTTCTGAACGGCCGTGCGCCCCGCGCCATATCTGATCCTCACTGCCGCAGCTTTGCCAGGAAGGCTGACAGATCATCAGCGAGATAGACGACGCGGCGTCCAATATTCGCAGATTTCAGATCGCCTGTCCGGGTCAAGTGCCAGAGCTTCGTACGTCCGATACCAAGCATCCGCTGAGTCTCGGCGACGGAATAACAGGCGCGCTGAAACTCAAAGGCTTTGCCTGGAGGTGCCTCTGCGGGACGAGCCGGCGGCCGTCGCCGTTCTGATCGATGGGTCTGCATATTGAACCGCCCAAGTCATTGCGTTGCGGTTCATTGATGTTCTGAGAGCCGGCGAATGTCGGCCGGAAAAGGCCGGGAAAGGCCGATAATTAATTTCCGGCCTTGATAGAATTGAGAATTTTCCCAACGTGAAAGCGGACCGTAGATTCCGATATCGGGGTGTTTCGACGTTCCAGCAAATCAGCGACAAAACGTTCGACGTCAGCTTGGCAGTTCCATCCCGCCTCGTCATTTTCCGCGTCAGGAAATTTTCGCTTTTGAATCTCTAGTTGCACCGAGAGTTCGACGGCATCCCAGTCAGCGGCAGGCTTACGGCCGCGGTTCGAGGTTGAGGCGGCCGACGCTTCGCTAGTATTTGATCCGACCCCGCCAAGGAGGGTGCGGATGAGGCTGGCCGACACCTCAATGGGGGTGGGCAATGAAATGCGTCTCATGCCGTGCGGTGAGGGGATAGAGAAATCAGCCCAGTCGATCTGGTCCGCATCAGCTTTCCAGATACTTGCTCGCCGCATTGGCGCTACTGGGATAGTGAGGCGAAACAAATCCACTTCCGGATCAGCGGCTGAATGAGCAACTATCCCGCGATCACGCACAGCTCGACCGAGCCACGCGATTGCGTCATTTCGACTGGCGAATAGGGTGTAGACTTCTTGCCCGGTCAGCCACTTGGGCTCGTATTCACGATTTTCCATCGCAGAAATCCGCCCATTCAGCCATAAGTTCTCGGCGCCGCTCGACCATGTCATCCCTTTGGTAAGCACGCTCCGTGTCGTTGTCGCCGAGCATATGAGCAAGCGCAGCCTCCGCCAGCTCCCGCGAGAAACGCGCGCCGACCTTCGCAGCACGCCAAGACGCAAACGTGCTGCGGAATCCGTGAATGGATATATCGGTGAAGCCGAGACGATGCGGCACAAGCCGTAAGGCGGTATCGCTAAGCTCGGTGCCGCCCCGCTGGCCGGAGAATATGAGATCGCTCTGGGCAACCGACTGCATTGTGCGAAGAATCGTGAGAGCTTGAGGCGACAACGGGACTTTATGCTCGCGGCGTTTTTTCATCCGTGCTGCGGGCACGACCCAGATTTCATTCTGCCAGTCGATTTCATTCCACTTTGCGCCACGCGCTTCGCCACTTCGGGCTGCCGTAAGAATCAGGAAATCTACGGCGCGCGCCGCGTTGCCGGCCTGGCCGCGCAAGGCCGCCATAAACCGAGGCATCGAATCGTAAGGCAGGGCAGGGAAGTTCTTTCCGGCCTTATCTGCCGGCAGGCGGGGTAGCTTGTTGCGAAGCGCGCGGGTAAGCTCGGCCGGGTTCACGAAGCTTAGGTCATCGGTAGGGCGGCTATAGTCGAGGACCGATCGTATCCGGCCCGCGACGCGACGGGCCGTCTCGTTCTTCTCCACCCAGAAAATGCCGGTAGCACCCTCCGCATCCCTCTTCACCGGGACCGGCTGGCGCAGAATGTCCAGGACTTGAGCCGCGGTGATTTCTGATGGTGACAGATCCCCAATGTGCGGCAGCGCATACGCTTTGATCGTGCTGCGCCATTGCTCGCGATGCTTGGGATTCTGCCAGCTCTCCCAGTTTTCCTCGATGTATTTTTCCGACCACTCGCGGAACGTTAGGCTGGGAGGTTTTGTCGCTGCAGCACGCCGCTCTGCTTTGGCGCCAAGACGTTCACCGACAAGATCGCGTCCTGCGATCTTGACCTCATAGCGGGCCTTATCTCGGGCTTTGCGGGCCTGCGATAGGGAGACGAGTGAAAGAGGGCCCAGCCCGTAATCTCGCGTCTTGCCGTGAAGTTGATAGCGATAGATCCATGATCTTGCCGTTCGGCTGCTGACTTGCAGCAGCAATCGGTCCCCGTCCGAGTGGGTCCCTGGCGCAAGTTGCCAAAGGTCAATGCCCGAGAGTTTTCCGGTTGGGACTTTAGTCATTTAATGTGTCCGCCGAACCAAATTCTCTACCCACGGTACATCGACGGGCAAAAAAGAACAATTGCGAGCAGACAAAGCTCAAAAATATCGACAGATATTGAGTTTATGGACAATGATGAAATGCGGTGAACAAGGTTCTGGCGGAGGGGGTGGGATTCGAACCCACGGTACGGTTGCCCGCACGGCGGTTTTCAAGACCGCTGCCTTAAACCACTCGGCCACCCCTCCAAACTCAATTATTTCAACAACTTATGTGATTCTGGCGGAGAGCAAAAGAAGCGTTGTCTCCGGATTGCCGCCGAGGGCTGCTCCCTATCATGCGTAGTCGCTGTTGGACAACGCTTGATTGATTGCGTCTGCGGCTTTGTTGTCACCTTTTCCGACCAATGCGCGCAGACCCGCGTAATGGCAGGAAAGGCATGACCGAGCCGTCGGGACGCCGTGACAATGTCCACACCAGCGTCGATAAGCTGCGAGGATGGGTGGGGCTTAAGGCAAGGCGCGGAGCACCCGGCGGGCTGAGCAGTTACGATGACGCTTCCGCCGACTTGAGCCGGCGTGGCTTGGAACGTCGCAAGGGCCGGGCTGTCGTCCGGAGTGCGGATGCTATGTCTTCTGCCGCGTCCTTTATGCAGTTGACGTAAGCCTTCAATGAGGGTGATAGCGCGTCGCCCTTCGAGACCACGATGTCGATCGTCGAGTTTCGCAGAATAGGTTCTGCGAGCGGTATTCCAACCAGGCGGCCGTCCCGGAGGTCGCCGCTAACCGCAAGCTGCGGAAGCAGCGTAACTCCGCCGCCCGATCTGGCATATTCCCGGAGAGCCTCGACAGAATTCGTTACTAGCTCCGGCGAGAGCCGGATCCGGGCCAGTTCGGCGCAAGCGTCGATCTGGCGCCGGAGAACAAAGGTCCGGTCAGGCAGCGCAAGGCTGTATCGCTGGGTGATGTCGGCAATTTTGGCTTGCCCCATAAACGATTGGTAGATTGCCGGCGACATCACGGCGTAGACAGGCGCCTTGAGCCGGCCGAGGGTGGTTATGCCGGCTACCTTCTGGGAGTTGGCCGCAACCCCGACATCGACCGTTCGGCTGACAACTGCTTCGATGACCCTGTCGGCCCCTGACGCCTGTATTTCGAGAGTGACGTCCGGATGCAGCGCATGAAATCGAGACCAGGCTCGAATCCCCAGATCGGCGGTGATGCCATCCAGCATGGCGATCCGCAGATGACCGCGGATCACGCCCTTGATGGCGAACATCTCCACGTTAATTCTGTCCGTCTCCGCCATCACCCGCCGAGCATAGTCGCGATAGACGGTGCCTGCCGTGGTGAGGGACATGCCGGCAGATGTCCGGTCGAACAGCCGTACGCCCAGCGCCTGTTCGAGCATCGAAATCTTGCGACTGATGGCGGAACTCGCAATGTGAAGCCGATCCGACGCTATGCGAAGCGAATGGTTGTCAGCCACTTCGATGAAATATCGAATTGTCCTGAAGTCCATAGAACGCGGCCTTCGTGTTGCCGAAACTCGAATGAGCAATTACAACAATTCTAATTGTATCATGAATGGGCTTCTGGACAATGAGGATACGTTATGCCTTTGGATTGCCCATCGGACGGAATGCGGGAGGTTAAGTTGCAGTCGATCAAACATCAGCGCCCCGATGCCATCAAGGAGATGTCGCTGGATCAAATCATGGAGCGCTATACGGCTTCGTTTCGGGACAGGGACCCGGACTGGAAGGCTTTCGCAGATTCCGACATCGAAGGTTTCAAGCGCGCCCAGCATCGTTTCATCGGCGCTGGAGGTTCCGGCAAGCAGGATCCGAAGGCCATTCCGGCAGGAGGCTTCACGCTGAGCGTGATGTTCATTCCGCCCGGGCAGGGTGGAAATGCCCATACGCACGAGATCGAGGAAGTGTTCTTCGTTCTGGAAGGCGTGATGACGGTGTTCATCCAGGACGATCAGGGAAACAAGGTCTCGAAGCGGCTCGGAAAGTGGGATTGCATCTCCTGTCCGGCCGGGGTCCTGCATGGCTTTGTGAATGAATCGGTCGAGCCGGCTTACATGATGGCGATGATTGGATCGGGGCGCCCCGGGCCGGTCGGATTCGTCGACGACAAGATCTATGCGATCGAGCAGGAGAAGCTCGCGAAGCAGGCTGTCCCGGCGTGAACCGAGGTTCCGTTTGGCAGGCCGCGTATCGCAAGGATAGAGCATGCCACGCATTGCCGGTGTCACTTATAGCGACAATCGCCGGGGGCGTCTGACCGGCGATCTGTATCTGCCGGACGCGGGCTCCGGCTTTCCGATCATCATCGCCATCCATGGCGGTGGCTGGAAAGCCGGCAGCGCGGGTCAGTATCGCCATTGGGGGAACTGGCTTGCCAGCCGGGGTGTCGGCATTCTTGCCATCAACTACCGGCTGGTGAACGAGACCGACAATCGGTTCCCTGCTCAACTCGAGGATGTCTGCGCAGCCGTAAAATACGTCAGGGCGCAGGCTCATGCCTGGGGTGCGGCCCCGGACAGGATCGCCTTGATGGGCGATTCCGCCGGAGCCCATCTCGCCGCGCTTGCCGCATTGGGCGGCCGCCGTATCCTGGGGCCGCGATATCCCGATTCAGCCGATCTGGACAGGATACGGGCGGTCATCGGAATCTATGGCGTCTACGACATGCTTGCGCAATGGGAGCACGATCTTGTTGTCCGCCCCCTGGATTCCATCACGGAGCGACTGATCGGCGCGAGCCCGCTCGATGATGCCTTTCCTTTCATCCATGCCTCGCCGATGAGCTACGTTCGGAGGGAGAGGGCGCATATTCCGTTCTTCGTCGGCTGGGGCGAGGCGGATGATGTGGTGGATTGGGCGTCCCAGTCCCGACGTTTCGTGAGCGCTCTGAAGCGGGCCGGGAACATCGTCAGGATTGCACCGGTTCCCGGGGCCGCGCATTTCTGGATGCGCGACCCCATTGAGGAACCGCATGGTGTGCCTGCCCGCATCTCTCATGCGATACTCAGATTCACCGAGCAGTTCATGTAGCCAATGCGGCTCGGCTTGCGCCGGCGGTTCCTAGTATTTCTCGATCTTGATTGTGGCGAGTGCTTCTCCCACCTGGCGTCGGTCGCTTGCGATGATGCCGGTCATCTCGGAAGCAGGCACATCGGTTGTTTCCAGGCCCATGTCGGCGATCAGCTTCTGTGAGCGGTCGGATTTCATGATATCCCTGATCTTCGACGACAGGAGATCCACGACAGCCCGGGGCGTTGCCTTCGGAACAGCCACGACATACCAGCCGTTGGTGAACTCCATGCCGGTGATACCCGCCTCGTGCAGGGTCGGAACGTCAGGAAGTCCCGCAAGGCGCTTGGGGCCGACCACAGCCAGCGCCTTCAGCTTGCCATCCTTGATGTTGGGGATCGAGGTTGCAGAGTCGAACATGAAATCGATCTGTGCCGCGAGAAGATCGGTCATGGCCGGCGCGATTCCACGATATGGAATGTGTACCGGTGAACCTCCGGTGCGAAGCGCGAGGACCTCGGAGGTGAGGTGCGAGAGCGAGCCGATGCCGCTGGTGCCATAGCTCAACTGGCTCGATGTGCTTTTGAGCCTCTCGATGAAGTCTTTGGCGGACGAAACGCCGAGCTTTGGATGGACCACCAGAATCTGATTCACTCGGGCCGGCAGCGCTATGATCTCGAAATCGGAATCCGCATCGAACGGCGGAGACTTATAGAGATGCGGGTTGATGGCCAGCGTGGATGAAGCCGCGAACAGGATCGTATGGCCATCGGCGGGCGCCTTGGACACGAAGCTTGCGGCCGTATTGCCGCCGGCGCCCGGGCGCGGTTCGACAATCACGGTCCCTTTCAATTCGTCGCTCAGCCCCTGGGCGACCGTGCGGGCGACTGCATCGATGCTGCCTCCGGCAGCCACGGTCGTGACGATTGTCACGACTCTGTCCGGAAACGCCTGGCTATCTCCGGACCAGAGGAGCAGGGCGGAGGCTGCGAACAGGGCCGCAAGACCTCTCTGAGCAGTAGATCGCTTCAACGGCTGAAACTCCATGGTTGTTACCCTATCTAAAGACGCCGGCATCAAAGACCGCTCGTCACGGCCCTTCTAAGGCTGATGATGACCGGGCCAATCGCGATCACAATTAGAAACTTTCGAAGCTATCATTACAATTTCGGCAACGGGGCGACCGCTCGGCTTTCTTCGCAACCCGGCCATCTGCCTGGCTTGCTGAACGAAGAGCGAGGTCAGCGCAAAGCACCGGTTGGCGGGCGAGTGTCCAGGGAAGCCGGGCAGATGAGAGCCTTCGGCCTGAGGAAAATTATGCCTTCTTGAGGAACTCCGTCCTCAGCACCAGGCCCTTCACCTGCCTGGTGTTGCACTCGACCTCGTGAGGATTGTCCGTCAGGCGGATACCTTTCACCAGCGTGCCGCGCTTGATGGTCTCGGAGCTTCCCTTGACCTTGAGGTCCTTGATGACGGTGACGGAGTCGCCATCGTTCAATTGGTTGCCATTGCTGTCCCGGACGGTCTGTTCGCTCATCTCTTCTCTTTCGGTTGGGCTGATCCGCCCGCATATTCCTGAAGTCCTCGGGCCCCTTGAGCAGGCGCCTCTTCCTCTGCTGCCGCTCGTCTTCTGTGGCCGACCTGTCGCCCATGCGGCCGAGCCGTTCCTCCGCAAGCCTGGCTGCCTCGGCGCGTTTCGCGGAGGATGCGCGCGCAGCTTCCTGATGGACCGCGAGAGCGCCAAAGACATCAATCTGCGAAGGGCCTCCGGTCGCGTGGTCGCTGCGTCCTCACGTGCGATTCATTGATCGACGGCGGCGAAATCGTCTGGCTGAAGCCGCACGCCGACAAGCGTTCCCTTGCCGGTGGCAGGCGGCCCACACTTTTTATATGTTAACAGAGTTTGGCGTTTCATAATAGCGTTGCTAACACAGCCAGCGAGCCGGCGAAAAGGCGGAGTTCTCGACTACGGCCCAGCATAGGCGCCGATTCATGGTTCAATGTTGCCAACATTGCTGAGGTCCCTTTTCGGCATGGCAGGTCTCTCGCTCGCGCCTGACCGGTGCTTCCTTCAGGCGGGAGACGGCCCGCAGCATTGAGCAGCTTGGAGCTATCCGCGTCTCATTGGTGTGGGTTGCCGGTTGGCGCAGCGGGTTGAATTTCTTCTCTTAACGTTGCATCTCGATATTGCTTCCGGCGATAACAATTCATGGATTGATTCCCGAACCGCTCCCGTTGGCAAAATGACCTCTCCCAAAAGCGCGCTGTATCTTATCGCACTCTGTGGTTTCACCAGCTCGATCGCAAATCGCTCGATGGACCCCCTTGTGTCGTCCATTGCCGGAGATTTCGGCGTCTCATTGGCGACTGCGGCGCTGGTTATCACCGTCTTCGCGCTGCCGTATTCCGTCAGTCAGCCGGTGCTCGGGCCGCTCGGCGATCATTACGGCACCAGCCGGCTTCTGAAGATCTGCCTCTGGGTGCAGACGCTGAGTCTGGTGTTCGTCGTCTGGAGTCCGACTTTCGAGGTGCTTCTTGTTGCGCGGTTCATTGGAGGCATCGCCAGCGGCGGGCTGATGCCCATCGCTCTTGCGACCATTTCGAACCTTTTCCCACCCGCCGAGCGCCAGCAGGCGATTGCCCGGAACGTTGCTGCGCTGCAAAGCGGGTTCATCATCGCTGCCAGTCTTTCCGGGCTGCTTGCCGTCATGTTCAACTGGCGAGGCATCTTCGTGATCGCAGCGATCATGTCCCTCGCGGCGGCCTTGCTCATCACGCGCTTCATTCCCAACACGCCCGCAGCAAGCGGCCACATAAGGATTTCGGGAGTCCTCGCTGGCTATCGATCAATCTTCGAGAATCCCCGGTCCTGGATCTGTTTCGCAGCGGTGTTCCTTGAAGGCATGGCGCTCAACGGGTGCTTGCCGTTCATCGCGCCTATTCTGTCAGAGCGGGGAGCCGGAGGGCCAAAGGAGGCTGGGTTTATCATCACGGGCCTTGCGTTGGGCGCCTTGCTGTTCACGTTCGCGGTCAAGCGCCTGCTGGGGGTTGCGACCCGTTATCGTCTCATGGCGTTTGGGGGGCTTCTCGCGTTCATGGCGCCACTGGTTCTGGCCTTTCCCCTGCCATGGCAGATACAGGCCGCCTTTTTCACCGTGGCGGGGTTCGGATACATGATGGTGCATAATTCCATTCATGCAGAAGTCTCCGAATTGACGTCGACAGCGCGGGCATCCGCCTTTGCCATGCACTCCTGCGCGCTGTTCGTTGGGCAGGCTATCGGGCCTATCTATTTCATCGGACTTTCAGACCTGATAGGCACGGCTGATGTTCTATACGTCAGTGCCCTCGTCATGTTCCTGATTGGGCCGACCATTGCCTATCTGCTGCCCAGAACCGCCGTGCGGACTCAAGCCGCTGGTACATGAGCGGGATAGAGCGTGTTGGCTGTGGCAGGAGGAGCAGCATCGATATGAGGCCCGTCGGCACGGAAGGGCGAAGCTGTCGCGGGATTGGAGGAGGCGGTTCCTGCACCTTCGATATTCAGGGGAGTTTCATGGTCATTGAATCTCTCCTCCCGCTGCCTGGATGGGCCCGACACAGGTGATCCGACACAGGTGATGAGATGACCCACGATGCCGGCCGCGATCCAAACCATGTTCACGACCATGACCATCACCACCATCACCATGATGGCGGGCACAGCCATGAGCAAACCGTAACGGCGTCCAACGAGAAGCGTATTCTTTTCGTCTTTCTGTTCACGGCGGGCTATGCGGTCGTGCAGGCCATTGGGGGCTGGCTTTCGGGCTCGCTGGCTCTCATCGCCGATTCCGGTCATATGGTTTCGGATGCCGCTGCGCTTCTGCTTGCGCTCATTGCCTATCGGGTGGCGCGCCGGCCGGTCGACTTTAAGCACAGCTACGGCTTTCATCGCGTTCGCGTGCTCGCGGCGCTGGCCAATGGCGCCTCGCTGCTGCTGTTGATTGCTTGGATCGTATGGGAGGCGATCTCGCGCTTCAGCCAGCCCGTCGAGATTCTTGCCGGCCCCATGCTGGCCGTTGCGGCAATAGGTCTGTGCGTCAATCTCGCGGCTGCCTGGATCCTGTCGTCAGGGCATCAGAATGACAGCAATCTGCGCGGCGCCTTTCTTCATGTGATGGGAGACCTTCTGGGATCGGCAGGAGCCATCGCCGCCGCCATCGGCATCATGATGACCGGCTGGACGGTGCTGGACCCGATCCTCTCCGTATTCGTGGCATTGCTGGTATTGCGTTCGGCTTGGGGGCTCGTATGGGACTCCATCAGGGTGCTGATGCAGGCGACGCCAAAAGGGCTGGATGTCACGCTGGCGCAGAAAGCGCTTGAAGCCCTGCCCGGTGTCGCTTCCGCGGGACATTTCCACGCGTGGACGCTGACCGACGACACGGTTGTCGCAACGGTTCACGTCTGCCCGGCGCCGGGTGCAGATCCGCTCGAACTTCCGGCTCTCGTGGCGGGAAAGCTGAAAAGTCAGTACGCCATCGACCACGTCACCGTTCAGGTGGATCGGCAGGCTGGCTGGACGGAAAATCTGTGAAGGATGACCGCCCTGTGATGAAAACCTGCGTCCCCGTTGCCGTTCGCCGGGAAGCTCGGCGGACGATCCGGTTCTCTAGCCGGAGGTGCCGGACTGCGACGGCCTGTCGTGCAATTGAAGCCGGCCTTCTTCGGCCTTGGTGATGTATTGCGTGCAGACCAGCCATCCCTTGAGCGGGCGGAGCAGCAGCAGGCAGGGCAGGATGAGGATCGGCAGGGTCGTCACCAGATGCACCCAGAACGGTGGCGCATGAACAACCTCGATCCAAAGCGCGAAGACGAATGCCGGGATGCAGCCAACCCATTGCGCGAAGAAGGCCGGGCCGTCCGCCGGGTCGGCGAAGGAGAAGTCCAGCCCGCAGACCTCGCATTCCGGGGCAAGCCTCAGCCAGCCGGAAAACAGGTGCCCCTTGCCGCAGCGGGGGCAGGCGCCTTTCAGTCCGAGTGAAAATCCCGTTTCGCCGGCGGGATATTCGACATGGTCGTGAGCGGTGGACATTGACATCTCTGACACTGCTTTCTGTTGCCCGAGCGGCAACCCTGCCGGCCACTTAACGCCGATTGTTCTCCCTATCAACCGCGCCTCTCGCGCATCAGATCAGACCGGACCGCGCGGCTGGCAGGTCATTTCACCATATGATCCTCATCATCACGTTTATTACATAAACATGCAATCAATTATTATCTAGTATCGAATCGAGCTTGAATCGGACTTTTCGTGCGTGCAAAGGACGCATCGATGGCCGATCATCCCGAAGTCACCGGGTTTTCGGCGCGCGGACATCGATGGTGAGGTCTCGCCCTCATGGAACGTGATGTCCTGCTGTTCGTCGCGTCGATGATCGCAAGCATCGGCATTGCGCGTCTCGTGAAGAACATGGGCGAAGCCCGCGCAAAGGTGGCCTAGCGTAACAATTGCTCCGCCGGCCGCGCGACGGTCCCCTCAGGAATATGGCGTTTTCTCACCGCTTCGGATAACCAGGCGTTGGATCAGCGGCTGCGCCGGAGGGGATGCAATGGGCTTCGACTCGTCGAAAATTCCGCAGGAGCTTCTCGGAAGCTGGAAGCAGGTTTCGGGGCGTTACATCGACCATGAGACCGGAGAGGAACGTCCCGGCCTCAGCAAGGCGCCAAATGGCTATGTTCATTTCTCCCGCAATGGCCGCATGTTCAACTTCTCGGTGGACTCGGCGCGTAAACGGCCGGAAGGCCCGCGTGCAACCGACGAGGAGGCCGAACAGCTGTTCCGCACCCTGCTGGGTTATACGGGCTATTATTCGGTCGAAGGCGACCAGGTGCATTTCGATGTCGATGTGAGCTGGAACGAGTCCTGGACGGGCACCCGGCAGACCCGCACATGGAAGGTCGAAGGAGACAGGATGTATATCTCCTGCGACATCATCAACCCGATGACCGGCAAGCCGGCGACCCACCGGCTGACGTTCGATCGCGATCGCGGCCCTCCGGAGTGAGGGCAGGGGGTCAGAACCAGTTTTCGCGATAGAGCCGGCCGCCGTCCACCACGACGGTTTCGCCGCAAACCCAGCTCGCCCGGTCCGACGCCAGGAAGACGGCGACATTCGCCACCTCCGCAGGCTGCGCAGCCCGCCCCAGCGGCTGGTCCTGGATCAGCCCCTCCCGCCAGCGCGCTTCATCGCCGAGATTTTCGCGCGCCCGCTTCTTGTGAATGTTTTTCCAGCGTTCGGTTTCGACCGCTCCGGGGCTGACCGCAACGACACGGACACCGTCGTCGATGCTCCGGCCACCCAGTGCCCGCGTCAGGCCCACGAGCGAAATATTCGCCGGCGTTCCGCAGGCATAGCGCCATTGGGGCTTGTCGGCCCCTGTACCCAGGATGTTGAGGATGACTTTCGGCGGCTTGCCGCGCATCCGGGCATACATGGCGCGGGTCAGGTTGACATAGCCGAATACCTTGAGATCCCAGCCTTCCCGCCACTTGTCCTCGTCGACCTCGAAGATGTCGCCGATGGGGACGGCGCCTGCGTTGTTGACGAGAATGTCGGTGTCGGGCCGGGCAGCGGCCAGTTCTTCCGCAGCACCGCGCTTGGAGAGATCGATGGCGATGCCATCAACCTTGCCGCCATGTGCGCCCAATGTCGCAACAGCCTCGTCGAGCCGCGATTGATCGCGGGCGACCAGAGTGACCTCGCAGCCTTCCGCCAGAAACCCCTCGGCGATGGCGAGGCCGATCCCCTGTGAGCCTCCCGTGATGAGCACCCGGCGGCCAGTCAATCCAAGGTCCATGGAAGATCCTTTATGGAAACGTCGGTGAATGCTGATTTCTAGGGGTCCGATAGCGTCCCTGCAATGGATAGTTGTGCCTGCTGCAACCCGCGCGAGGCGTGGGGCGAAGACGTTCCGACATCACTCCCGGCGGCTGGACGGGGAGCTTGGAACTCCCCGTCGCCGGCGATGCTGTCAGGCATGGATCACGCGGCCTGCCGCGTCGCTTCACCGGTATCGCGCGTCACCAGGTATAGCGCGCTCCGCCCGTCACCTGGTGGCTCGTGGCGTTGCTGCGGAACTCACCGTTATAAGCGGCGAACAGCCGGAAGTTCTCCTGTGTCCAGCCGGCAAGCCTGAACCCGAACAATGCGGCATCGCGGCCGGGCTTTGCCCCTTCGATAGTGAACGGCGTATCGAGCAGCGCGGCCTGGCTGACCAATGTGGTGTCACGCAGGTCGTGCCCCCAGGCCAGCTTGAATTCCGGCATGATCGTCGCGCCGTTTGCGAAGCGCTGCTCGGTGCTCACGGCAATGCCGACGGTCGTCGTCAGCTTGTCGAATGACTGGGCCGGATAGGTGAGGCCGAAGGGCTGCTGGGTTTCGGCATAGCCGTCGCGCCGCAGACCTTGCCAGGAAAGCCCGACGAAGGGCTTTGCGGTTCCGAGCATGAACGGGATCAGATAGCCGGCTTCCGCGCTGACTCCGCCGCCGATGCCTCTGGCGCTCCCGGCGATGGTGCCCGGCACGAGGGCAATGCTGCGTGTCGTGCGCATATCGCTGCTGCCGATGGCGGCCCGCAGGTCGAACACGGCCCGCCCCGGTGTCCAGCTTCCATAGAGTGCGCCGGTATAGCTGTCGAAGGTTGCATGCGCCGGGCCGCTACCGCTGCTGGTGCGGGCAAAGCCAAAGGCGATGCCGCCGGAGACGTCCGGGGCGATGCGGCGGTCCGCACCGAGCGCGAAGCCGGCGCTGCGGCTGGTGGAGCCGGCCAGAGCGCCGGAATCCTTGACCGTTCCCCAGCGTCCGAAAGCCTGCCCCCAGACGCCCCAGCCGGCATCCGCTGCGGCAGGCCGCAGGCTGGCAAAAGCAGCCTCCGCCTCCCGTGCGATGACGCCCGGCGCGCTGCCGGTCATGGCATAGGCAAGGGCATCGCCGGAGCCGGCCTGGCTGCCGCCACCGCCGAGCGACAGCATGTTCTGGCGGTCGCCGATGGCGCCCAGGAAGCCGCCGAACGCGCTGAAGGCTGCCGCGTTGTTGGCTGGCTGGGCGGGGCTGCCGAGGTCATCCAGAGCGGTTGTATAGCCTTCCGTCGTATCGAGCATGTAGAGCGCGTCATACAGGGCCTTGCTCGCGCCGGGGTTCACGCCGGCCGCCGGACGGTGACCATCGAGAATGCCGGCGATCCGCTGCTGGAGCGGACTGAGGGGCGCATCGCTGCCGAGGCCCGCGAACGAGACGGGCGTGACGGCGAGGGTGATCGCATAGGGATTATAGATCACGTCGAAGCGGCCGTTGGCCGGCAGGCCATCGGTCGGCTGGGTCAGCGATGAGAAACTGCCTGCGGTGCGGGCGCCGTCGGCGGCTTCGATGATCTGGAGCCGCGAACCGATCCCGGGCGTATAGCCGCTCAGAGTGCCGATGCTGTCGCGCAAGACCGGCGTCAATGCGCCGCCGGCGACAAAGGTGTTACCGGCGCCGGTTACGAAGATGCGGCTGTAGGTGCCGGGACCGCCGGGGATGAGCAGCGTGCCATCCATCTCGATGCGCGTGTTGGCGCTGCCAGCCAGCGTGACGTTGCCGTTGAAGGACAGCACGCCTGCCGAATTGCCGACGAGCGTGGCCCCGGGAGCGAGGGTGCCGTTGGCGACGAGATCCGAAATATTGGCGGTCTTGCCCGGCGAGAGAACGCCCGCGATGAAGGTATCGGCATTGATGTTGCCGAAGCCGGAAAGCTGCGCGCCCGGGCCGATGTCGAGTGTGCTGCCCGCGCCGACGCTTAGCGTGCCATCCACTGAGAGGATGCCCTGCGTGGCGAAGACGTTTCCGGCAGCGTTGGTGCGGCCGGAAATGGTCAGAATGCCGTCGCCGTCCTTGGTAAAGCCGCTGCTGGTGGCCAGCGGCTGGCTCCAGTAGGCGGTCGTATCGGCGGCGACCGTCTCGATATGGTCTGCCAGGAGCGCAGTAGGACCATCTGTCGCGCGGTCGAGCCGCACGAGGCCGTGACCATAGACCGCATCGAGGCCGGCCAGCCCCAGGTCCTCGGTGGTGGAGAACATCAGCCGGGTTAGTTCGCGCGCGCTGTAATCCGGATAGGCGCTTTGCAGGACGGCGAGGGCGCCGGTGACCACCGGCGCGGCCATGGATGTGCCTTGATAGAAATCATAGGAATCGGTCGGTACCGGAGAGAAAACGCCATTATTCATACCCGGCTTTTGATCCCCGCCCGGTGCCGCCAGGCACCAGCTTGCGGCGACGCCGCAGAGATTCGAATAATAGGCCGGGGTCTTGTCACGCCCCACCGACATCACGGCGACGACCTGTCCGGGCAGTTCGAGCAGCCCGGAGAAATTGAAATTGTAGCCGCCGTCGTCATAGACGCCCGTATTGGCATGCTCCGGCCGGATATAGGGCAGCAAGCTGATCCCGCTGGGATTGAGGCCGGCTACGGAATGCTTTTCGCGGTCGTTGCCGTTGGCAGCGACGATGATCTTGTCTTCCGACAGCGCGCGATAGACGGCCGACGCTTCGTAGGGGCTGGACGGATGAACGTACCAGACAGCCTGTGGCGGCGCAGTAGGATCGGGGGACGGGCCGAAGCTGGCGTTCATGATCTTCACGTCCGCGAGAGACGTGAAATAGTCGATCCCGTCCATGGAAGGATACGCGACCACATAGGTCCCGAGCCCGTTCTTGGCCGTATGGTCACTGAACAGCATCCGGATCGGTACGACCCGCGCATCGTGCGCTACGCCGTTTCCTTCCCATATGGATGGATCTTTATTTCCGGCGATGATGCCGGAGACGTGGGTGCCATGGCCGTCTTCGGGATCCTGAAACCCGACATAGGCGGGATCGTAGATTTCTCCCTGAACATAGAGGTTCGAGTAGGTTCGCGACAGGTCGAACGTGCCGGCGAGCGCCGGATGGTCCGTCTGGAAGCCGGTATCGCCGACCGCAACGGTAACACCCGCGCCGGTGAAGCCGCGCGTATAGGCGACGCCGGCTCCGATCATGTCGAGATGCCAGGTTTGATCCGCTCCCGGAGGCATGGACGGCGGCGCAAAGGACGACGCGACGGGGTTGGATACGGGAGCGATCTCCATGGCGCCCGCGGGAATTGCGGACAGGATCAGGCCCGCGCCGAGCGTGGTGCCGGCGAGCAGCAGATAGGCCCCGCCGCGCAGGTGGCGGGATTTGAAAACGGGATTGAAGCGCATCGGGTTTTCTTCTGTTGTGGCCGCGGCCATTTTTAGCTGCCCTCAGGGAATCGTTCGAATGGATGATGCCACGGGCGTGACGATTTCCGTATGACTTATCGGACGTCTCCGGTCGCGGTTTGCTACGGCTGGTTAAGAATTGGTAGGCGAGGCGGGGAGGCGTGCTCAAGCCGGCTCGCAATCTCGCCCCGCCGCCTTACGGTGGCTCGGGCAAAGCGTTCGCGCTATAGCAGGGAACGCACAAGGAGGAGCTGATGAAGGCCGTTCGTTTGCAGGCACATGGTGACGCCGACCAGCTTCGATATGAGGACGCGCCAGATCCGCGGCCTGGTGCGGACGACGTGCTGATCCGCATCGCCGCCATCAGTCTCAACCCCGTGGACATGCTCGTCCGTCAGGGCTGGATGAAAGAACGCTTCGCTTTGCGGTTTCCGGCTATCCTGGGTGTTGATGCCGCGGGCACCGTGCTCTCGGTCGGTGCCAATGTGACGGCGTTTCAGGCCGGCGACCGTGTGCTCGGCAAATTCCCCATCAACGGTCGAGGCACGATGGCGGAACAGGCGCTGGCGCTGCCTGCGCAACTGGCGAAGATGCCGGACGGCCTCTCTTTCGAAGCCGCGGCAACCCTTCCGATGGCCGGCCTGACGGGGCGGCAGGCCGTCGATGCCCTGAATGTCGCAGCGGGGGACCGCGTACTGGTCACCGGCGCGCTCGGGGCCGTGGGGCGGGTCGCGGTTCAATATCTCAAGGAATTGGGGGCCAGGCCGGTTGCAATGGTGCGTGCGGCGCGGCTGGAGGAAGGCAGGGCGCTGACGGGAGAGGTCTTCACGCCCGGAGATGAAACTGTCGCTTCTTTCGCAGGTGCCGTCGATACCGCCGGCGGGGATGTCGCAGCCATGGCAACCCGCATGGTGCGCGATGGCGGCACCGTGGCAACGGTCGCCGCGGTCGTTCCATTTCCCGGCGAGGTCGAGGCTGACAGCCGCGTGTCGATCCGCCATGTCGTCAATCGTGACGACAGCGCCATGCTGGGCAGGATCGCCGAAGCGGCCGCGGCTGGAAATCTCATGCTGCCGATCGCGCGGACCTTCGACCTGGCCCAGGCTTCGCAGGCAAGCAGGCTGCTCGAAAGCGGCCGCCCGGACGGCAAAATCCTATTAATACCCTGAGAGGGCGTGTGACCGGCGCTGTGCCGGCTGCGTCGGCGCGCTGGTGATATCGAATCTGCGTGGGATAACCACGCGTAGATTTTACGACCTTCAGATAATCCAGTGTTATTTCTGAAGAAGCCGGATTCGGGCTCTCTTCGAAATCAGAGACGGCTATTGAGTGAAGCGATGAACCGGTCGATCAGTCTTTTGCATGTTCTGTTGTCCTGCGGCGCGGTGCTGGCGGCGGCGCAGCCCGGGAGTGCGGTCGCACAGGTCCTGTCTTCATGGGAAACGCCGGAGTATTTCCGCTCCGGCGCCCTGGCTCAAATCAATGCCGCGGCTGCGTATCAGCTAGGCTTCACCGGTCTGGGCGTGGTGATCGGCATCGCCGATTCCGGCCTGGACGCGCGACATCCGGAATTTTGGGGGCGCGTTGAGCCCGGATATGACTTCACGGCCCGGGTGCCGATCCTGCCGGGCGAACTGCATGATCGCGACGGCCACGGCACCCATGTGGCGGGTATCGCGGCCGGTGCTCGTGACGGAATCGAGATGCACGGCGTCGCGTTCGACGCCACCGTGCGGCCCGCTCGTCTGGGCGATGGCGGCGTTTATGGTCTCGACGAGTATTTGACCCGTGTCTGGCCATATTTCATTCAGCAGGGCGTGAGCATCATTAACGCAAGCTATGGGATTGCCGGCTGCAATGGTCCGGGCCTGTCGCCCTGCAACGTGACTGAATACACGATCGAGGACATTGCGCGGGACTATGCGAAGATTCCCGACCGTGCCCGCGAGACCGCAGCGGCCGGCGTTCTGATGGTCGTTGCCGCCGGCAACGCGAGCCATCCCAGCCCCGATCCTTTGCCGGGCCTGCCATATCTGTATCCGGAGCTTCAGGATAACTGGATTTCCGTCGTCGCGGTTGATTCTACCAACACCATCGCCTCGTTCAGCAACAGATGCGGCGTTGCCCGGGAGTGGTGCATTGCCGCGCCGGGCGAGCAGATCTATTCGGCCTATCCGCTCGGCCGCGGCAGCGGGACGGACAACAGCTACAAGGTCATGGACGGCACATCGCAGGCCGCGCCTGTCGTCAGCGGTGTGGCCGCGCTCGTGAAGCAGGCATTTCCATGGTTCACCGCCTATGACCTGCAACAGACGCTTTTCACCACGGCAACCGATCTCGGGGATCCCGGCGTGGACGATATCTACGGTTGGGGATTGGTGAACGCGGGCAAGGCGGTCCGCGGATATGGCATGTTCACGCAGTCGGTCACGCTCGACACGAAGGGCTATAGCAGCACGTTTTCCAACGACATTTCGGGGCCGGGCGGCCTGGTCAAGCAAGGGGCGGGCACCCTGACGCTTGAGGGCGCCAACACCTATGCGGGCGGGACCACCGTAGCGGGTGGAACGCTTGCCGTGGACGGGACGGTGGCGGGGCCGGTCGAGGTGCATGCCGGCGCCGTGCTGGCGGGACGGGGCGTCGTCGGATCGGTGAAGGTGGAGGCCGGCGGCGGCGTTGCGCCCGGCAACCATTCAGGACGGCTGTTCGTCAATGGCGATCTCACCTTCAGCACCGGCGCGGTTTATATCGTCGCTCTGTCGGCCGTCGAGGCCAGCCGTGCGATGGTCTCCGGCAGCGCGGCGCTCGCCGGCGCGGTGCGGCCGGAGCTGCTCGGCAGCTCTGTTGCACGGAACTACACCATTCTGTCCGCTGGAAATCTTGATGGGACCTTCGACGGCGTCGACACGTCTGCCATGCCGGGCTTTGCCGCTGCGTTGGGCTATGCGGGCAACGATGTTCTCCTGCGGCTGACGGCGCAGCTCGGCCGTGGCGCTGGGGACCTTGGGCAGAACCGGCAGAATGTGGCCGGGGCGCTGAACGACTGGTTCAACGGCGGCGGCACGCTGCCGCCGGCTTTTGCCGGGCTGTTCGGGCTGAGCGGCGAGCGGCTGAATGGCGCGCTGAGCCAGGCTTCGGGCGAAGCGGGGGCGTCTCTGCCCCATGCCACCTTCCTGGCGATGACCCAGTTCCTCAACATGGTGTTCGATCCCCATGCGGCCGGCCGCGGCGGCTTCAGTGGCGGGGCCGAAGGCTCCGGCGCGCTGGGCTATGCGGCGGAGGCTGGCCGTTCGAGTGCGGCGCTGGAGGCCTATGCGGCGGTGACGCCGCGCGCGCAGGTAAGCTTCACGCGGCCGCGCTGGAGCGTCTGGGGCGGTGGCTATGGTGGCCTCGCCAATGTGCGGGGCGATAGCGCGCTGGGCACGGCGCAGACCACCAGCCGGACCTATGGCTTCGCGCTGGGCGCGGACCGGCGCTTGATGAGCGACACGGTGCTGGGCTTCGCGCTGGCCGGCGGCGGCACATCCTTCGGCCTCGCCGGCGGGCTGGGCGGGGGCACGTCGGACCTGTTCCAGGCGAGCTTGTACGGCCGCCAGCATTTCGGGGCGGGCTATGTGATGGGCGCGCTGGCCTATGGCTGGCAGGACATGCATCTGAAGCGGGCGGTGACGCTGGCGGGCGCCGACACGCTGGAGGCGAAGTTCAAGGCGCATACCTTCGCGGGCCGGGCGGAAGCCGGCTGGCGCTTCGGCGGAGTCTTCAGCGGCGTGACGCCCTATGGTGCGGTGCAGGTGACGGGGCTGGGCCTGCCCGCCCATGGCGAGCAGGCGACGACCGGAGTCGGCACTTTCGCGCTGGCCTATGCGTCACGGACCGAGACCCAGACGCGGACGGAGCTTGGCGCGCGATTCGACCACTTCATGCCGCTGGCAAATGATGCGGCGCTGACGCTGCGGGGCCGCGCCGCCTGGGCCCATGACTACGAGCCGGCGCGGCTGGCGCAAGCGTCGTTCCAGAGCCTGCCGGGGGCGGCCTTCACGGTGAACGGAGCGCGGGCCTCCGCCGATGCGCTGCTGGTCTCGGCAGGCGCGGAACTGGCCTTTGGCCACGGCGTCTCCGTCGCCGGCACCTTCGAGAGCGAGTTCGCAAACTCCGGACAGAGCTACGCCGGAAAGGGAAGCCTCAGATACAGGTGGTGAGAGGGAGAGGGGGCGTCAAATCGAATCCCGGATACTTCTGAAACGACTCGTTCAACGACCAAACCACATTCGCCACAGCAAACCGTCGCGTCGGATGAAATGGTGGTAGAGGGCCGCCCCGATATGCGCCACCAGCAAAGCGAGAAGCAGGTTCGCTCCGATGCCGTGTGGCACCCGGGGCAGATAGGCGTTGAAGTCCGGCAACGTGCCGGAGCCGCTGAAGATGTCAGGAGCGGCGCCGCTGAGGACCATCATGCCGACGCCGCTGGCGACCATTCCGAGAATGACGATGTAGAAGGCGACATGCACCGCACGAGCCAGCCACTCCTGCCACGCAGGTGAGCCTTGCACGGGCAGAGGCTTCCGGTCGAAGAGCCACCACCACACGATCCGAAATAGCGTCAGCAGCAGGATCGCAATCGCCATCGGAATGTGAGCGCGCAGGAATGCTCCCTTGGCAATGGAGTCCGGTGCATTGGCGGCCTGGAAGCCCGAGCCGAGCAGAGCCAGAATCAGAGTTGCGCTGATCCAGTGGATCGAGACCGCTACCGCGCCGTAGCGGTCAAGTCTGCTCTTTAGCATGATTCGCTCCTTCGAATTTCTTGCGCAACGCAGCCATGACGCGGTGCGCAGTCTGAATGTCCGACGTTGGAATATCTTCGCGAGCCTATCCGCCTTGAGGTAGTAGGCTGCCAGTGCGGCACTATAGGCCCGCTGCCCCTTCTCGCTGAGCACAACCAGCTGTGCGCGTCGGCGGTTCGCCACGGCTGGCCGCTGGTTCTGGTTATTTCTGCCATACAGGGGCTTGGCCAGATCGTCGCGGTGGCGATTGATCCGGCGCTGGCCGCGTTCCTGCCCGCCACGGCGGCATTGCTGGCGCTGTTCCCACTCGCGCGTTGGAAGCGTTATGCACTTCCGGCAACGTCGATCATCGACAGGCCGTCGATGCTGACCAGCCCTGCGGAAGTTGAAGAGAAAACACCTTCCATGGCACGGCCATGGCGTTCCTGCCCTATATCATGCTCAGCGTCATCGCCGTTGGCACCTCCGTGATCGAGCCGTTGCGGAACGTCCTTATGGCCTTCACTTTCGGCTTTCCCTTCCCCACGGTATCGACCGGCTATGGACTGACCGTTCCCGGCAGCGAAACATATTCAGCGCTTCGGCCTTTCTCGCATCCCGGTGCGGGCCTGCTGGTGACTGCGTTCCTGACCTGGGTGATTTTCCAGTCTCGCGGCTATTTTTCGAGATGGGCGCAGACCGCTCAGAAGCCAGCCGAGAGCATGTAGAAGGGGCTTATCGATACCGCCATCCTGGCATCCGTGCCGATCATCGCCTTTCTCATGATGGCCTCGGTCATGAATCATTCCGGCCAGAACGAGGTGCTGGCACTTGGGATCTCGGCAATAGCGCCTGCCTATGCTTTTGCCTTCCTCTCCAACGGTATCGGTGTTGTCGGTGCGTTCACGACGTCGAGCAGCACCTCCTCCAATGTGCTGTTTTCCGATCTTCAGATAACGATCGCTCGTTTAAAGGAGCTTCCTGAAGCGACGATACTTGCCGCACAGAGCGCCGGTGGCCATCGGCAATGCGATTGCGCCGGCCAATATTGTCATGGGGGCCGGCACGGCCGGAATCAGCGGCAAGGAAGGTGAGATCATGCGCAAGACGCTGCCCGGACCGTCGTCGCATTCCTTCTGACTGGCGTGGCGATGGTCATCCTTGTGATGGTCAGCGGATAGGGAGTGCGTCATGCAGAGGTTGTTCGAGAACCGCGTCGTTTACCTGAGCATTCCTTTCCTGATTTTGCCCATCTCTTTTCCTCTCATCAGCATCGGCGCGACCGGGGGCCCCACATTCCTCTGGGGCCTCGGCCTCGTGGCCCTTTTCGCCGGGGCAATGATCCCTCCGGCACAGCGCTTGTTCTTTCTCCCAAAAGCAAAGCTGAATAACCCTCAATCACCAAGGAGCCAATCATGAGCCATGCCAATGGTCCCCGCACTGGCCGTCCGCCCACGCGTGCATCGCGCGGCATGGTATCTGCGCCCCATCATCTTGCGTCAGCCTCGGGGCTGGATGCGCTGAGGCGCGGCGGCAAGGCGGTCGACGCGGCGATTGCGGCGAATGCCATACTTTGCGTGGCCTATCCGCATATGGCCGGGCTGGAGGGCGATGGCTTCTGGCTGACCACAGATCCGGAAACCGAAGGCGTTCAGGCGCTTGACGCGAGCGGGCAGCAGGCAATCGAAGCGCCTCGCTGGCTGATGGGAGGACCTGGGGCACTGCATCCAGCGATCTGGTGCTCGAATCCCGCATCTTTGATGAGACAGTGCGTGAATTGCGTCTTCGCGGTCAGCCCGTCAAGATGGTCGAACAATGGAGCGGCACATTAGGCCATGCTCACGCCATTCGCGTCGATCCGGCAACCGGCATGTTCGAAGGTGGGGCCGATCCGCGAGGCGATAGAGCAGCGATGGGATACTAGGTGCGGCCTCCTTGTTTATGGAGGTGAGCGACCGAAAGCCGAGCGGTTTGATATCGCGCGCAACTTGCTGGCGCTGTTGGCCATGGGGGGCGGTGCATCGCGCACCGGCGCCAGGGCCAGCAACTCCAGAAAGCTGCCATCAGATCAAAGTTCGAGGATTTGCCGCGTATCTTCAAACAACTCATCGACGGTGAAACGTCGCGGTATCAGTTTCTGTTCATGGCAGATGACGATGATCATCTCCAGCATTCTGCGATTCTGCTCGACGCCGAATCGCAGCGGGTCATCATCATCATTCGTGGCCGTCGGCTCTGCCGCACGTTTGCTCGCAAGCATCAGTTGGTAAATTTCCTTCACAATGTCCGGACGTGACTTCACCAGCGTGTGGCATACTACCGCCATGTGATTGATCGGGATGCCCCCATTCTTGGCAGTCCAGGCGCTTGCGGCAGATTCTGGCTCAGGAATCAGGTGTTTCAGTCGCGGATCCGGTAGCTTATCTCCCACTACTGCTGCATCGAGCTCGCCATCCAGGAGCATCTCAGCAATGTGCTTGCCAGCAGGAGCGCGCGTGGCGTTGGGTGGGTCTGCATATTCCGCTACATGCGGATCCTCAAATGTGACCCATTCTATGCTGTTTAGATCGACATCGAAATCTCGCGCCAGAATGGCTCGTACCCAGGTGGTTGTGGTAACAGAATAGGAGCGCACACCAACGCGCTTACCATTGAGGTCATGCGGCCGAAGCAACCCGTTCTCGGGATTATATGCAATCGCATGATGGTGTGAGCGCCCCACCACGGTAATTGGCAGCAAACTATACGGCACTCCAAAGCTTCTTGCCTGGAGATAAGTCACGATGGCAAGCTCGCCGAAGTCGAACTCCTTTTCCCGCACCAAACGCTTGAAACCCGAGCTGACAGACTTCACGTCGGCAAATTTGACATCAAGAAGCGGCGATGACACCTCGCCTTTCTTCAAAGCCGCAGTATTCCGATAATCACCGAGCAGCGCATGTAGGGCCATCTTGTGCGTCATGAAATGCCTTCGAGGATGCCTCACCAAAGGGCGCCGCGCTCATCTGCTATCAGCGCTTGCGTTCGGCATCGTGTTTTGAGCTTAACCCCAAACCTTCCGCGCCGTATCCACAAGCAGTTCCAACTTGCGTTTCTCATCGTCGATCGTCATATGCGCTCCGTCGCGGCTGCCGGCGCCCTGAAATCCGCACTGACTGCTGATGGCGAGCTGATCGATCGAGCAGAACTTGCTCGCTTCTTCGATCCGCCGGAGAAGGTCGTCCTGGTTTTCCAGCTTCGGATCGGTGCTGCTGACGAGGCCGAGGACCGCCACCTTGCCCTTTGGCATATGTTGGAGCGGCTCGAAGCCGCCGACCCGGCTTTCGTTATCATATTCAAGAAGGAAGCGGTCGACATGCAGCCGGTCGAACAAATGTGTGGCAAGCCAATCATACCCACCACGCCCCCGCGCAATGCCCGCGCGGCTTCCCCGGCACAGATGCATCGCGAGCGTTACGCCCGATTTGCGCACTGCGTCGTAACATGCATTTTCCAAAGCGATGTCTCGCTCCAGGGCTTGCTCCGGATCTTCGCGCGCATCGGCCATCATTCTCAGGCGCTCGGGCTCGGCATAGATCGTGAAACCCTCGTCGAGCTGGAGATATGAAGCTCCCTCGTCGACCAACGCTTGCATTTCCTGCTTTACGATAGCGCAAACTTCATCCTGAAGTTCGACAATGTCGGGATAAATGCTATCGGTGATGCCGCGCTTGTAGCTGTAGCGCGCCACGACTGCGGGGCTCGGCAGGGTGATCTTGAAAGGACCTGGCGCATGCTGTTTAAGAAATTCTGCGTCCGCCTGGGCCAGGCGCCTGTGCTGCCTCAGCTTGCCGTTGATCGCCTTGACATGCATCTGTAGTTTGACCCGCCGGCCATCTTCCAGCTCGACTTCGCGAAGGGGGTAATTGGGCTCGAAGCCATCGACGGCTTCGCTGAAGACAGTCTGCCATGCGTCACGGCGCATTTCTCCGTCCGTATATATGGGCATGCCCGCTGCGCGCTGGAGATCAATAACCTCCAGCACGCAGTCATCCTCAACAAGGCGCAGAGCCTCGCGGTCGATTTTTTCGGATTTATATTCATCGCGGGCATCAAGTAGCCGGGTAGGGCGAATAAGACTTCCAATTTGATCAACACGGTAAGAAGACATTACGCCCTTCTCCAAGCTTGACTTGAGAATAACCGAAGGCCCTGGCGACTCTTTGCCAGTTGTCGGATTCGTTCGTGATTTTTCAACAAGCTTATTACGTCTGCTCGATTTTAGCGACGCGCACGTAGTCAGCCCAATCCTTGATTTCCTGACGCAGGTAAGCTTGCGCTTCGTTCGGAGGCGTTAGCCAGACATCATAGCCGATGTTGGCGAGAAACTGACGTGTTTCCTCTGTCGAGGTAACGCTCGCCAGAATCTTTGACAGCTCCTCGATAATAGGCCGCGGTGTCGCGGATGGAACGAAGCCCGCCCACCAGCCTGAAACGCGAATTGGGAGTCCGGCTTCGACAAACGTCTGATATTGAGGCAGGAACTTGAGCCGTTCCGATGTGGTGATAACGAGAATGCGCAAATTGCCTTGACGTTCCTGCGCCAATGCGGCCGTCGGCTCAAGGATCGCATAGTCGAGGTTTCCGCCTTTCAAGTCGTTCAGCATGTCCACGGTTGTCCGATAGGGAACCTCAACCGAGCTCAAGCCGGCCATGTCGCGATAGAGCGCACCGATAACCTTGCTGGCGCTGCCACCCGGAAACCCGTAACTTGCCTTGTCGCCCTTGGCTTTCATGGCCGCGGTCAACTCCGCCAGGCTCTTGTACGGGGAGTTTCCGGGAACGGCGACCATATAGGGGTTGCGATTCATCGTGCCGAAGCTTTGCAGAGCATTAGCCAGATCGACGGTAGGCTTTTTTAGAGTATTCTGGTTTGCGGCCAGAACACCCGCACTGGCGAGATAAATCGTGTGACCATCAGGCTTGGCGCGCGCCACATATTCGGTCGCGATATTGCTGAAAGCACCCGGCTTATTTTCGACAATAACATTTCTGCCCAGCAACGGGCGCATCTTCTCCGCGAAGTGTCGCACCATCAGATCCGAGCCAGAACCAGGTGCAAATCCGCATATGAAATGCACATCCTGCGTGGCATAGGATTGTGCGTTGGCACGGCCGATGACGCCGCTGGCCATCGCAAGCCCCATGACACCGAATTGACGTCTGGAAATGTTCATTAGTTTACCCTCCCTCGTATTATAAACGGAATCTGCTTTGAGCGGATGTCAGCCGGCGATCCATCGTTCGATATCGAGTTGTAGATGGAAAGCGATCACGGCGCCGCAATGGGTGCTGCGTGTCTTGCGACGGCTTGATCACGCGCGTGGAGAAGACGATTTGGTGGCCGCGACACGCCAAGATTTTCCCGCAGAGTTTTGCCCTCGTATTCAGTTCGGAACAGGCCGCGACGCTGAAGTTCGGGCACAACCAGATCGACGAAGTCGTTAAGCGAGCCCGGCATATAGGGCGGCAGCAAATTGAAGCCGTCCGCGCCGTAGTTGACGAACCAGTCCTCTAGCTGATCGGCGATCTGGGTCGGGGAGCCCTTGACGATCCAGTGATGCTTGGCCGTTGCCGCGCGCATGGCAGTCTGCCGAAGGGTCAGATTTTCGCGGCGCGCGATGGCCATATAATTATCAGGCGCACTCATGCGCGCAGAATTGCCCTTAACCTCCGGCATTGGCTCGTCGAGGGCATAGCCCGACAGATCGATGCCTCCGAGATTCTGGCTGAGCCTCGCCAGCGCGACCGGCAGGGGAACCATCGATTGCAGTTCCTCGAAGCGCTCGTTGGCTTCCGCTTCCGTGCGGCCGACGAAAATAAAGGCGCCCGGCATGAGCTTGAGGTCGTCGGGCCGGCGGCCATGCTTCTCAAGACGGCCCTTGACGTCGATATAGAATTTCATTGCATCGTCAAGAACGGACTGCGACATGAACATCACGTCGGCGACGCGGGCAGTGAGTTCCCGCGACGGCGTCGAATTGCCAGCCTGAACGATAACCGGATAGCCCTGCGGCGGGCGCGCCACACTCAACGGCCCCTTGACCGAGAAGTACTTCCCCTTGTGGTTGAGAAGGTGGAGTTTGTCCGGATTGAAGTAGCGGCCGCTCGCCTTGTCTCGAACAAAGGCGTCATCCTCGAAACTGTTCCAGAGGCCGCGCACCACGTCCACGAACTCTTCGGCTCGCTCATAGCGATCCGCATGGACGACATGCGTATCCAGGCTGAAGTTGAGGGCGTCTTCCCGGTTGCTGCCGGTGACCAGATTCCAGCCCGCACGGCCGCCCGTCAGGTGATCGAGGGAAGCAAACGAACGCGCCACGTTGTAGGGCGCATTGTAAGTCGTCGCGCAGGTCGCGACGAGCCCTAGCCTCTCCGTTACAGTGGACAGGGCAGCGAGGACCGTGAGCGGGTCGAATTTGTCGACCCGCGACGTGTGGCTGAGCTGTTCGAGGTCATCAGCCCCCGGCACGCCAATCGTGTCGGCGACAAACAGCATGTCGAGCTTGCCGCGCTCCATCGTCCGCGCAAATTCAGCCCAGCGACGGAAGTTCAAGCCGGAGTCGTCGTAAGCCTCTGGATGTCGCCAGCCAGCCATATGGTAGTTGCAGTCTCCGCCCATAAAGACGGCCAGCTTCATCTGCCCTTTACGTTTGGCCATAGGTCTCCCCAGGATCGGTCTATCCAGAATACGTTGAATCAAGAAGCGAGCATTCAATGACGGTCAGCTACAGGCAGAAGCGGCGTCAGGTTCGGGCGCAACTGCTGATCGAACGCGTGAAGAATGATGGCCGTCTGAGAGTAATTCGCCATCAGTAACACCATCATCACCAAAGCCTTCTGGCCGAACTGATTGAGTGCCTCTACATAGGTCTCCGATGTCAGGTGATTGGCGCCGAGCAGCTCGCGCGCGAAGCGAATGATTGCCGCTTCTTTTGGGTCGATGTCGTCGATCGCCTTCCGGTACTTGACGATATCGATGACTTTCTGATCCAGACCGGCCTTGAGCGCCAGCGGCTCATGGGATGTCCATTCGATCTGGGCATCAGCTTCTCGCGCGGCCGTCAGGATGATCAGCTCGGCCAGCTTTGTTTCGAGCGGAAAATTGTTGCGCAGGAACCAGTTTATCTCGCGGATATGCGGGGACAGCTCCGGTACATTCAGCCAGATGCCCGCGGGGCCGATCAGTTGGGCTTTAAGACGACTGTTGGGATCGGTGATGGCATCATAAGCTTTCTGGCCGTTTTCATCGAGGTTCTCGCGCTTCACCAGCGGAAGCCGGGAGCGCGAATCCGGATGAACGTCCGGCGGCAATGTCGCAGGTTTTTCCGGCACCCGCAGAATTGGCTTTGCCAGAGAATCGTTCATTGGATCACTCATTTTGTAGAAGCCTCGTTTTTCGTTCCAATGCCCGGTTTAGGGAGCAATGCGGATTTGATGCCGTGCCTGTTAATGTGAAGTCTCATGCCATCTGACATGCATCATTGTGCTTTGGCATTCTCCAGCACCAGATTTCCAACGGCCGTGTTCATGGCTGGGACATGGTAAAATCGATGCATGACATCGACCCGATCGTCGAGCGCGCCGCGCATCGTCAGCCACATGATGATTTCCATACCCTCGGCACCGACCTCGCGCACGTATTCGACGAGCGGAATTCCTGCCAGCTCTTCCGGTGACGTCACCAGCTTATCGAGGAAATAGTTGTCGAATGTCTGGTTGATCAGGCCCGACCGCGCGCCATGGATCTGGTGCGACATGCCGCCTGTGCCGGCTATCACGACGTTCAAATCCTCGTCGAAGGATTCAACCGCTCTACGGATTGCTTTGCCCAAAGCGTAACAGCGCTGCGCGGACGGCTGAGGATACTGGATAACGTTCACGCAGATCGGAATAACTCTGAAGGGCCAGGCCGCTGGCTGGCCGCAAACCAGCGACAGCGGCACCGTAAGGCCATGGTCGACATCCATCTCATTCATGATGGTCATGTCGAATTGGTCATGAACGAGAGATTCGGTCATATGCCAGGCCAGTCGCGAATGACCTTGAACGATCGGAACCGGACGTGGTCCGTTGCCCTCATCCGCCGGATTGAATTCGTTCGCGCAGCCAATCGCGAATGTCGGCGTATATTTGAAGTTGAAGCCATTCGCATGGTCGTTGTAAATCACGATCAGAACGTCGGGATTCACGCTTTTCAACCATTCTCTGGTTGGCTCGTAACCCTCGAAAATGGGTTGCCAATAAGGTTCGCCGGTTCTGCCGCTGTCAATGACGCGGCCGAGAAGTGGCACGTGGGATGTGCAGAGTCCGCCGACGATCCTGGCCAATTTATCCGCCTCTCTTTGATCGAATGCCGTCCATGTGACGACCTCCCGAATTCATCATGTCCTCGTATTGCTTGTGGGACATCCCCGCCATGATGGCGTTCACATGCTGGAATGGCGTTCCGTCGACGATTGCAAGTTTCGTCATGCAGAAGATGTTGCCGCCGAGATTCAGAATCGCTGACCAATCGCGCTTCACGACGGCTTCGCGCTGCTGTTCCGTCATGGCGAACTTGGTCAGATAGCCGGCCTGGTCCGACTTGAATGCCGCCCGGCTTTCAGCATCGACCAAGGACGAAAGGAATTTGTTGAGCTGATAGCCTTGCCGCAGCCGTTCCCCGTTGAACAAGACGGTTCCCGGAATGTCGTCAAAGTCGTCCTGATAGTCAGTCATGCGTTCCTTCAATTGTGTGAGAACCTGCTCCATTTGGCTTATTCAGCGCGTGAGGCCGGGATAAAGACGCTCAGCCGTACGATGGAAAATCCATTCCTGATCCGCGAGTGGCAGAAATGCCATGGCCTGCCTGCTTTCGTTGATGATACGGATCAGAGATGAATCCGATGTCGGAAAGTTCGAACCCCAGGCGATGCGTGAGGCTCCGAATACGTCGATGATTCTACGCAGCCACGGCTCGAAGGCGCCGCCACCTTCCGCGATCATGCGCACGTTTCTGATCGTGATCTTAAGATATACGTTCGGATAGCGTGCCAGATCGAACAGAGGCTGCGCTGCCTCGTATGGCGAGCCTCCGCTTGCATCTGCCGAGGCCAAGTGATCGAGGATCACGATAGCCGATGGGAACCGGTCGAGCAGCGCTCGCAGATGATCGACAGCGCTGAGCCGCATCTGGACGCAGACCGGCAGCCCCGATTCCTGTACGCATTCCCATGCGGGATATGTGCGAGGATCGGCTAGCCAATCGGCCTGTTTAGACATCGTGCTGCCGGCGGTGAACAGCCGCAGGCCGGATAGGCCACTCACCATGCAATCGCGAATTCGCTTCGGCGCATCAGCAGCCAGAACATCGACGGAAAAAACGCCGACGAAACGGTCCGGATAATTTTTCACTGCGTCGGCAACAAGTGAATTGTCGTAGCCGTAGCAGGTGGAGGCCTGGACCAATGCGGCGCGCCTGATGCCTGCCTGGTCCATCGCGGCAATCATCTGCTCAGGGCTGGTCGGCCGGTCACGCGCCCAATCGGAAAGGATTCCGCCAAGTGGCGCGCGTGGGTAGCGATCCACATCAGGCGAGATAACATGCGCATGGATGTCGAAAACATCGATGTCCATCAGGCTGAAGCTCCAGAGAACAATATTATACGAGACAGCGCAGATCCATCCATCACGTCACGCCGTAGCGCTTTGGAGAGTGGTGTCATGCGAGAGTCGCAAAGCAAGATAGCTGTATTGGCCATACTTTCGATTGACGCACATTGGCTGGGCCATCATCCCTCCCAAGCTTTGCGGTTAGCTGTGGCCTGCAACACCTGGCAGAGGTGCTAGACTTCTCAGCCGATCCGTGATGCGGTGTATTTATACGGGTGCCCGGCTGGTCCCAAAGCGATGTTTGGTCATCAAATCGATGCAGAAAATGCAAGATGCTCCATATCCGCGGCGCGCTTTGCCGTCATTGCGAAGTATTCTGGCTTTCGAGGCGGCCGCCCGGACGCATAGTTTTGCGCGTGCGGCGGAGGAACTGAACCTCAGTCAAAGCGCGGTAAGCCGCCAGATTGCTCAACTGGAGCAGAACATCGGCTTTCCGCTATTCCATCGCGTGGGGCGGCGCGTCACGCTTACGCCCGCCGGCCAATTCTATGCTGAGAGAGTCGGAGAAGCGATGACGCGGCTGCTCGCGGCCGCTGGCGAGGCAATCGCTTTCGAAGAGGGTGGCGGCATTCTGCGCTTGGGCGTTCTGCCTACCTTCGGAGCTAGATGGTTGACCCCGCGTATTTCAAGTTTTGTATCCGCAAACCCCAACGTGACTTTGCAATTCAATACGCGCTTCCCGGGAGTGTTTGATTTGAATGCCGGAGAAGTCGACGCAGCTCTTTTATTCGGCGAGCCTTCTTGGCCTGGCGCGAGGCTGCATCTTTTGATCAAGGATGCGGTTATCGCTGTTGCTTCGCCGAAGCTCGTCCGCGATCTGGGAATTAAAGAACCGGAGCATGTGCTGTCGGCGCCGCTGATCTCACATAGTTCAAGGCCGATGGCCTGGCGGGAGTGGCTGGATCAGCATGGATTGTCGAAGAAGCTGGCGCGTCCTACGATTGAATTTCAGCAGTTCATGATGGTCATACAGGCTGCCGCATCTGGAATCGGAATCGCAATCGTTCCGACCTTTATGGTTCGCCAGGACATCGAAAGGGGGGTGTTACAGCCTCTGTTCGAACCGATGGTGTTCGATAGGCGCGGGGACTATCTTGTTTATCTGCCAAGCCGCGAGAATTATCCTCCGCTGGTTGCTTTTCGAGACTGGCTGCTGGCTGAAATTGAATGTGATATATGAGCGCGGAATGCCACAGCGCAGTGTGCCGATGTTGTGGTAGCGCTGCCATGCTTCGATGATGTTGAGCATGCGGAATTTGCCTCTATTGCGGGGCCGGCCTTCGACGAAGTCATAGGACCGGGCCTGCTTGGGGTGCTCAGGCCGAAGTCGGATGCATGACCCGTCATTCAGCCAGAGTCGGCCTTTCTTCCGTTACCTTTGGGGACCTTCAGGTTCTCCCGCCGTCAGATGCGCTTGGCCCGCTTGGCGTTTGCCATCCCACGGATCGCAACATCGCCGAGTAGTAGCTGCCGGCCGAAGGCTGGTGGGCCCGATTGCAGAAGGCTTTTCGATCGTATCGTTTTGTCGCCATCAGTAATTTATTCTTGATTATGATGATCATGAGCAGCAGATCATTGCGATTCGAGGTTGTCATGGCAAAAAAGAAGAGTCCGGCGCAGGGAAGGGTGGCGTCCGGGCGCAAGACTGGCGGTCGGAACTCCATTCGTTCTCAAAGCCACGGGGATCAGGTCGGGAGTAGTGAGACAGACGCTGCGGGTAAATTCGTTCGCCAGTGGCGCAATGCAAGACCGGATCTGGACTTTTCTCACCAAGGCATCATGCTTCGCATTCTTCGCCTCGCGCTCCATCTTCGGCGCGAAAACGGCGAGACTTTCAAAAAGAAATTGAAGGTTCGCGGCGAGGATGTCCGTGTGCTGTTTGCGTTGCGCCGTGAGGGGCCACCGTTCAGGCTGAGGCCGACAGACCTATTTAAGTCCCTGATCGTACCGTCCGCCACCATGACAAGGCAGCTTGATCGGCTGGTCGCGGCGGGTCTCGTATCCCGTGTGTCCGATCCCAACGATCGGCGCAGCGCTTTGGTTGAGTTAACGCCGCGCGGGCTAAAGACGGCGGATGCGGGCATGAGCCTGCTGCGCAATGATCTCACCACGAAAAAGGCTTTTGCTCAATTCAGCACAGCCGAATTGACCCAGTTGGACGAGTTTTTAATGCGACTTCTCGCTCAAGTCGAAAGCTCCACAGGTCTCGATTGAAGCCTTATCTCGCAACGTAAACCTCATCGGCCGCCATTTTTCGCTTGCCACCGCCAGATTTCTCGATTTATTTTCATTGTAAGATTTATCGAACGGCGAAAAACGCCGTAATCTGGTTTGGGGAGGCGCATGCAGGCGGATACCGTTGGCGCGGCTGAAAGCGAATGCGTGGACGACGCCATCTGGCGCGAGGCTCATGTCTCGGCGCTGTGGCGCAGCACCGTCGCGCATCGCGAGAAGATGGCGGAGCCCGCCCATATTTGGCGCTGGCGCCAGATGGAGCCGCTGATCGACCGCGCCATTGAGGCGACCGGCATGGCTGCGGCGGAACGCCGGGTTCTCAATCTCGCCAATCCCTGTTTCAGCTCCGGCGACACCACGACGCGAAACCTCACGGGAGGGCTTCAGGTCCTGCTGCCGGGGGAGGCGGCGCGGCCGCACCGCCATTCGATGAACGCGCTGCGTTTCGTGATGCAGGGCTCCGGCGCGGTGACCGTTGTTGATGGCCGCCGTTGTGCGATGGAGGAAGGCGATTTCCTGCTGACGCCGGGCGGGTGCTGGCACGAGCACAGGCACGAAGGCCAGGGGCGTATCGTCTGGTTCGATGCGCTCGACGTGCCGCTGCATCGCCATCTGGGTACGGCCGATTTTCAGCACGGCCCGGCGCCCGCGCGGCCCGAGATGCCGGGGGACGAAGTGTGCGTCGTGCCGAATGTAGTGCCGGAGGGGCTGCCGCCGGCGGACCATTCGCCGGTGTTCCGTTATCCCTGGGCCTGGGTGAAGCAGGCGCTGCAATTCGCGCCGTTCGCGGCCGATGGCAGCCGCCGGGTGCGTTACGTCAATCCGCTCACTGGCGGGCCGGTCATGTCGCTGATCGACTGTTCGGTGATGGAGTTGGAGCCCGGCCGGCCGACCCTGCCGGTTCGCTCCAGTGCAGAGAGCATCGCCGTCGTCGTGGAGGGCGAGGGCCGCAGCCGGATCGGCGACGATGTCCTGGAATGGCGGGAGAAGGATATCCTCACCCTGCCCAAGGGGGTGTGGATCACCCATGATGCGGCGGCGCGCAGCCGGCTATTTCTAGTGTCGGATCGGGAGATCCTGCGCCGCCTGGACCTGCTGAGCGAGGAGATTGACGGCAAGACCGCTGGAACGAACGGCGGGGAGGTCCAATGAAAATCTGCCGCTTCGATGACGATCGCATCGGGCTGGTGCGGGCCGATGGCATGCACGATGTGACCGTCGTGCTCGACCGTCTGCCGCCGCTGCGTTATCCTGTGCCGCTCGGCGATCAGCTTATCGCCCATCTGGCCGAACTGATGCCCCATATGGAGGCGGCGGCCGATGCGGCGCAGCCGCGGCCGCTGGGAAGCGTGTGCTTCAAAAGTCCGGTCGCCAATCCCGGCAAGATCATCGGCACGCCGGCGAACTATCGTGCCCATGTCGAAGAAGCCAAGCGCGATGCGGAGATTTCGGTCCATTCCGGCGGCAAGGTGCGCGCCATCGAGGAGATGGGCTTGTTCCTGAAGGCCAACAGTTCACTGGTCGGCACCGGCGAAGGCATCGAGATCCGCCATGCCGACCGGCGCACCGATCACGAGGCGGAGCTGGGCGTCGTCATCGGCCGCACCTGCGTCGATATCTCCGAAGACGAAGCGCTGGACTATGTCGCCGGCTATGCCATAGCGCTGGATATGGTGGTCCGGGGCAAGGAGGATCGCAGCTTCCGCAAGTCGCTCGACACTTATGCGGTGCTCGGTCCCTGGCTGGTCACGGCCGACGAGATCGCGAATCCGGACTCGCTTGATTTCTCGCTGGCGGTGAACGGGGAGGTGCGTCAGGCGGCCAACACCCGCGACATGATCATCCCCGTCGCGAAGCAGATTGCCTGGGCCGCTTCGTTCTACACGCTCCATCCGGGGGACATCATCATGACCGGAACCTGCGACGGCGTCGGGCCGGTCCGGCCCGGCGACAGCATGGCGGTCACGCTGGAAGGGGTGGGGTCGGCTGTGGTCGCGGTGCGCGGGCGGCAATAACAACGAGGGTTTGCACGCCGGCATCGTTCGGCTCGTGCAGGCGCGGCCGCCATGGCCCAATATCTCCGGATGGAGACATAAGGAGCCCATCGTGAAGATGGGTGTGAGGGCAACGGGAGGATCATCGCATGAAACAAGGAAGTCTGTCTTTGCGCGCGATCGGCAAGATGGTTGCGGCTGCGGCCGTGGCGGCGTTTGGCTTGGCGGCCGGCGGCCCGGCGGCGGCGCAGAGCCCCCAGTGGGATGCGCTCGTCGCGGCTGCGAAGAAGGAGGGCGTGTTGGTGCTCGGCGGGCCGATCAGCGTTCCCAGCCGGGCCTTCCTGCTTGAACGCTGGAGCCGGGACTTTCCCGACATCAAGATGCAGTTCACCGCGGCCGCCGGCTTCCAGTGGAGCAACCGCATCCGCGCCGAGCGCGAGGCCGGCAACTATCTCTGGGATGTGTTCTTCAGTGGCCCCAATGTCGCGGTCTATCAGCTCGCGCGCGAGGGCGTATTCAACTCGGTCCGGGACGCATGGGTCCTGCCTGAGCTGACCGCGCCCGAGACCTGGCGGCTGCCGCTGGATCAGGCTTTCGCCGATGAAGGCCGGCGGCTGTTCACGCCGTTCCAGCAGACCGTGAGCCCGTTCTACAACGCCAAGCTGGTATCGCCGGAGAAGGTCGAGAAGCTCGGCATCAAGGTTCTGCTGGAGCCGGAATACAAGGGCAAGATCGCATGGTTCGATCCGCGCATCGGCGGGCCGGGCAGCAACGATGCGGTGTTTCTCCACAAGGTGATCGGCGACGACGACATGAAGCGCGTGATCGTCGATCAGGACTCCAAATTCTTCCGCAACACCGGGCAGGCGGTGGAAGCCATGGTGCGCGAGTCCGCAGCCTTCGTGCTCGGCGTCGCGCTTGACCGTGAGGCGGCGCAGTATCGCGCGGCCGGCCTGAAGTTCGACTTCCGCCGGCTCGGCAACACCGCTACCACGGCTTACGAGACCACCGGGGGCGCGGTGCTGGCGCTGATCGACCGTGCGCCCAATCCCAACGCGGCCAAGCTGTTCGCCAACTGGATTCTGACGCGGGACGTGCTGCGGGACTACGTCAAGGCCGACCAGTGGAACACGATCCGAGCCGATGTGGAGCCGATCGACCCGTCCGGCTTGCCGGCCAAGGGTGAGAGCTACATCGCCGCGCAGCGCGAGGCGCTCGTCGCCGACAAGGCAAAGACTCAGGACTTCATCCGCGCGCTGCGCCCCTGAGCGGCGGCCAGACCGGAGCTTTGAACCGGAGGACGAGGCGGCCGCCGCTCCGGCGCGGCCGTCCTGCCCTCCGGATTCGCCAGACAGGAAGACAAGGAATGAGTGACGTGACGTTCGACCGGTGCGATGTCCCTGTGCTGATCGTCGGCGGCGGGCCGGTGGGGCTGGCGCTGGCGGCGGACCTCGGCTGGCGCGGGCACCAGTGCCTGGTGGTGGAGCAGGGCGATGGCACGCTGACCCATCCGCGTGCCAATGCCGAGAATGCCCGCACGATGGAATTCTGCCGGCGCTGGGGCATTGCCGACAAAGTTCGTGAAGCGGGAACACCCGAGGATTTTTCTCATGACGTGCTTTATCTCACGGGGCTCAACAGCCATCGGATTCTGCACATCGAACGCTCGGGGCACGGCGGCCGGGGAGCTTCCACGCTAAGCCCGGAGCGGCCGCAGCGTTGCAACCAGATTTGGCTGGACCCGATTCTGCGTGACCGGGCCGCGGGTTTCGAAGGCGTGACCGTCCGTCAGCAATGCCGCTTCGAGAGCTTCGTGGAGCACGACGATCATGTCGTCGCGACGGTGCGGGATCTCGTCACCGACACCGTGAGCGAAATTCGCTGCCGCTATCTCGTGGCCTGCTGCGGCGGGCGCAGCGGCATCCGCCAGACACTCGGAATCGGCATGACCGGCAAGCCGGTGCTCGATTACAATCTCAACCTGTTCTTCCGCATTCCAAACCTGTCGTCGCACCACATCATGGGCGATGCTTCGATGTATTTTTTCGTTGACCGCACCGGCCTCTGGGCAAGTCTGGTCGCGCTGGACGGGCGAGACCTGTGGCGGGTCGGTCTGCGTGGCAAGGAGGTCTACGAAAATCCGCAGAGCGTGGACGGCGCCGCCATTCTGCGCCGTCTGCTGGGGCGGGACGTGCCGCATGAGATGATCTCAGCGGTGCCATGGGTTGCCCGCGATCTCGTCGCCGATTCCTATGGCAGCGCCCGTGTATTTCTTGCTGGCGATGCCGCCCATCTCAACACGCCGTCCGGCGGATTCGGCATGAACACCGGACTCGGCGATGCCGTCGATCTCGGCTGGAAACTGGCCGCCATGCTGGAGGGCTGGGGCAGCCCCGGCCTGCTGGGCAGCTACGAAGTCGAACGCCGGCCGATCGCGCTGCGCAACGTGCGTCAGGCCGCCGAGAATTTCGAAGCCACCATCGCCACCACCGCCGATGAACGGCTGGAGGAGGACGGCGAGACGGGCGAGACGGCGCGCGCCGAACTCGCGGCCTGGATTCGGGACAAGCGCACCCGCACCTTCCTCACGGACGGGACCGCGCTCGGCTATCGCTACGATCCTTCGCCGATCTGCTGGCCCGACGGCACGCCGGCGCCGGAGGACACGATTGTCCGTTACCAGCCGTCCAGCCGTCCGGGCGGCCGCGCGCCCCATGCCTGGCTGGCTGATGGCCGTTCGACTCTCGACCTGTTCGGCCATGGCTTCGTGCTGCTGAAGTTCGGTGCGGACGACGCGCCGAGCGCGCCGCTAGAACGGGCGTTGGCAACGCGGAGCATTCCGCTGCGCGTTGTTGCCATCACCGACCCGGATATCGCGCGCCTGTATGAGCGGCGTCTCGTTCTCGTCCGGCCGGACGGCCATGTGGCGTGGCGCGGGGATGTCTGTCCGCAGGATTGCGCTGCCCTGGCGGAGCGGATTTGCGGCGCCGATGCGGCGCCGCCGGCCCGGCTGTCCGCAGCGGCGGCGGGCGCACCGGACGAAATCGGAACGATGGTGGCGCCCTGAATGCTTGTCGCGGGTTTCCGGATGTTCGCCGGTCCCGGCGGCGTTGACAGGTCCGGTTCGATCTAATTCCTTCCGTTTGGAAATACTTGAGGGAGAAAACCCATGCAGGAGAGTCGCGGGCGCTACACCGTTGAGATGCTGACGCGCACCGGGCCCGGCACCCCGGGGGGAGATCTTCTCCGGCGCTTCTGGCAGCCCGTGGCGCTGGTGCGCGATGTCGGCGAGGACCCGGCGCCGGTCCGCGTGATGGGCGAGAATCTGGTCCTGTTTCGCGACGACAACGGCATGCTCGGCCTGCTGGGCGCCAAATGCGCCCATCGCTGCGCCGATCTCAGCTTCGGCCGGGTCGAGGATGGCGGGCTGCGCTGCGTTTATCATGGCTGGCTGTTCGACCGGAGCGGCCGTTGTCTCGATCAGCCGGGCGAGCCCGAGGGCGGCGTCAACCGCGACAAGGTGCGGCAGATCGCTTATCCGGTGATGGAGGCCGGCGGGGCGGTCTGGGCCTATATGGGGCCGGGCGAGCCGCCGGAATTTCCCCGCTTTCCGGCCGTCGTTGCGCCCGATGCCTATCGGTTGACCGAGCGGTGGCACTCGGCCTGCAACTGGCTTCAGGCCCTTGAGGGGGACGTCGATCCCGTCCACACGTCCTATCTGCATCGCCACGATACGGCGCATCTGCCGGCGTCGCGGCAGAAGTCCATGCGCACGATGCACGCCAACGGCGCGCCGCGGCTCAGCATTGCCGATACCCGCTTCGGCATCCGCATCTTCGCGGAACGGACCGCCGAGAACCCGTCCGAGAAGATTCTGCGCGTCACCAATTTTGTCATGCCCAATGCCTGCGCGATTGCCGGCAGCGAATCCCATCTGGGGCGCGGCGGCTGCACCATGAACTGGCAGGTGCCCATCGATGACGAAAGCCACTGGCGCTACGAATTCATGTTCCACTCCAAGAAGCCGATGGCCAAGGAGGCCATTGTCGCGGCCTATAATTCCGAGAAAGCCGAGGGCGACCGGCCGCGCCGCAACGCGGAGAATCGCTACCAGCAGGATCGCCGGGACATGCGGGAAAAGACCTATACCGGCATGGGCTATGTCTTTCCGGTCCACGACCTGTTCGTGACGGAATCGCAAGGCCCCATCCACGACCGTTCGTGCGAGTTTCTTGCAACCTCCGATGTCGCTATCGTCCGGATGCGGCGCCAACTGCTGGAGGCTGTCGCCGGCCTGGAGACGGGCGCCGACCCGCGCGGCGTGGTGCGCGCGCCGCAGGAGGCCGATTTCTCCGATGTCGTCGTCATGGCGCAGCAGGTCGAGGCGAGCGTCGATGGCAACGAACTTTGCGAGGCGCTGGGTCGGGAGAATATTTATCAGCTCGATCCGGCCGTGGCGGAGGAAGCATCAGCGGGCGTGTCGGCAGGTGGCTGAACCTTGCGCCGGAATGCGATCCGGCCGGCAGAGCGACAACGAGGCATGAGCGGCTGCTGCCTGGCACCGTCAAAGGAGGAAGTCCGTGGAGCAGACGCGCGAACTTGTCATCGATGGCCTGAGCAAGCATTTCGGCGACAAGGCCGTGGTGAAGAATGTCTCGCTGGAATTGCAGCGTGGCGAGATCGTCGCGCTGCTGGGGCCGAGTGGCTGCGGCAAGACTACCACGCTGCGCATGGTCGCCGGCCTTGCCGCGCCCGATGGCGGTGAGATCCGCCATCGAGATCGCATTCTCGTGTCCGCCACACGCGGCGTCAGCCTGCCCCCCGAGCGGCGCAATGTCGGCATGGTGTTCCAGTCCTATGCGCTGTGGCCGCATATGACCGTGCGCGAGAATGTCTCCTATCCCTTGCGCATCCGTAAGGTAGCGCGGCCGGAAATCGACGAACGGGCCGCCCGTGTCCTGACGCTGATCGGCCTCGGCGATCTCGGCGGCCGCCTCATCACCCAGCTCAGCGGCGGCCAGCAGCAGCGTGTCGCGCTCGCGCGCGCCCTGATCTACGAGCCGGCGCTGATGCTGTTCGACGAGCCTTTCAGCAATCTCGACGCCCAGCTTCGCGTCCAGATGCGGCTGGAGCTGAAAGCGCTGCGCCGCAAGGTCGAGATGACCGGCTTTTTCGTGACCCATGACCAGACCGAGGCGCTCAGCATCGCCGACAGGATCGCTATCATGCGCGACGGGCGCGTCGAGCAGGTCGGCACGCCGCGGGACATCTACAAGAAGCCGGCGACGCGTTTCGTCAGGGACTTCCTCGGCCGGGCCTTCGCCCTGCGCGGCCGCGTGGTCCGGGATGGCGGGTTGGCGATCGCCCTGGACGAAGGGGCGGGCGTGATCGCCATCCCCGGCTCCGCGCCGGCGCTGTCGGGCGGAGAGGAGGTCGAGGTTTCGATCCGCCCCGAATATGTCAGCGTCACGCCGCTTGCGGCGAATGCCGCGCCGGCTGCCCTGACCGGACGCATCGTCGATCTTCTCTTTAACGGCGACACCTTCGAGGCGCATCTCAGCGTCGGCGGCCAGTCCGTCACGATGACATTGCCGACGGGGCGGGACTGGGTCGAGGGCGAGCCTGTCGCAATCGTGCTGGATGCCGGGAATCTGCAACTCTGGCATAGCGGCGCGGTCGTGCCGCTGGGGGCCGCATGACGCGCCGCCGGCTCATGGGTTGCATGTGGATTATGGATCGCGTGTCAGCGCGAAGGAGGGGGCGGTGACTGCGTCCGCACATCTGGAAGCCGGCGCGCCGCCGGTGGAGACCCCGCTGGCCTTACGCCTCATCCGCCGTCATGGCGGACACCTGCCTGCGGTTCTCGTGGCGCTGGCCCTGACATTCCTGATCCTGTATCCGCTCGCGAGCGTCGTCTATGGCAGCTTCTTCGGCACCGCCGCCAAGGGCGTGGCCGTGCAGAGCTGGGCGGACGCGCTCCGCCAGCCTGGGCTCCTCGAGGCGTTGTGGAATACGGTGAAGGTCGCCGCGGGTGTCCAGATCATCGGCATGCCGGTGGCGGTCGGAATCTCCTGGCTGCTCGCCCGCACCGATATTCCGGGGCGCGGTGTGTTCGAATTCGGCTTCTGGATTCTGTTCTTTCTGCCCGCGCTCGGCGTGGTGAACGGCTGGCTGCTGTTCTTCGATCCGACCTACGGGCTGGCCAACAGCTTTCTGTTGCGCTGGGGCCTCGTGGAGGCCGCGCCGTTCGATATGTATTCCTATTGGGGGATCGTGTTCGCCCATCTCAGCACCTATGCGATCGCGGTCAAGGTGATGCTGCTGACGCCGGCCTTCCGCAATTTCGATGGCGCATTGGAAGAGGCCGCGCGCATCTGCGGCGCCGGCCGGGTGCAGACCTTCTTCAGGATCGTGGTGCCGGCGCTGCTGCCGGCGATCCTGATCGTCTTCGTCATGTCGCTGATCCGCAGCTTCGAGTCCTTCGAGATCGAGCTGTTCCTCGGCATTCCGGCGAATTTCACCGTCTACAGCACGCGGATTTACACGCTGATGGCGCAAGACCCGCCGGAGCTTCAGGCGGCTGGTATTCTCGCCTCGTCGATCCTGATGGTGATGCTGCCGCTCGTCGTCCTGCAACGGTGGATCTCGGTCCGCCGCAGCTATGTGGTCGTGACCGGCCGCGGCGCCCGCGGGCCGGCGACGCTGGGCTGGCTGCGCTGGCCGTCGTGTCTGGCCATGGTGCTGGCGCTGGGCTTCATCGGCGTGCTGCCGCTGGCGCTGCTGGTGCTCGGCAGTTTCATGAAGCTGTTCGGCTTCTTCAGCCTTGCCGAACCCTGGACGACGGACCATTGGCACACATTGTTCGCCGACGTCACCTTCTCCACCGCTCTCGTCAATACGCTCACGATCGGCCTCGCCAGCGCGCTTGCCGCCGTCCTGTGCTACACGATTGTCGCTTATTGTACCGTGCGCGGCCGCAGCACCGCGCTGCGCGGCTATCTCGACCTGCTGAGCTGGCTGCCCGCCACCGTGCCGGGCATCATCCTCAGCCTCGGCTTCCTGACCATGGTGCTCAACGTCGGGCTGCTGCGCCCACTTTACGGGACGATTGGGATCATCGTTCTCGCCAATTTTCTGGCCTCGATCACCCTTGGCACCCAGATCATCAAGGTCGCGATGCTGCAAATCGGCAGCGACATCGAGGAGGCGGGCCGGGTGGTCGGCGGAAGCTGGCTGCGGACCTTCCGCAGCATTCTGCTGCCGCTGGCCCTGCCGGCGATCGCCGTCATGGCCGTGATGGTCTTCGCGGTGTCGATCCGGCAGGTCGGAGCCATCGTGCTGCTCAGCACCGGGCAGACGCGGCCGCTGTCGATCCTTCAACTGGAGTTCCTGGCGAGCGGCATTCTCGGGCCGGCTGCGGTCATCGGCGTGATCCTGGTCGCCCTCAGCCTGGTGGCGGGTCTCATCGTCCGCTGGATCGGCCTGCGCTATAGCGTCCAGGAAAGAAGCTAAGGCTTGAGCGTCACATGGTAGAACGCGAAATGATCCGGCCAAGCGCCACCTCCGCCATCACGGAGGGGCATGGATGAGATCACTTCGTTGAGGTTGCAGGCACCCAACATACTCACAGCTTCCAAGAAGCTATGCCGTGACGGGGGAGGCCGCAATTTTGGATTCGCGAGGTAGCGACGGTCCGCCGGCCATGATCTGGACGACTCCCGCCATGAACCCGACCACCGTACCGATTTGCCATGCGTAATCGTAGGCGCCGGACAGGTCGAAGATGAATCCGCCACCCCAGGCGCCGAGCGATGAGCCGAGCTGATGTATCACAAAGGACACGCCAAGCAGCGTCGCAAGATAGCGCGTCCCGAACGTGTCGGCGACAATGCCCCCGATCAGCGGCGCGAGGCCAGGCCACCAAAGCAGGCCCATCGCGGCAGCGAACAGCAGCGTACTTGTCGGCGTTGGCGGCAGCACGAAATAGATCGCGATCATGATCGAGCGCAGGATATAGAGTAGTCCCAGCAGGATATGCTTCGGATACCTTCCACCGAGCCAGCCGGTGGCCAGCGCGCCGACCGCGCTGGTGCCGCCAATCGTGGCAAGTGCGGCGGCACTCAGCATCGGGTCCTGGCCGCAGAGCGCCAGATAGGACGGCAGATGGGTGGTGATGAACACGAGATTGAGGCCGCAGACGAAGTAGGCGCCCGACATCACCAGGAACGGCCGGCTGCGCATAGCCTGACCGAGCACTTCACGAAACGAGGTCGCGGCGGAGGCAGGTATCGGGATCCGATCGGCGCTGCCCGACATGAAGGCTGCGGGCAGCATCACGATCCCCATCGCCACGAACAGCCATGCCGAGACCTGCCACGGATAGCTGGTGAGCAAAGCCTGAGTGATGATCGGGAATACGAGAGTGCCGAGCGATCCGACCGCGGCGACGACGCCGAGCGCCATGCTGCGCCGCTCGGGAGAGACGGCTCGCACGCAGGCGGAGATCGAAAGCGACGTTGCGGTGCATGACAATGCGATACCGGCCAGCGCGCCGAAGATGCTCAGTGCAAGGGCGCCTTGCGCCGTCGCCATGATGATGAGGCCAAGGACATAAGTCGCGGCGCCGACCGTCATGGTGACGCGCAGGCCGAAGCGATCGGCAAGTCCGCCGACCACCGCCTGGGACAGGCCCCAGACGATGTTCTGGATCGCCAGCGCCAGGGTGAAGTCTGCCACCGATATCGAGAGGTCACGGGTGACCGGCGTTACAAACAGCCCCATGCTCTGCCGGATGCCCATGCCGAGCGCGAGCAACAGCGCCGTGCCGCTCAGGATGATCCATACCTGACGGGTGCTCGGAGCAATGGATTGCGCGGCCTTTGAGGAAGCTGTCAGTAAACTCATGAAGCGCGACTGCCCGTTAATTATTGAAGTCAAAAGGTACTAGCATTGATTCAAGGCGGATTTCTGAAGGCGCGCCGATGGCTACCTGTCAGGGCTGCGGACGTCCGCAGCCGCCCAGCTCAGAACTGGTGTTTTCAAGCTTGAACGCGCCAAGCTGCTTCACCGCCTCTGCCGCGAACTGGTCGTTGACCACCTGATCGATGGGAATCTCGGAACGAACCAATCCCTGTCCGACATACCATTTCAGGACATCCGTCATCGATTCCTTGAATACGTGGCCATCCGGATTGCGCGCGGGCCACAGAATTTTGTCAAGAATATCCGTTGAAGGCGCCACGCCATTCGCGACCAGAAGCTTGAGAAGTTCGGGCCGGTAGCTGCCACCGTGATAGGCATTGCAATAGTCACGAGCGCCACGCAAAAGCTGGGTAAAGAACGCTTGTGCCACCTTCGGATTCTGCGCCGCCCAGTCCGTATTATACATCGAGGTCGAGATTTGCACCGGCGTTGGTCTCAATGTGCGGTCCGAGGAAATCCAGCGTGTCGCGATGCCCTGCTGTTCCAGCGTCGAGGCAAAAGGCGTGATCTGTAGGCCGACTTCGATTGCCTTGGTCTGAAAAGCGATACCCATCTGGGCAAACGGGATCACCTTCACCTCGACGTCCTTGATCGAAAGTCCTTCTGTTTCGAGAAGCTTCGTGACTTCGTAGAGCGCGATCGAGCTCGGCGCATTCACCGCCACGACCGCACCCTTCAGATCTTTGATGCTCTTGTATTTTTCAGCAAGATCCGGACGGCGCATCAGATAGTGATTGATAGGCGTGGATGTTGAATCAAATGCGCTCTTGATCGGCAATCCCTGAAGAATGCCGTTAAAAAGGCTTGCGCTGACCCCTCCTTCAACGACATTCAGCGCATTGGTCGCCAGAGCGGGAACGAAGGCCGCGGATGCATCGATAAGCTCGATGTCGACGTCGATTCCGGCCTCCTTGAAGTAACCCTTCTCCTTCGCCGAGACCACTGCGCCAATCGTCGTCGCCCGAACGGTTCCGACTTTCACCTTGGGAGGGGTTTGCGACCAGGCGAGATCCTGTGCAACGAGCAAACCGACAGAACCTATCGTCAGCGCGATCAGAAATTTTTTTACAACCATTGGATTTCCCTGCTTCTCAGCGTATTGTTTTCAACTCATCGAACCGGGGCCAGCCGATTCACAACCCGGCGTGGCCTCCCTGATCGAGGGGCGTGCTCTCAATTCTGGGGGATCTTGGCGATCCGAACATAATTGCCCCATTCGGGAATAGCCTTGAGGAACATCTCCTGAGCCTGTTCGGGCGTGCGCACGAGCGGGTCCGCGCCCGATAGGGCGAGAAATTTCCGGGCGTCTTCCGTGCTGACGATGTCGGAGAACCACTTGTTGATCGTATTCACGATCGGGCGCGGCACGCCCTTGGGCACCATGACGCCCCACCACAGGTTCAAGTCCATCGGGATTCCGGATTCGGACATGGTTGGAATGTCCGGCGCGGACTGAAGCCGCTCGGCCGTCGATACGGCGAGTATCCGCATCCGCCCCTCGCGCGCTTGGGCGAGGCCGAAAATGGGATCGTACATTCCGTAATCGAGCTTCCCGCTCATGATCTCGTTCAGCGATTCCGGCCCGCTTTTGTACAGCACCTCGACGGCGTCAAAGCCCGCCTGGTTCTTATAGAGCGTTCCCATGATGGTGCCGGGATTGGCGGTCGACGCATAGGTGACGCCGCTTTTCTTCTTCATCGCTTCCGTCAGTTCCGCGACGGTCCGGTAAGGGCTTTTCTCATCGACCATGAGCATGAAGGCGAGGTTGGAAGTTGTCGCGATGGCCTCGATGGTTTTGCCGGGATCGACCGGAGGATTCTTGAACAGCGCCATGGTCGCGGCCACTGTCGTCGCCGCGAACGGATAGAGTGTGTAGCCATCCGGCTTGGAGCGCGCGACATATTCAGTCGCAATATTGCTATTCGCTCCCACCCGGTTCTCGACAATGACATTTCGCCCGGACACGGGGCGGAGCTTTTCCGCGAAATAGCGCACGAGGATATCCGCGCCGCTCCCCGGCGGGAAACCGACGATCAGGCGAATGTCCTGGCTGGGATATGTGGCCTGCGCCTGCGCCCCGCCGAGATCAATAGCGGATGCAGCGGCGAAAGCGCCGGCTAGCTGCAAGAACCGCGCCCGTGTCAGCAGCATGAGATCCTCCCTCACTTTATTGGGTGTGTTGGCGAGAATATCCTTGAAAAGCCGCAACCAATCAACCGCATTGTCCGCCGAGCATTATGTGGTCGGTCGAGGTCGTGGACTCATAACCTTTGAGGCAGGGGGTGTTGCGGTCAGCAGGAGAGTGCGCGCCCGCAATCTGTTCGTGATGGTTTGACCAGCCGCGTTAACGTGTGAGCTGCCATGCCACGCCGTAGACATGCCAATCGGAGATCTATGCCGGCAGCACGATCACTTTCGTCTTGACCGGGGTGCGGTCATAGAGATGGAACATGTCCTGGGTGAGAAGGCCGGTGCATCCGCTCGTCAGATTGGTCCCGATCGTCTCCGGGGCGCTGCTGGCGTAGATCGTATAGAGCGTGTAGACGCCGTTCTGATAAAGATAGAGCGTGCGTGCGCCGAGAGGATTGTCCGGACCTCCCGGCATTCCGCCGGCATATTTGGCCGCTTCCGGCTGGCGCTTGATCATCTCCTTAGGCGGGGTCCAGGTCGGCCATTCCGCCTTGCGCCCGATATAGGCCTCGCCGCTCCAAAGAAAGCCCTCGCGACCGACATTCGCGCCATAGCGCGTGGCATTTCCATCACCTTCGATGCGGTAGACGTAATAATTTCCGGGATCTACGATGATCGTGCCGGGCGCCTCCTTGCTGTCGTATCGAACTGTCTGGCGATAGTATTTGGGATCAACCTTGCTGACATCCGTTGCCGGGATCGGAAACTTCTTGTCGGGCAGGGGCCCATAAAGCGCCGCTGCCTGCATATCTGCGGTCGTTGCGCAGCCGGCGAGCCCAAGCGCGCCAGCGCTGGCGGCCGAGCCGATCAGAAACGATCGGCGGTTAAGATTCGGCGATGCAGAACCGGGCAGCAGTCCTTCGTTCATGTCGTTTACGCCTTAACCGTTCGTGATCGCGCTTTTGGCTTCCAATATATCATCAGCGACAGCATCATGTGCGGCATGCTTGTGACGGTCAATTCGCTTCTTCGCGTATACCGGCATCATCTCGGCCTACGGACATCGATCTGTCCAAGGGTGCTTGCTGCTTTTGACAGGAACCGTAAGCCCCTGATTTCATTGGCGTGCCGATCCAAACCTCGTTCAAATCCATGTTTCGTTGAGGGCGAGATTCCCAGGAGGAATGGCGCGCCGTGCCGGGTGAAGATGACAACTACATTTACGCTATAACCCTATAAAATAGGACTGGCCAAACGCTCGTAACTCCATGAGATGGCAGTAAGAATCCACCATGGGGGCCGATTATTGCTGACCGGCAGCTTTGTACCGAAACGTTAGAAAGCACCCATGCCTAGCTTTCCACGCGGAAGCTGCGCTCGCGCTTACGCGCAATCATGGTCCCGAAGAATTGCCGAACGGGCCCCATATTTGCCAGCTCACGATGGAGCTTTCCCTCTGTGAAGAAACCGGCATCCGCGATCAAGAACTTGCCGTCACTGCGCCCTTTAAGCCAGCATTCGGGCGGCAACACTCTGTCATTAGGCCGCTTGTCAATCTTAAGATAGATGACGAAACTTCCGACGGAAAAACGCACCGAATTAATGCCGCCATGGCGTGCAGGTACCGGGGCACGGTAGAAGTACACGTCGCCATCAAGTTCGACGAGACGGATTAACGCAATATCGAGCGTCGAGGGGATCGGCCCGTTGCCGAGCGCCACATCCTGTAGCACCGAGGCGTAGGGCCCGATATTGATGCGCCCGAACTGGTGTTTCGTCGCAGTGTATTTCCAAGCGATGCCGGCGGCGAAGCGGAGCATTATATCGCCGTCGACCGCCCCCATATCTACAATTGAACCTAGATCAGCCCTTATCGTACGCAAGCGCCGGAGGAGACTGAAGGCATAACCCTCATAGCGGCCCAGAATTCCATCGCAGGTACCGCACAGCAGGTTAGAGTCATAGACGCCGGTATTGCTGACCTGCGGCTTCGTCCTCCCCTCATGGAGAACCAGATGCTGCTCTCCTCGATCGGCTTTGACCTCCATTACGAAGGCCTCCGGGATTAGGTGCGCCTTGATGGTCCTACTAGTCCCGCAGTGCCGACATGCCATAGCTGATGCGACCTCAATCATTTGATGTGTTCTGCGGCGCGTAGGTGACCAATGAGGATATGGGCCAGAATCGCCTCGATGGTTCGGCCGAACTGCGCGAGATAGAACCCGCCCAGCATCAGCGGAGGCGCTGTCAAGCGGCTAGATCATTGAACTTTCTGAGGAAGGCCTCTTGGAGCGATACATCGGCCGTTAATGCGATACCATAATCGTCAACATAGCCTTCGATAACTCTCTGGAAGCTGTCACGATAGACGATCTTCTTGTTGCAATCGACCGCGATGGCGCCGGTCACCCAGATAATCCAACCATTCTTCGTCCTGGCCTCATGCAGGAGTGCACAGCGGACATTGGTGTAGAAATCCTCGGCCTGTCCCTTTGAGAATTGCTGGTCGAAAGGTGCGGTCTGAAACAGGAAGTCAACAAAAAGTTCGCCGCTCTTTTGATATTCGTGCGGCGGCTGTGGGTTCTTGTGCCGATAGTTCTTGCCCGCGCGAGTCGCTGCAAGAAACTCGATCAACGCGCATTGTATCGAAACGATGGTGAAGCCTTCGCCCTCCCACTCACCTTTATCCCGTACCATCGCGATGGGCTTGAGATACCGGCTCCGGAGTCTGCCAAGCAGAAATTTGTCGAAAGCCTCGGCCCAAATATCGGCGTTGCCACCGGGCACGAGCTGCTTGGCAAACTTCGTCCAATCATCCTTTGTTTTGCCCGGAGCGATTAACTCGGACCGAGCGCTGCCGGTGGTAGCAGTTGAGCTCAACGTTGGCGTCCTGACTGCGGCTTAAGAGGTTCCATGCTCATCGACGAAGCCCAGCTCTCCCGCCGTCACTTCAGCGCTGCATTTATAGACCCGATGAGCTTTGTCCATGCAACCCGCTCCGCATCCGTTAGATCGGTGGCGGCATGCTCACGCGTCCATCTGACATAAGCTTTGGCCAGCTTGTACTTGGAGAAGTTAGCACCGCCCTTTTTCGCAAGCACATCGACAACTGGCAAGTCTGGCTTGGCCGCTATCTCCGCGGACACGTCGACACCCAGAGCCGCTGCTGCAATCGGAACCAATGTGTCGCGCAGCAGGTCCTCGATCTCCGCCTTGGGTCGCTGGGGCTCCGTGAAGTCCATAGTCCGTAGTATTCTCTTGGCACCGAGCCGGTGGACAAGCACATCTTGCTTCGCGGCGAGGTCACCCGCGTTGTCCGAATCGAGCAACGCGGCCACCTTCAAATTGTGGGCCACCAAGATAGTGGCGAAGTACACAACCTTGCTCGCGGTGCTGGCCGAAATTAAAGCGATCTTCTCGTTGAGATCTACGATGCCAGCCTGCCGCAGCAGTTCCGCTGTTGCCTCGAGATACCAAAAGTCAGTCAGTCCCTCGAGAATGAGATTACGTTGCTGCGCGAAAAGGCTCTGCGCAAGATCGTATCCCAAAGACTCCTGCAGGGGCAGCAAGGCCGCCGGATCGGCGGCAGTCACCGTCGTGTGGACTTTCGTGCCGATTTTTCGGTCAGCCATTTCCACAACACGCACCAGATCAAGCTCGTCAGGCCCAACGAGGAATGGCGAATGCGTAGTATAGATTGTCTGGTTGGATCTGGAGAGCAAGGAGATCGTCAGCCTGAAGTCACGTTGCTTGAGGGCATGGAGGCTCATTCCGGGCTCGTCGAGCAGCAACACGGCATTGGAATGCTTGTCCCCCGCTTCGGAGAAGAAGACGACGAAAAATGACACCAGCCATTGGAATCCCTCAGACCGCTGATCGAGTTCGATCTCCACCCCAAGACCGTCTTCAACGACCACTTTCAGGTACTGGCCATCGGCCGTAATCCGGAGCCGGCTTGCTTCGGCCCGCTCGGGATTCGGATTCCAGACTTTCACAATCTCATCTGTCAGACGAACGCTTGCAGCATTGAGCTGGTAAGACCGCTTGTCGAGTTGATCGCGGTACGACTTCTGGGCGTCGGGGTCCGAGGCTCCAGGTTCACCTGCCTTGCCGAGGTTGGAAAGTTCTCTCGGGGTAAAGCCCAAGAGCTTCAGCAGACACTGGTTGCCGTAGTCGTATTGGGCATCATCCAGCAGCTTTTTTTCAATGCGGGTCGCTAGGTGGTCGAGGTGGATAAGAGGGCGAACACGGAAGTAATTGCTGAAAAGAACAAAAACCGGGACACGCTTGGCCAGTTCGATCAGCGCCTTCGATTTAGTCCCGCCATACTGGCATTTCTCAAGGATTTGCTCATAGCGCTGCTCTTCCTTTTCGTTTCCCTCCTCAATCAACGCGAGGTGGCCGTCCAGCCACGATACAATTCCGGTCGCCAATTCCCCCTGAAGGTAATAATTTCCATCACTGTATTTATTCAAAATGGGCTCGAGCACTTTGCTCGGTAAAGTCGCGCCTTCCGCTTGACGGCTGTCCATATGGGCTGCCAGCCGAAGCAAATCCTTCCTAATTTCATTTATGGTAGGTGTGTCGGGGATGCCTTCAAGCTTATGCCAGAACGAGTTATCAAGCCGTCGACCGCGGACATACGTTGCGGATTGGAAGTCTTTTCCGATGGCAGATTTATCCGTCTCTTCTAGCTCGAAATGTGCGACAACCACATCGGTTTTTGCAGGATCAACGCGTTTGGTCGTAATGTCGTTGTAGTCACCTCGCGGATAATCCCGGAGGGCTTCAAAGCCCTGAACATCGTCTGGTGCATTGATCTGCTGAAGCGCTTTAAGCAGAGCGGATTTCCCTGCTTCATTCGGTCCGACCATGATCGTCTTAGACGATTCAAAGTTGATCCAGCCGGAATCTTTTACACTGCGGTAATTGGTTATCCGCGCCTTCGTAAGCTTCATCTCGTAGCCTCCCCAATGATTGCAATTACTTCGGGGATATCCAGTATTGTCAACTGCCTACGAGATGCCAACTGAAGCTGTTCACCCTGTTAGCACCATGGACGTGGTGGGAGCTCTGACTCTTAGGCGGCCGCTTTCGGGGCGTGGAAAGCAAATCCGCAACGGCCGACATGGACGCATAACGATCTAGATGTTGGTATCCAGGCGGTCAATCTCGGTAGGTCCAATCGGTAACGGCGGCGACCTTTTTGAAGACACCGTCGACTCCATTGACTGTAGGATCGGCCAGTTCGAGCCACTCCTCTGCCCACGCGATCCATTCTTCAACGCCACGTCCATCAATCTCGGCGGGGGGCTCGGTGTCCATTGTTCGCAATGCAGTCAGGAAATCGCGCACGGCGGCGAGTTCGTGCCAATCCTGCGCCAACTCCCTAAATTTTCGCCAGCGATTAGCGTCTCGCTTGCGTCGTTGCTGCTCTTCATACCGGTGCCTCTCGGCGAGCTGGCGCTCGCGCTCTGCTGCCTCTCGATCCTTGCGTTCTTGAACGAGCAATGGTCCGGCAGCGACGAAAGTGGCCAGAATGTCAGGCAGCATGCCCTCCATTGGTTGCTTTTCGGATTCAAGCCATTGGCGCGGAAGGCCTAGCGGCCATTGCCAGGTCTTGATCTCAAAAACCAGCCATCCGGTCGGCACCAGTTCCTTCTTCCAGCCGTTGTCGCCGGTTGAACGCCATCGCTTCTCGTCTTCGGTCAGAGGCCGCCGTTCCTGCTTTTGCTTCTCTCGAACCTGGAACTCCACCTTTTCGCCCAAGACTTCGGCAAAGAGGACGCCTCGCTCCCCCTGCACGACCTTTCCGCCTTGGCGTTCAATTGCCTTGAACAGGGCATCCAGAATACGATGCTTGCGACGGTCCGTTTCGGTGAATTCGCTTGGACGGTACAGATTGCGCATCCATGGATCGCGTTCGTTGCGGGCCTGCCGCTTCTTTTCCTCATGCTCAGCAAGCCATGACGCGATCACCGCGTGTGGTCTCAGAAGGCGCTCGGGCACGACAAGAGAGGATGCGCTCGCGCGAGCTTTGTCCACCTGCTGCATTACCTCCGGTGGTAACTCAATGGGAGGCGGCGGCAAAGGTGTCGGGCGGATGGTGATAGAGCGTGCGCTGCTCGATTTGGGCAATGGTGTCTGTTTTGGCGCTTTGCCTACGGCATGCTTCGCCCAATATCCGCGCGGGGGATACGGGATATCCTCCCGACCACAAATCTTGGCGAGACCATTGCCGCTAATCCCATATTCCTCAGCCAATCGCGACATTGGCGTCGTCCACACTGCGCTGTAGAGGTCCTCTCGTGTCATTGTGGTCGGTTGTGTTGGACGTGGCTTTGGCGTGGCCGGGACAGGATTTTCGGGCGTCGCTGCTGGAGTCTTCTGTGCCACGCCGAGATCGAGTGTCAGATCCGCTATGACATGTTTAGGCTTGCGCCTAACCCCCTGCTTCTCGGTATCCAGCACTAGCGGCTCAACACATCCGGATGGTGTTGGCGGTAGAGGGGGTTGTTCTATGGGCTTTCCGAACTCTTTCCGCATCCAGTGCCCGGACGAGGGAGTTGGGATGTCGGCACGTCGCAGCAATGTGCTGAGAATGCCCGTGGTGGTACCGAGTTCAGCAGCGAGGTGGGACATCGGCTTCGACCAGATCGTGTCATAGAGCTGTTGGCGGGTGAAGCGGTGTTCCATGGCAGATAACTTAAGGAGCAATCGTAGGTGTCGAGAAGAGGGTTTGATAGGCATCATTTAGAACAAAAAAGGAACGCGAGACAACCCACATGGTCCCAAAATTCATTATTTGATCTTGGGCGATTCGAACTTTTCGGCCGCCAAACGCCGCCGTTTCTACGCTTTTCTGCGCGCTGGCTCTCATTTGCCAGATGCAAGGGCGTACGCTAGGCGGCTATAGCGTATTGTGGAGGGTAATCGGCGGCATCTGGCGCGCTCGGAGAGATTCGAACTCCCGACCCTCAGATTCGAAGTCTGATGCTCTATCCAGCTGAGCTACGAGCGCAGGCCCTGGAAAACAGACCGTGACGGTCGCTTCGTCAAGAGCCAAATTCGCCGGAACGCTCTTTCATCCACGTTTCCGCAAGCGCGATGTCGTCCGGCGTCAGGCCGTGGCCGGCGGGAAGGGTCCGCTCCGTCAGCCTTGCGCCGGTCCGGGTGAGGGCAGCGCCAAGGCGCGCCGCCTGCTGAGGGGATATCATCGGGTCATCCGATCCGAGGGTCAGCAGAACGGGGATGTCCAGCGCCGGCAGCGTCTCCGGCTCGAATGGCAGCACCGCGCGAAACAGAATGGCGCCGGCCAGCAGTTCGGGATGCCGGAACAGCAGCGAATAGGCGATATTCGCCCCGTTGGAAAAGCCCATGGCGACCGGCCGGCCGATGCCATAAGCGTCCTGCGCGCGCAACACGAAATCGGCCAGTTCGTCGGTCCGCTCCATCATGTCGTCGAGGTCGAATACGCCCTCGGAGCGACGCCGGAAATAGCGCGGCATGCCCATCTCCAGCACCTTGCCCCGCGGTGACAACAGTGCGCTGCCGGGCGAGATGCGGCGCGCCAGCGGAATAAGGTCATCCTCGTTGCCGCCGGTACCATGCAGCAGCAGAAGCGGTGCGTGCCCCGCAGCGCCAGGCAGGAAGCGATGAATGAAGCCGAGATCGGCAGAAGGGGGCGACGATGTCATGGCTTGCACCGGGGGTTGCCGCGATCCTGCCGAAGTCTACGAAGCCTGCGCCGCGCAGAAAAGGGGCGGCAGGCGCTTGTGCCCGCCGCCCCTTTTATCTCGATCCGACAACGCCGTTCCGCCAAGCGGAGGAGGCGCGGCGGTCTGTCGTTACTTCGGCTGCGGCACGACGCGCAGATACGGCTTCAGGGTTTTCCAGCCGTCCGGATAGGCCTTCTTCGCGTCCTCGTCGTTGACCGAGGTGAGGATGACCACATCTTCGCCATTCTTCCAGTTGACGGGCGTCGCCACCTGGAATTTGGAGGTGAGTTGCATGGAGTCGATCACGCGCAGCACCTCATCGAAGTTGCGGCCCGTGCTCATGGGATAGACCAGGATCAGCTTGATCTTCTTGTCGGGACCGATGACGAAGACATTGCGCACCGTCTGGTTGTCGGCCGCTGTGCGTTCATTGGCGTTGCCGGAGGTCGCCGCTGGTAACATGCCCCACGCCTTGGAGATCGCGAGATCGGTATCGCCAATCATGGGATAGTTCGGTGCGAAGCCCTGGGTTTCCTCGATATCGGTCGCCCATTTGGCATGATTGTCCACCGGGTCCACGGACAGACCGATGATCTTCACGCCGCGCTTGTCGAATTCGGGCTTGATCCGGGCCATATAGCCCAGTTCCGTGGTGCAGATCGGTGTAAAATCCTTGGGATGGGAGAACAGCACGCCCCAAGAGTCTCCCAGCCACTCGTGAAACCGGATTTTTCCCTGGGTGGTTTCAGCTTCGAAATCCGGAGCGGTGTCGCCGATTGAAAGTCCCATGCTTCTCTCCTGTAGTGCCTCCGCGCCATGCGCCACGCACGGCCGGAGGAGAAAATTATTCTGCATTCAATATATTGTTCCCTTTTGCTCCCGGCGAGTGGTGAAATCGGTTGAAAATCGGCAGGGCTCGCTCATTCCATGCCAAAAAGAGGAGCGTTTGGAGAATGAAACTGCCTTGCGCCGGGTTTGAGAGGATCGACAGGCCGTGGAAGAGACGCTGACCCATTTCGCTGTCGGGCTGGGAATCGGCCTGCTGTTCGGCATCGAGCGCGGCTGGAAGATGCGCGATGCGGCTGATGGCGCTCGTACCGCGGGGATCCGCACCTTCGCGCTCACTGGTCTGCTTGGCAGCGGCAGCGGAAGCTTCGCGCTGGTCTTTGGCGAGGGCAGCGCTCTCGGGGCCGCGATTTTTTTCGCCGCGGCTTTTGCCGTTTATGCCTTGGTGCTGACCGTATTTTCTCGGGAGGAAAATCGCGCGGAAGGCAGCTTCTCGGCGACAACGGCAGTTTCCGGGATGCTGGCGTTTCTGCTTGCGGCTTTCGCTACGATCGGCGACATGCGGGTTTCGGCCGCCGTCGCCGTGGCCGCGGTCGGCATCCTTGCCCTGCGGGAAAGTCTACATGGCTTGTTGCGGCGGATCACATGGCCGGAGTTGCGCTCCGCGCTGACCCTGCTCGCGATGACTTTCATCATCCTGCCGATAGTGCCGGATCGAAGCTACGAGGTCGTCGGCGGCGTCAATCCGCGTCAGGTATGGATGATTGCCATCATTCTAGCGGGAGTCTCCTTTTTCGGATACGCGACTGTCCGCTCTCTGGGAGAGCGCCGCGGCGTTCTGCTTGCCGCCGCGACCGGAGGGCTCGCTTCGTCCACCGCGGTGACATTGGCGAATGCAAGAAGCGCGGCGCGAGGCGAGGGGGCACCGGGCATTCTCGCGGCCGGCGTCGCGTTGGCGATGGCGGTTTCATTCATGCGCGTGCTCGCTATTGCGGGGGCGCTCGCGCCGGCCCTGCTGGCGTCGCTGGCCGCACCCCTGCTCGCGGCGGCCCTGTGCGCAACGGCATTCGCGCTGCTCGTTGTCTATGGTTGGGACAATGGGCGCCCTGTGGCGGGGGCGTCCTTCAGCAATCCCTTCAACCTGCTCTCGGTCCTGTCTTTCGCAGCCCTTCTGGCAGTGGTGATCGCGATCGGGAATCTGCTGGGCCGCAATTTCGGAGCCGGCGGCGCACTGCTGGGCGCGGCGGCTCTCGGCCTTGCCGATGTCGACGCGGTGGCGGTGTCGATGGCGAAGATGACGCCGCAGACGCTGGATGCCCCGGCTGCCGCGCTGGCGATCCTGATCGCGCTCATCAGCAACACCGCGACCAAGCTGGCGATCGGCGGGGTGATCGGGCGCGGCCGGTTCGCGCTGGACATTGCGATCGTGTCGGTGCTTTGCCTCGCCGCCGGCGGGCTCGCCTGGTGGGCGGTTACAATGTTCGGCGCGCACTGACCCGGCCCCGCTGTGGCGGGTTTCCCGCAACGGGGCCGGACAGATTGCGCCGGGGCTCACTCGTATCCGGGCGGGGGCACGAAGGCGCGGTATTCCTTCTCAAGCAGCCGGGCGAAGCGGATGCAGGTGCGGTCCGCGCCGTAGGGCCCGATGATCTGCACGCCGACCGGCAGACCTTCTCCGGTGAGACCGGCAGGCGCGGCGCTGGCCGGCTGATAGGCCACGCCCGCGTAGCCTGCCCAGATCAACTGGTCCAGCATCGAATAGGTCTTGCCGCGGACCGTATAAACCCGCTTCGCCGGCGGTGCGTTGAGCAGGTGCGGATGCGCTGCGACCGGGAAGGACGGCGCCAGCAGTAGGTCGTAGGTCTTGAAATATTCGTGCCAGGCCCAGCGCATGCGCACGCGTTCCTCATGGGCGGCGAGCCAGTCGCGATGGTGCTGCACCTGCGCGCGCAGCACCCGCGCCGCCGGGCTGTCGTCGTCGCCGGCGAGCTTGCGCGCCTTGGCGAGATTCTCAGCGAATTCCTTGTCCGTCTGCCGATGGGATGTCGCGCCGCGCAGAAGCTGCGCGAAGACACGCTTGGCGTCCTCCATGGGCACCGGCCGGGTCTTGTCGTCGATCTTCACTCCAGCCTTGCTGAGGAAGGCGGCGAGGGTGTGCATCACCTCCTGCACCTGCGGTTCGACCACGGCGGCCGGATCGTCAAACATGATGCCGATCCTGAAATCCTTCAGCCGCTTCTTGCGCGGCGCCGGCAGGGCGAGGGCGAAGGCGCCGGCATCGATTTCGTCCGGTCCCGCGATAACGGCCAGCGCAATGTCGAGATCGGCGGCGCTGCGCGCCATCGGTCCGATGGAGTTGATATCGTCGGCGGCGAGGCGGCCGTTCAGCGTGTGGCCGCGTGGCGGGCAGATGCCATAGCTCGGCTTGTGGCCGAAAGTGCCGCAGTGGTGCGAAGGGTTGCGGATCGAGGACGCGATGTCGCTGCCGAGTTCGAGGCCGGTCATACCGCTCGCCAGCGCCGCCGCCGAACCGCCTGATGAGCCGCCCGGCGTGCGCGAGGTGTCCCAGGGGTTTTTGGTGACACCATAGATGTCGTTGTAGCTCTGCCCGTCCGCAAGCCACGCGGGCACATTGGTCTTGCCGAAGATCACCGCGCCGGCATTTGTCAGCCGGTCCACCGCCAGCGCGTTGGTGGTGGGCATGCTGCCGCGCTGGCCCGGCACGCCCCATGTGGTCGGCAGGCCCTTCACGTCGAAGGCTTCCTTCACGGTCATCGGTACGCCGTGAAGCGGCCCCCGGCTTTCTCCCCGGGCAATTGCCCTGTCAGCCGCCTTCGCCTGTTTGCGGGCTGCGGGAATGTCCGTTGCGATAATCGCGTTGATCGTCGGGTTATATTTTTCGACCCGCGCCACATAATGATCCAGCAGTTCGACGCAGCCGACCTTCTTCTTGGCAATTAGGTCCGCCAGCCGCTTGGCCGATGCGAATGCGATGTCCGGCATAAATCCCCCCGCGCACGGTCCGGCATGTTGATCCGGTTTGCAGCCAGCAACCAAGGCCATGACGCTTGCCGCGTCAAGTCGCTCAGTCCGGATCATGCATTGCTTTTGGCGGTCGCAGCGACCACATCCGGGGATGATGCGGACAAATGGCAGCGGTTGCTGCGAAACGAGGGTGAATATGGCGCAGACGAATGCTCTGGACGTAATGATTTCGCGCACCTCGCCGAAGGACTTTGACGAACCGGCTCCTTCGCACGAGGCCCTGAGCCGGGCGCTGGAGGCGGCTGTCGCGGCGCCGGATCATGCGCGGCTGCGGCCATGGCGTTTCATCCTGATCGAGGGCGCGGCGCGGCATGCTTTCGGCCAGGTACTCGCTGATGCTCTGAAGTGCCGCAACGCCGACGTCTCCGCTCCCGAACTTGAGCGCGAAGCCGCCAAGGCGATGCGCGCGCCGCTGATCGTCGTCGTGGCGGCCCGGCTTATCGAGCGGCCGGGCGTACCCGAGATCGAGCAGATGCTGGCTGCGGGAGCCGCGGCCCAGAATCTGATGCTCGGTCTCCATGCACAGGGCTTCGGTGCCGTCTGGAAGACCGGCGCGCCGGCTTATGACCCGCGGGTCAAGGCGGCGTTGGGGCTCGAACCCGGCGATGCCATCGTCGGTTTCATCTATGCCGGAACGCCGCGGCCGCGGGCTGTCGTTCCGCCGCGTCCGGCCAGCGAAGAATTCATCTCCCGCTGGAGCGGAGCGCCGGCCGGCATCTCGTCCTGAGCGGGCGAGGCCGGCGGCTGTCGCAAATGGCCGCCGCCGGCGAAAAGAACATATTGCGAACATGGAACATATCGTGTACAAGAATCTCTCAAGGCAAGTTGGGGATGAGGCAGGAGCCGTGGGGGCTTCACGGCTTTCGAATCCCCACCATTCCAGCCATAAGGAGAGACCAGATGGCAGCCGCCTCCCTGCGTATTGTCGAAGGTTCGTCCATGGATAAATCGAAAGCCCTTGATGCCGCGCTCTCCCAGATCGAGCGCAATTTCGGCAAGGGCTCGATCATGCGGCTTGGCAAGAACGACAAGTCGATGGATATCGAAGCGGTTTCTACGGGTTCCCTCGGCCTCGATATCGCCCTTGGCGTGGGTGGGCTGCCGAAAGGCAGGGTCATCGAAATCTACGGCCCGGAAAGCTCCGGCAAGACCACGCTGGCGCTGCACACCGTCGCCGAAGCTCAGCGCAAGGGGGGCATTTGCGCCTTTGTGGACGCGGAACATGCGCTGGACCCGATCTATGCCCGCAAGCTCGGCGTGAATGTCGACGATCTGCTGATTTCGCAGCCCGACACCGGTGAGCAGGCGCTGGAGATCGCGGATACGCTGGTGCGTTCGGGCGCGATCGACGTGCTGGTGATCGACTCCGTCGCCGCGCTCGTGCCGCGCGCGGAACTTGAAGGCGAGATGGGCGACAGCCAGCCCGGCCTCCAGGCCCGCCTCATGAGCCAGGCGCTGCGCAAGCTCACCGGGTCGATCAATAAATCGAACACCATGGTGATCTTCATCAATCAGATCCGCATGAAGATCGGCGTGATGTATGGCTCGCCCGAAACCACGACCGGCGGCAATGCCCTGAAGTTCTACGCTTCCGTGCGTCTCGATATCCGCCGCATCGGCGCGATCAAGGACCGCGACGAGGTGATCGGCAACCAGACCCGCGTGAAGGTGGTGAAGAACAAGCTGGCGCCACCGTTCAAGCAGGTCGAGTTCGACATCATGTATGGCGAGGGCGTCTCGAAAATGGGCGAACTGATCGACCTCGGCGTCAAAGCCGGTGTGGTCGAGAAATCCGGCGCATGGTTCTCCTATGACAGCCAGCGGCTTGGTCAGGGGCGCGAGAATGCCAAGACGTTCCTGCGGCAGAATGCCGAGACTGCCGACCGGATCGAGGCGGCCATCCGCCAGAACGCCGGGCTGATCGCCGAGAAGATTCTCGCCGGTGAGGAAGGCGAGGGCGACGAAGACGAGTGAGGGCTTGGGAAGTTTCGGAGGTTTC
>DATMEW010000165.1:0-6067 GCA_035556495.1 Xanthobacteraceae bacterium | reverse complement strand
CCTGACGTGACCCCCAGCTTTCCACCAGCTGTGATTAGAGCCGGGCCGCTTTGTTGCGCATGAGCGCGGGGTAAGCAATGGCCTGTGCAGCGGAGCCCATAGGGCGTAGCGGAGCAGGCCATTGCTTATGCAGTTCGGCGGCGAATGCCGCCGGGGTCTCGTAGCCAAGGGCTGAGTGCGGTCGCTCGTGGTTGTAGTCCTCAACCCACGCCGCGATCTGAACGCGGGCATGGTCCATGCTGAGGAACAGCGTCTCGTTGAGTAGCTCATCGCGCATGCGGCCGTTGAAGCTCTCGACGTAGCCGTTCTGCATCGGCTTGCCCGGCGCGATGTAATGCCACTCCACGCCAACCTCCCCGCACCATGCGAGCACGGCATTGGATGTCAGTTCCGTGCCGTTGTCGCTGACGATCATGCCGGGCTTGCCGCGTTCCGCGATCAGATCGGCCAGCTCCCGCACGAGCCTGCGTCCTGAGATCGAGGTATCCGGCACTGCCCGCAGACACTCCCTGGTCACGTCATCGACGATGTTCAGGACCCGGAACCGACGGCCTGACGCGAGCTGATCGTGGACGAAGTCCAGGCTCCAGCGCTGGTTGGGCAACGCCAGAACCGGGGCTGGAGCCCGTGCACCGATAGCACGGCGCCGATTGCGCCGCCGCCGAACCGCCAGCTTCTCCTCCCTGTAGATCCGCTGGGTCTTCTTCCGGTTGATCACGATACCCTCTCGCCGCAGCAGGATATGGAGACGACGATAGCCGAACCGCCGCCGCTGCTGCGCCAACTCGCGCAGCTTCGACCGAACCTCGGCATCGTCATCCCGTTGCGATCGGTAGCGCATGCTCTTCCGGTCAGCGCCTATGACACGACACGCCCGCCGCTCGCTCATCCCCAGGAATGCCTGAAGACGCGCGACCGCCTCTCGCTTGGCAGCGGGCGTCACCAATTTTTTGCGAGCAGATCCTTCAGGCCGGCATTGTCCAGCATGGCCTCGGCCAGCAGCCGCTTCAGCTTGGCGTTCTCGTCTTCCAGCGCCCGCAGCCGCTTCGCATCGGACACCTCCAAGCCGCCATACTTGGCCTTCCAGTTGTAGATCGTTGCTTCCGACACGCCGTGCCGCCGAGCCAGGTCAGCGGTCTTCGCTCCCGCCTCCGCTTCCTTCAGCACACCAATGATTTGCTCTTCCGTGAACCTCGTTCGCTTCATCTGTCCGTCCTTCCAATGGGCCGGACTCTAATCAAGCTTGGAGGAAAATCAGGGGGTCACGTCATACCGGATCAAGGACATCAAGGTCCATTTTTCGCTGGTGCAGCAGTTCTTCGGTAACGGCGATCTTTCGGTCATCTCGTCCGATGCGACGGGAATAGGCGAGGGACGGAGAACAACCTTTCAGATCAATAATGTCGAAGATGCCCGATCGCTGCGGGAGGAACTGCGTTCCCGCGTGGAAGCTGCTCGCAGGCGCGTGGGAGTGCGTGAATATGACGTTGCGTAACCACCGCCATATGCGAACGCTTGGAAAATTGATCGGCGTCGGGATTTTGTTTGCCGGAAGTATGGCGCTGGCCGCTCCGGCGTCTGCACAAGGCCTGTTCGGTCCGGGAAAATTCAAGATCGAGCAAACAGACGACCGATTCTCCGATGCCCCGACGATCACGTTCATGGGGATGAACAATCGCATCTCGAAAAAGTCCCCCGCCGGGGGAATCTACATCAACGGACAGGGTCTTTACCTTGAGCCGTTGGTGATGCGGAATCGGGCGGACGGAAAGATCGCAAGGGTCGGCTTCTTCTTCCACAATGAGACGGAAATAGACACCACCTACGGATCGCCCAACAGCATCGGCACACCGCAGAGCATCGTATTCATAATTGACGGCTCGAAGCGCGTTTCCGTCCCGTTCGTGCAGGGAGGGTCCGCATTCGGCGACGGCATCCAATACAATTCGATGAGCCGGTCGGCATCATCCAGCCTTCGCGAAACCGGCCTCGCCTATGTGTCGGTTGAGGATATGGAGGCTATCGCTCATGCCAGATCCATCGCGATCAAGGTCGAAGGCAGCAGGCGCGCTGCGACCTTTGACGAGAAGGATATTGCCAAAACCTTCATCGCGAACCTCGCGGCATTCTATGCCGAGAAGATCGTTCGGTAATTTGTGGTTGAGTTCAACGCCGGTTGAGCTTTGCGCCTTGTATTGGGCGAGCCGAATGAAGGGCTAGCACATTGCATACGAAGCGGATGCCGCTCCATCGCGCGCTGATCGCGGTGAGCAGAAACTGTATCAGAAAAAGAGCGGCACCGCCCCATTGCGCTTCCCTCGAAGCCCCCGCCCAGAAAAGGAAAAGCGGTGCCAAGGCAATGAACGGGAAGCTAAGTGTCGCCATATCACGATACATCAGGAAGTTGCGATGAACCTCGGTGATTTCAGGCTCATTCTCAACCAGCTTGTATAGCTGATACCAACGGGCGTTCTGTTCGCCTTGTCCGGATGGAGGTTTCCCGATGTGCTTGGTGAGCTCTTTCATGTCGATGCGAGCATCATCAAGCGCAAACTTAGTGAACACTTCACACCCTGGAAGCCAACCATACGGTTTCCAGTAAACCGCCATGCATTTCAATTTGTGGGGCAAGACGTTCACGAGCAACAGCACGCCGACCGGCACGATGATTGTTATCAGCAAGCGCCAGTTGGCGAGCCGAGAAAGCTCGGTCTCAGAGATGTCTGGCACCAGAAAAAGCAGGATTAAGGCAATATCGGCGATTGCCAACATCCACAGCCATTTTTGGTAGTCGGCCTTGAGGGACTTGCTGCTCATCCGGCGCATTCCGTGTCGATGAAATAGGAGCCGTCGCTGCCGACGGTGAACTGAATCCAGCCATCGCGCCGCGTGGTCAACACATGCCGCGCCTTCATAGTTGTCCTTACTGTTACACCTTGGTCGCGCGTAACCCGTCGATAGTCAGGAACCATAAGTTGCGTTTCATGGCGTATGGGCTTGTCGGAAATGACCACAGCATCCGGCACAACCCAGTTGAACACGTCTTGGCAGAAGCCGCTTTCTCGTCCGTGATGGGATGCGACGAGGATATTCGTCCCACATAGAGCCGCCCTGAAATCGGCGCGTTGAAGCAGTGCCTGCCATCCCGCCTTTTCCAGATCGCCGGGAAAAAGAATTTTGAAGCCTACGAATTCGATGAACACGACCAGACTTAGGTCATTGGTATCGGTGAATTGAGGATATGGATTGAAAAAGCAACGCGCTGTGATGCCACCCATGTTGGTATTGAATGGCAAATTCGTCGGCGTGTTGTATGCGGAGCAGGCCTGCACATACCATTGAGCATCCGCCGATACAGGACCACTGATGGACTTGATGGCATACATTTCAGAGCCAGAGTAAGTGGGGTTGCGAAATAGGGTGTCAACGAAGATGCCCTCCTGCTCCAGCCCCTTGAGGTCCGACATATGATCTTGATCGGCGTTGGTAATGAACAGGTAATCCAGCGTGCTTCGATTCAAGCCCTGCCGAATAAACGTGCTCGGGCGCCACTGCGTTGTGCAACCAGAATCAATCATGGCCAATCGGCCAGCAATTCCGTTCACCAACGGGTGGAGCATGGCGCATGCTCCATGCTCAACGTCCCAAACCCGAAGAACCATTTCCCCCACTGCATCCCCCAAAAGACCAGATGTGTTCAAGATAAGCTTTCTAGTCTGATGTTCAACATATGTTCGCCTTAGGCCGCAGGACGTGAGATTGGTGATGCCGTCACGTTGGCACAGGGTTGCAGGTGCCGCCAATTGCGCTCGACAGGTAGCGTTGGCATCAAACCGTTGGTTTGAACGTCTTGGCAAAGAATGCGTTTTTTATCAATGCATTAGGAAATCCTAAGACGTAAGAGTAAGCCCATCATAAGCCGCTGTGCTCCAATATCTCGGTTGGAGTTGTTTTCATTCCGCCGATCGGTCAGAAATTACTCCGGTAAGCTGGCTGATTCGAAGGGGGGATGTCATCGCGAGGATAGAATGCCGATCGGCGCAGGCCGGGGTTGCCTCGGCGTGGGTTGATATTGATTGCATCACCGATGCGGAGGTGATGCAGTTTCATCGAGAACTCGATAATAGAATTGCCGGAGGCGGGCAGGTTTCGAACGCCGTAGCCGCCGTGTTCGCCGAACTGACGGAGCACTGCCCCAACGCCAATCCAAGCGACCTTTGGCACCATGTTATCTACCGGCATCTGTTGTCACAGGGCTGGAGCGATAACCGCTGGAAGCGAGTATCCGGCTTCGCGCTCGAACGTGCGCTTCAGCTTGTCTATCAGCCCCGGCTTACGTCGCTTGGCATCCGGATGCACATCGTCAGTGCGGCAATCGCCAATGCATACCTGTCGAAGCTTGGCATCGTCGGCTTTCAAGCGTCGAAATTCGACATGTTCCTTGAAGGGCTAATCGAGAAGGAAGGCGGCCTGTTCGGCACGACGAAGGAATGGGTGGTATTCGGGTCCGCTCACGTCAAATCGAGCATAGCCGAGCGCATTCAGGATGATGTACCTGCGAGTCTCGCATTCATGGAGCGCGGCCTTACTTCAATCGCGATCACTATGGACGCGAAAAGCTACCCGCCACCGCACGGTCAAGGAATCAACTATGGTGAGTTGGGTGGGCGGAGCATCGGCGTCGAAAAGGACCGAATCAAACGTCGCTACGTCGAGAATGACGGTCAGTTCGACGCAATGTTCTCATACAATCTCCGCACTCCAGAAAGTCCCGCGACCACACCATCCGGTAAGCGGATCATGACACTTGGAATGCACGAACAGCAACCCGATAAGCTGGTGGCCTTCCTTGAAGCACAGTGGAAGGCATTCGCCGCAGCGAACGACTTGAAGGCTATCCGAACCTAAGCAACGGTTGACGGTCATCGCTCGATTGTGTGTTGGCGATGTTGCACATGGAAGGATCAAGTTCGAAACCGACAAAGGCAAAACCGAGGGATTGCGCGGCTCGTGCTGTGGTCCCGCTACCCATAAATGGATCGCACACGACTGCACTTGGCTGAAGCGCTGAAGCCTCGATGCATTGCAAAGGTAGGTCGGGAGGAAACGTCGAGCAGTGGGGTAGCTTATTCGGCGTTTGCTTTAACTCCCACACTGAGCCTACGGGTGGCTTCACACGGAACGCATGGCGCTCGCTCTTGGCGAATATGTAAATTCCTTCATGACGTCGATGGGGGCGGCGGCAGATACCTTCGGGAAGTGGGCGCGATTTGACCCAAACAACCTCGCCTCGAAACAGCCAGCCCGCATCACCCATCGCTGTAACAATACGATAGGGGATTGCCAGCAGGTTCCCATATTGGAGAAAGCCGGCGTCCTTATCGATGAACGCGCGGCGACGACCCCGCGCTTTAGTGTAGGCGGAGTTATTCTTGTCGAGCCCCTTGCCCTCAACACCAAGCGAACTGTGAACATAGTCCTCTTCGCGCCAATTGATCGGCGTGTTGTATGCATCTCCAACATTGAGCCAGAACAGGCCCGATGGCTTGAGGCACCGCATAGCCTCGTTCAGTATTTCAACTAGGTTTTTGACATAATCGCGCGGGTCCGGTTCTAGTCCCAAACCGCCGTTCCCTCGCTGTCCCCAATAGGGCGGAGATGTGACGAACATATCAATGCATTCGTCTGGCATGGCCTTGAGGCCGGTCAAGCAATCGACGTTATGAGTTGCGTTGAGCGACCATGGGCCGAGGGTGTCGTTCTCTGAGAGTGGAGCGGACTGATTCATAGCCCTACTATCCCCGCGTGACCGGATGGAGGTCAAGGACAAGTCAGCCGATCTTCCACATTTGTTCCAGCGTCCACGCTTACGATAAGCTTACAAATGCAAAAGGTGCCTTTTCCGGAAGGCGCGCTGCTGCGTATAGACTGCTAATTTTATTGGAGAAAATGGTGGACGCACTAGGGCTCGAACCTAGGACCCGCTGATTAAGAGTCAGCTGCTCTACCAACTGAGCTATGCGTCCATCCGGCGGCCGATTGGTGTTTGGACCGTGGAGCCCGCGAA
>DATMEW010000164.1:0-8625 GCA_035556495.1 Xanthobacteraceae bacterium | reverse complement strand
GCCCGCCGCGCCAGCTCGATACCGTCCATTTCCGGCATGACGATGTCGGTCAGCAGCAGTTCAAACGGCTCCTCGCGCAGCCGCTGATAGGCCGACAGGCCATTATCATAGGACGTCACTTCAAAGCCGGCGTTCTGGAGTGCCTTGACCAGAAACCGGCGCATATCGGTATCGTCTTCCGCCAATAGGATTTTCGACGGCGCAGGCTTGGTGTTCATTCCGTGATCGCGACCCCGTTGTCCCCGGGCTCATTAGGACTCCACTCGGTAAATATGGGGTGAACCGCCCATCGTGCTGCGGATTTCCGCCGTTTCCAAAGGCGCAACCTTCGGAACACACCGGCAGCCTCGGTCAACCCCGCCCTTGCGGCCTCCCCCTCCCCGACAATTCCGCGCTCGCCATTTGTTCTTTGTTCTTGGCAGCGGCGGCGTGTCCATGGACAATGGCTCGAATCGCGACCGCGCAGCGGATGCGGACGGCAGCAGGCAGACCGTGCAGATAGTAGCGTCATGACCAACGTCCGGGACGAGTTCGACCCCCCGTTCGAGATCTGCGAACCAGAGACAATCCGCGCGCCGATCCTGTTCAACTCGCCTCACAGCGGGTCGATCTACCCGCCCGGTTTCCTTGCCACGTCGCGGCTTGACGTCGAGGTACTACGGCGTTCGGAGGATGGCTTCGTCGACAAACTGGTCGCCGGCATGGTGAGCCGCGGCTATCCGCTGATGCGGGCCCACTTTCCGCGCTGCTTCGTCGACGTCAATCGCGAGCCCTATGAGCTCGATCCACGCATGTTCGAGGGCCGCCTGCCGTCCTTCGCCAATACCCGCTCGATGCGGGTCGCCGGCGGTCTCGGCACGGTGGCGCGCGTCGTTGGCGACGCGCAGGAAATTTACGAACGCCGGCTGCCAGTGGATGAAGCATTGCGGCGCATCGAGAGCCTCTACAAGCCGTATCACCGCGCGCTGCGCCAACTGTTCGGCAAGCTGCACCGTGAATACGGCGCCGCAATTCTGGTCGACTGCCATTCGATGCCCTCGACCGGTGGTCAGGACGACCGCGCCCGGCCGCAATTCGTGATCGGCGACCGCTACGGCACAAGTTGCATCGGCGTGCTGTCGGAAACGGTCGAAGAGGCGCTACGCAGCTTCGGCTACACGGTCAGTCGCAACAAGCCCTATGCCGGCGGTTTTATCACCGAGCACTATGGCAACCCGACCGCCGGACTGCATACGATCCAGATCGAAGTAAACCGGGCACTCTATATGGATGAGAAACGGCACCAGCTGACCGCCGGGTTCGCTCGCCTTTCCGCCGACCTCGAAACACTCGCTGACCGTCTTGCCGCAATTCCGCTGGAGGAGCTGCGCCCTTATCAGGCGGCCGCCGAGTAACCGGACGGCTTTCATCCTCCAAAAAGAAAAAGGGCCGCTTGCTTGCGCAAGCGGCCAAGTCTAGGGAGGAAACGCCCAAGGAGGGCAACGGTAGCTCTCGCTACCGCATTGCGGTAACATACATCGCGACGCACAAAAGGCAAGTGCTTCTGACCGTTTTTCCATGAAAAATTTGCATGGCTGAACCTCGCAAGCAGCGACATGAACACCCGAAGGCATTAAAAATGGCCACATCACGGCAAACTAAAGCCAGTTTTCGGCATTTTGTCGCACCGTGAACTGCGTTGAACGCATATCCTCGGGTTCCGGCGCGAAATAGCAGATATGTTGCAGGACTGCCCCAAATGGGGGCATGGAAATTTAACGGCGACCGAAGTGCCAACTGTAGCCACCAGGTGTCGACTTCCGGTTTTATCGACGAGGATCAAGCAACGGCATGACCGCCATCGACTTTTCCTCCTTCGTTGATGAACTGGCGAGCGCCTCGGGCGACACCATCCTCCCGTTCTTTCGGACTTCGCTCGCTGTCGAGAACAAGAATGCCGGCGACTTCGACCCGGTAACTGCCGCCGACCGAGCCTCCGAGAATGCAATGCGGGCTCTGATCCGGCGCACCTTTCCCGATCACGGTATCATCGGCGAAGAATACGGCAATGAGCGTAGCGACGCCGAATATGTCTGGGTGCTCGATCCGATCGACGGCACCAAGTCGTTCGTCGGCGGCATGCCTGCCTGGGGCACGCTGATCGGGCTTTTGCGCTTCGGCGAGCCGGTCTTCGGCATGATGCACCAGCCATTCACCCGTGAGCGCTTTACCGGCGATGGGGCAGCCGCACATTACCGGGGGCCGGCCGGCGAACGCGACATGCGGGTGCGCACATGCCATAGCCTGTCTGACGCTGCCCTTTACACCACCAGCCCGCGACTGATGCAGGCGGACGAGCGCGCCGCCTTTGCGACGGTCGAGGACGCCGTGCGCCTGTCACGCTATGGCGGTGACTGCTACGCGTATTGCATGCTGGCCGCAGGCCATATCGACCTGGTCATAGAAACCGGGTTGAAGCCTTATGACATCATGGCGCTGATTCCGATCATCGCCGGGGCCGGCGGCATCATCACCGACTGGGACAACCGGCCGGCGCAGAACGGCGGCCGGATCGTCGCGGCCGGCGACGCACGCGTGCATCGCGCCGCGCTCGAAATGCTCAATTCGGCCCTGGCCGCACCGCAGGATCAGTAGTAGGGCGTTCCCGGCACGAAGGCATCGAATGCCGCCCAGAATTGCTGCCGATAAAGATCCTGCTCCTGCAACAATTCATGTCGCGCACCCGGCACCATGACATGTGAGCCGGCCAGCAATTGCATGCCGAACTGCTCGATCGCCGGCGTCGACACCACCTCATCCTGGCCCGCCGCCAGCATCAGCATCGGCTGGCGCAGCCGTGCTGCGTAGCCAGGTTCGGCAAACCGGCGCATCTGTTGAAATGCGGAATGCGCCCACGCGATGGTGGGCGCGCCGATGCCGAGGCCGGGCTCCGCATCAAGCACGGCGCGGAAGCGGGCGAAACGCACGGGATCCGAGGTAAGCACATTGCCGGCAAAGTCCTTCAGCTCGAACTTCTGCGCCGACGGCACATAGGCGGAGCCAAAACCGAGGCAGCGTAGCATCGCCAGCGAGGTGCTTGCGGACCCGTGCAGAGGCACGTGCGGCAAGCCGACCATCGGGGCGCTCAACACCACGCGGTCGAACCAGCGGCGGCCTTGCATACAGGCGTCGATCAGGATTGCCCCGCCCATGGAATGGGCCAGCGCGAACAAGGGCGGCGGACAATCCGGCAGCACCACCTGTTCCATGAACGTATCCAGGTCGGCACGGTAATCGGAGAACTGTCGGACATGGCCTTTATACCGGTCTGCCAGCAGACGATCGGACCGACCCTGCCCGCGCCAGTCGAGCGTCGCCACAGCAAAGCCGCGTGTCCGCAGATCGCGAATCGTCTCGAAGTATTTTTCGATGAATTCCGCGCGCCCCTGCAGAATCACCACCGTCCCCCGCCGGCCAGGCGGCGGTGCGAACCGGGCAAAACGCAGATTGACCCCGTCCCGGGTCTTGATCGTGCCGGAAACAGCGTCTTCAGGAACAGGATTGGCGGGGATTGAAACCAGAGTCATGAATGGGCCGCAGCTGCCGTTCTCTTATAGCAGGACCACCCGACTGTCTGAACGGAACAGCGGGATACAACAAGCCCACGAGCAAGAGAGCCGGTGGCAAAAAACCAGGCTGAAATCATAAAATACAATATATTCAATACCTTAAAACAACCCCGCAGGTCTTGAAGTCGTTTTTGATGCGACCCATATCAGTTTCGTGCAGGCCAATGGTGGCTGCACGACGGGCTTCGGGTCAGGCCATTGGCGGACCCTACCCGCATGTCGCTCAACAGGAGGATATGCTGATGCGTACGTTTGATCTTGCTCCCCTTTACCGCTCGACCGTGGGTTTCGACCGGCTGTTTTCGATGCTTGACGGCTTCGATACCGCAGCTCCGGGCTACCCGCCTTATAATATCGAGCGCACCGGTGAGAACGACTATCGAATCTCGGTTGCGGTCGCCGGCTTCGGCGAGGGCGACTTGTCGATCGAGGCCAAGGAAAACACACTGACGATCAAAGGCGAGAAGCAGACCAAAGAAGAGGCCGGCAAAAGCGAGGTACTCTACCAAGGCATCGCCGCGCGCGCTTTCGAGCGCGTCTTCCAGCTTGCCGACCACGTCCAGGTCAAAGGCGCGACCATTGAAAACGGTCTGCTGCATGTTGATCTCGTCCGGGAAATCCCCGAGGCGAAGAAGCCGCGGCAGATTCCGATTGGCAAGAAGGACACGCCGAAGGTTGTGGAAGCGCAGGCAGCCTAATCGCGCAACCAATACGCTTTTCATCGACCGAACAGTCAGACGCCCCGGACCCACTCCGGGGCGTTTTATGTGTAGCTCGCGTCAGAGGCGTCAGAGCAGCGGGTTGATCGGGAAGCCGAAGGTCGACTTGCTGTCTTCCGCGGCGGGCGCTTCCCTGGTGACGCCATTGGCTGCAGGCTGCTCCGGCGCCCGATGAATCTCGATTTTTCGGATCGGCCTGGGTGCTGATTCGGACGAAGCGGCAGGGACAGAAGCCGCCTGAGCGGCCTGCGCCTCCTGCCGCGAGGCGGGCGACGGTTTTTTGACCGGTAGTGGAGGAGCAACTTCCGTCGACAACCGCACAGATCGCTGCGGTGTGGTAACTCTCCGCTGGTCCCCGGGGCTTGGCGCGACATGACGGCTGTTCAGGTCGGCTCCGGACCGCCATCCTGGATAGGCGCGCCCCGGCGCTGGGGCAGGCCCAACATCGAAGGCACGTCCGCGCACCACATCAAACCCCCGTGCATCTGGCGATCCGTCATCGACCGTGACGGGTGCGAAATAGCGGCGGGCCAGCGGCCGTACGGCGAGAACCCGGCCGTCATGACCGTCGAGAACAACGCGCAGTTCGCGCCCGTCTTCGTCGGTGGCGCACAGCACATAGCTGCCATTCTGCCAGACCGGTCCGCTAAGGGGATCGAGGCCCATCGAACGGGTGATCGTCACTGCCTCAAAAGCCGGCATTGCTCCCGCCGGCGCCCGCATCGCCCTTAGCGGCTCGCCATTGGCACCGAGCGAACCTGCAAGCGACAGCGCGGTTGCCAGAATCATCGTGCGTTTCAAGACACCCTCCCATCGCCCGGCCGCCATCATCGTTGCCGTCAGTCATGCGCCCTACGATCGGAGCGGATTTGGACGGGCGATGGGCGGAAATTCAGAAAGATCGGGCGTTTTAGAGGAAGGATGGTGGAAGGGTGCCGCAGCCGCGCTCACCTGGATAACCATCTGAATTTCCCGATGTTCAAAATAGTCTTTATCTTACAAATAATTATAAAATTCAGAATGTTCTGAAAATCGCATCGGCCAGGATCCGCGCAACAGGATTGCGGCAGAGCAGGCTCCTGACTCGCTTCCTTCCGCGCAGGCAGAGCAGGCAGCAATAAACATTCAAAAAACTGGAAATAGGCCATGGACCCGTCTTGTGCGGCGGTCCAAAATTTGGCAGGGTTATAAAGGACAGTAGTGCTGTCCTATTAGCGCACCCGACCCGCACCCGGGTGAGTTGATGGCGACAGGCGATAATGTGACGGACCGCCTCGGTATCAGGCAAGCCATCGCAAGCGCCTGCAAAATAAGCAGCGGGATCCGGCACCAGAACAACCGGACGCCGTTGCCTCTCTGAACACGCTGACCGCGCCGCGCATTTCCGCACGGCGGATAGGTTCAACGCAGCCGACGGAGCATTGTGCTCTGGCGAGGATGGGGAAGATGACTGTACAGCGCGACGACCACCGGAGAAATGCCCAGCGAATCTGGGGCCCATGCAAGGACGAGCCGTATGATGACACGCTCGATCCTGGCACGCCGGCGGCGCAGGGCCTGTACGATCCTAAACTCGACAAAGACTCCTGCGGCGTCGGTTTCATCGCCGATCTCAAAGGCCGCAAGTCGCACAAGATCATCGAGGACGCGCTTCGCATCCTCTGCAATCTCGAGCATCGCGGTGCTGTCGGCGCCGATCCCCGCATGGGCGACGGCGCGGGCATTCTGGTTCAGATCCCTCACACCTTCTTCGCCCGCCAAGCGGAAGCCATCGGCTTCAAGCTGCCTCCTCCCGGGCACTATGCAATCGGCCAGTTGTTCCTGCCGCAGGACAACGAATGGCGCGAGATCATCCGTGACATCTATGCCGAGCAGATCGACGCCGAAGGTTTCAAGCTCCTCGGCTGGCGCAGCATACCGACCGACAATTCAACGCTTGGCAGGAGCGTGATCCCGACCGAGCCGGTCCACCAGCAGGTGTTCATCGGTCGCGGCGACCAGCCGATCAGCGATGACGAGTTCGAGCGCCGGCTTTATTTGCTGCGCAAGGTGATCTCCAACGCCATCTACAAGCAGCGCGAGCGCCGCCTGTCCGGCTACTATCCAGTGTCGGTATCGTCGCGCACCGTCATCTACAAGGGGATGTTCCTCGCCGATCAGCTCAAGACCTATTATCCCGATCTGAGCGAGCCGGACTTCGAGAGTGCAATCGCCCTCGTCCACCAGCGCTTCTCCACCAATACGTTTCCGACCTGGTCGTTGGCGCACCCATTCCGCATGGTCGCGCATAACGGCGAGATCAACACCCTGCGCGGCAACGTCAACTGGATGGCGGCACGCCAGGCATCCGTTTCCTCTGATCTGTTCGGCACCGACATCGGCAAGCTGTGGCCGATCTCCTATGAGGGTCAGTCGGACACCGCCTGCTTCGACAACGCACTCGAATTTCTCGTGCAGGGCGGCTATTCGCTCGCCCATGCCATGATGATGCTGGTGCCGGAGGCGTGGAGCGGCAACCCCGCGATGGATCCGAAGCGTCGCGCCTTCTACGAATATAATGCGGCGCTGATGGAGCCTTGGGATGGGCCGGCAGCGATTGCCTTCACCGATGGACGGCAGATTGGCGCGACGCTCGACCGAAACGGCCTGCGCCCGGCCCGCTATCTCGTCACCCGCGACGGACGCGTCGTCATGGCGTCGGAAATGGGCGTCCTCGACATTCCCGAGAAAGACATCATCCGCAAGTGGCGGCTGCAACCCGGCAAGATGCTGCTCGTCGACCTCGTCGAAGGCCGCCTGATTCCCGACGACGAACTGAAGGCCTCTCTCGCCGAAGCCAATCCATACCGGACATGGCTCGACGATACGCAACTCGTGCTCGAAGATCTGCCGGCATCGACGCACACCGCACCGCATTCCAACCTGCCGCTGCTGGATCGTCAGCAGACCTTTGGCTACACGCAGGAAGACATCAAGCTGCTGATGACGCCGATGGGCGCGGCCGGCGAGGAAGCTATCGGCTCGATGGGCACCGACACGCCGATCTCGGCACTGTCCGACAAGTCGAAGCTGCTATTTACCTACTTCAAGCAGAACTTCGCGCAGGTTACCAATCCGCCGATCGACCCGATCCGCGAGGAGTTGGTGATGAGCCTCGTCTCGATCATCGGGCCGCGGCCAAATCTGCTCGATCTCAAGGGCATGTCGCATACCAAGCGGCTTGAGGTTCGCCAGCCGATCCTGACCAACGAGGATCTGGAGAAGATCCGCTCCATCTCCGAGATGAGCGGCGCGCATTTCAAGTCGCGAACGCTCGACATCACTTTCCCGGCCGAGCATGGCGCGACCGGCATGGGCTGGGCGATCGACGCGCTATGCGAAAAGGCAGAGGAAGCGGTCCGCAACGGCCCCACCAACATCATCGTGCTCAGCGATCGCCGGGCCAGCGCCGACCGGATTCCGATTCCGTCGCTGCTCGCCTGCGCAGCGGTGCATCACCATCTGATCCGCTGCGGCTTGCGCACCTCGGTCGGCCTCGTCGTTGAATCCGGCGAGCCGCGCGAGGTCCATCACTTCGCCTGCCTCGCCGGCTACGGCGCCGAAGCGATCAATCCCTATCTGGCATTCGAGACACTGGCGGCGATCCGGGAGCAACTGCCTGGCAAGCCGGGCGAGAAGGACGCGGTCAAGAAATACATCAAGGCAATCGGCAAGGGCCTGCTCAAGGTCATGTCGAAGATGGGTATCTCCACCTATCAATCCTATTGCGGCGCACAGATCTTCGACGCCGTCGGCCTGAAAGAAGACTTCGTCGCCCGCTACTTCACCGGCACTCACACGCAGATCGAAGGCGTCGGTCTTGCCGAGATCGCCGAAGAAAGCGTGCGTCGCCATCGCGATGCCTTCGGCGATGCGCCAGTCTATCACGACATGCTCGATGTCGGCGGCGATTACGCCGTGCGCGTGCGTGGCGAGGAGCATGCATGGAATGCAACCACCGTCTCAACGTTGCAGCATGCGGTGCGCGGCAACTCGCAGGAACAGTATCGTGTCTTCGCCAAGCTGCTGAACGAGCAGTCGGAGCGGCTGCTGACCATCCGTGGCCTGTTCCGAGTCAGGAGCGCAGAAGACGACGGCCGCAAGCCGGTGCCGCTCGACGACGTCGAGCCGGCAAAGAATATCGTGCGCCGTTTCTCGACGGGCGCCATGTCGTTCGGCTCGATCTCGCGCGAGGCGCATACAACGCTTGCCATTGCCATGAACCGGATCGGTGGCAAGTCGAATACCGGCGAAGGCGG
>DATMEW010000163.1:0-32525 GCA_035556495.1 Xanthobacteraceae bacterium | reverse complement strand
CCAGCCGTCCAGCGTCAGGGCGGCGGCGGGAAACGGCGAATCCCGCCGCGCCGCCAGCGCCTCGCGCAGCCGCGCGACGGCTTCGGCCCGCATGGCGGCGACGGCCACGGCGAGTTCCGCCGTTTCGTGTTCGGCGGCGGCCAGCCAGTGCGGGTCCGGGGAGGGCATCTCCAGAAGGCGGTTGCGCGCCCTCAGGGAGCGCTCCAGCGCGTTGACGCGGCTGCCGTGGTCCGCGTCAAGGGCAAGCACGAGGCGGTCCAAAAAGCGCCTGCGGTCGCTGGCGGGGCCATTGAACAGGCTGTCCATGGCGGGGGTCAGCCAGATCACCTTGAGGTGGTCTGCAAAGGCGGCGGCGGAGCCGACCGGCTCCCGGTCCACCCGGCATTTGCGGACGGTCACGGGGCCTTCGGCTTCGGCCGGGATGATGCCGGTGCCGAGGGTTGCGAGCCCGAGGACGCCTTCGATCTCGGCCGAGACCGCCCAGCCTCCGTCGCCTTCGGCAAAGGCCAGTTCGTCGAGGGTGGCGCGGCGCAGGCCGCGTCCGGGGGCGAGAAAGGAAATGGCTTCCAGCACGTTGGTCTTGCCGGCGCCGTTCGGCCCCGTCAGCACCACGAGATCGTCGCCGGCCTCGATCCGGGCGGCGCGATAGCTGCGAACATTCGTCAGGCTGAGGTGGAGGATGCGGGCGGCCGGCATGGTGGTCCGGTCATGCACCAGCACGGGCCGGACTGCCAAGGGGCAGGATGGTGGATGGGACTTCGGGGATGGTGGATCGGGAGACGGAGGGGCGATGCGCGGCACAAGATGGCAAGGGAGGGGAGCCACGCCTCCGCCTGTCCCGCCGGTGCGCTGCTGACATGCGCTCCGCCGGCGCGTGGTCCCGGCCGGCGCTTCTGCGCCATCCGGGACGGGATGCCGGATGTGGAGGGCTACCGGCCAAGCTTACGAGGTCCGGCCCAACTCCGTTGTATCAGACCTTGCGCCCCGGTTTGTCGCTCACGGTTCCAGCGCAGGGGCTGGCATCGTCACACCCGCATCGGCATCAGCACGTAGAGCGCGCCCTTGGCCCCGCGGTCCTGAATGAGGGTCGGGGAACCGGGGTCGGCGAGCTTCAGCACGGCGGCCTCGCCCTCGATCTGGGCCGCGATGTCCAGCAGGTAGCGGGAGTTGAAGCCGATATCGAGGGCGTCCGCCCCGTATTCGACCTCGATCTCTTCCGTCGCGCTGCCGGAATCCGGATTGGTGACGGAGAGGGTCAGCTTGCCGCTGTTCAGCGCCAGCTTCACGGCGCGGCCACGCTCGCTGGAGACGGTGGAGACCCGGTCCACGGCGGCTTCGAACTCCGCCTTGTCCACGACCAGTTCCTTGTCGTTCCCGGTCGGGATGACGCGGCCGTAATCGGGGAAGGTGCCGTCGATCAGCTTGGAGGTCAGCACCACCCGGCCGAGATTGAAGCGGATCTTGCCCTGGGACAATTCGACGCCGACTTCGGCCTCGTTGTCCTCGATCAGGCGCTGGACCTCGCCCACGGTCTTGCGGGGAATGATGATGCCCGGCATGCCGCCGGCTCCGGCGGGCAGCGGCAGTTCCACCTGAGCGAGGCGATGGCCGTCGGTCGCGACCGCGCGCAGCGTCGCGGCGCCGTCGGCCGCCGTGGCCGCATGGAGATAGATGCCGTTGAGATAGTAGCGCGTCTCCTCGGTGGAGATCGCGAACTGGGTCTTGTCGATCAGCCGCTTGAGGTCCGCGGCGGTGACCTTGAAGCTGTGGGTGGTCTCGCCGGCGGCGAGGTCGGGGAAGTCGCTTTCCGGCAGGGTCTGGAGCGTGAAGCGCGAGCGGCCGGCGCGGATCGTCAGCAGCGCCCGGTCGCCGGAGCTTTCCAGCGCGACCTGCGCGCCGTCCGGCAGCTTGCGGACAATGTCGTAGAACATATGCGCCGGCACGGTGGTCGAGCCGGCGGGGCCGACTTCGGCGTCGATGCTCTCGGTCACCTCAAGGTCGAGATCGGTCGCCTTGAACGACAGCGCCGCGCCCTCCGCGCGCACCAGCACGTTGGCGAGGATCGGGATCGTGTTGCGGCGCTCGACCACGCGATGGACGTGGCCCAGCGACTTCAACAGATTCGCGCGTTCGACAGTGACCTTCATGGGGGAAGCCTCAAGGGGCGGACAACCTGCCGTGAACGGCGGATTTCTGCAAGGCCGGGAAGCCTTTACCCACACTATCCAAGCAGATGGCCGATTGCCAGTATTTCACGCGGCGCATCCCGGCGGCGCGGGCCGCCGACGCCCCGGCTGGTCGGAACGGCCGGGGGCTTACTCCTGAAGCTGACGCTTCAGGACCTCGATCTCCTCGGCCAGGGTGGTGTCGTTGCCGACCAGCCCCTCGATCTTGCGCACCGCATGGAGCACGGTGGTGTGGTCGCGCCCGCCGAAGCGGCGGCCGATCTCCGGCAGGGAGCGCAGCGTCAGTGTCTTGGCGAGATACATCGCGACCTGGCGCGGGCGCACCACATTGGCGGTGCGCCGCGACGACAGAAGGTCCGCCCGGCTGACGTTATACTGGCGCGCCACCACGCGCTGGATGTCCTCGATCTTGACCCGGCGCGGTTCCATCGGCCGGATCAGGTCGCGCATCTCGCGCTCGGCCATCTCCATCGTCACCGGCTGGCCGGTGAGCTTGCTGAAGGCCAAGAGCCGGTTCAGCGCGCCTTCGAGATCGCGGCCGTTATGGGTGATGCTGCGCGCGATATAGGCCAGCACCGGAGCCGGCACGTCGAAGGTCGGGTGATGCAGCCGGGCCGCGGCGACGCGGGCCTTGAGGATGTCGAGCCGCAACTCCTCGTTCAGCGCGCCGATCTCGACCACGAGGCCGCCGGCGAGGCGCGAGCGCACGCGCTCGTCGAGGCTTTCCAGATCGGACGGCGGCCGGTCCGCCGCGACGACGACCTGCCGGCCGGCATCGATCAGCGCATTGAGCGTATGGCAGAATTCGGCCTGGGTGGATTTGCCCTGAAGGAATTGCAGGTCGTCGATCACCAGCACGTCGATGGTGCGCAGCGCGTCCTTGAAGGCGATGGCGCTCTGGTTCTTCAAGGCCGAGACGAAGCTGTACATGAACTTCTCGGCGGTCAGATACTGCACCTTGCGGTCGCCGCCGGAATTGCCCGCCCAGGCGAGCGATTGCAGCAGATGCGTCTTGCCGAGCCCGACGCCGGCATGGATGTAGAGCGGATTGAACATCACCGCATCGCCGCGGCGGCCGTCCGCCACCTGCCTGGCGGCGGCATGGGCCAGCGTGTTGGAACGGCCGATGATGAAGGTGCCGAAGGTCAGCCGCGGATCGAGCGGCGAGCCGCCGAGCGTGTCATGGGCATGGGCGGCGCCGGCCAGATGGGCCGCGTCGGCGCCGTTGCGCGGCGGCAGCGGCCGTTCGCGCAGCACATCGCGCGCCTCTGCGGGCTTGACCTTTGGCGGCAGCGGCTTGAGCACCGCGGAGCGGACCGAAATCTCGATCCGGCCGATGGCGTTCTCTTCGTGCTGCCAGCAGGACAGGATGCGGTCCACATAATGGGACTGCACCCAGCTCTTGAGAAACCGCGTCGGCACCGAGAGGCGGACGGTGTCGTCATCAAGCCCTTCGAGGTCCATCCGCGCGAACCAGCTCGTGAAGATATCCTCGCCGACTTCGGCGCGTAGCCGGGTCTTGACGCGGTCCCACTGGTCCTGACGCTGGATATCCATTGTTCTTCTCGTTCTCGATTCTTGTCGTTTCGGTGATGCATCCGGACGCGCTCTCCACCGGCGCCGGAAACGACGACGGGAGTGCGCATTCTGAATGCGATGGAAGCGGGGTCAGGAGAGACTTGCCGGCGCTCGCACGACGTGCGGCCGGCGCGCCCTCACTGGAAGGGGGGCGGCGGACCGCGCCGGAAGCAGGGCTGCACGCGCGCGCCGGCCATGTCGGTCTGCTGCCGCTGCAAAAGCCCGTAATCGGGAACACCGGAACGATGATGGCCTGTCTGAAGCGAGACGAAGCCAGTGCCGGCAATCCCGGCGATGTGCATTTCGAAATGCAGTTTATTCGTAGACATAGCGCCCCCTTGTCCACCGCGCCGCATTCGCGATGGAGCCGTTATGACTCGTTATTTGATATTGGATCAGATGCTGCGACGGCCGCTACCGGAGCAAGCCATCTGACCAATCGAACAGTTCGCAGCTCACCGCGATTTCGCAGCGAGGGGACATTGCCGGACATAACAGACATGCCCCCATCATCGATGAGCTCCGCCTCAAGCGTTGGACTGAAAGTCGCTGTTGGCCAGCGACCTTTTCAACATACACACGGCTTGCGCTGGTGCAACGGCTTTACGCCATGCGCGATGCGAATCATTTTGCCGGGTGGCGCTAATGCATCGCAGCAACTGTTGGAGCCTCGCATCAAACGCTTGAATCTGCGGCACGAATCCCGACGCTCAGGGCATGCGTAAAAACCGTGACGCTTCGGCAACGATTGTCGTCATACCGACAGCGATCCGTCATCTGCGCGCCGCTTTCGAGGTCCTCGGTTCTGCTATCCTCCTAAAGCATTCAGGAGTCGTCGAATTTCATGTTCGAAATTCAAGGTAGCCAGCAGCAGGCGCGGCGGGCCGGCCGGCGGATTGCGCCATCCATGACGCACATGCGGTGAGGAACGCGCGCGCGGATATATCGCGCGGATATATCCCGCCGTCCGCGTCCATGACCGGATAGGATCATCCCGCCATACGCGATGCGGCTCGTGTGATCGGCGTGCCGTGTCTTATGCGATGCCGATCCTGCCGGCAGGCTTGCGTCTTGGGATCGAGCATCCGCCGCGCGTGGTCCGCACTGCTCGCAGAGAAAGACGGACCGCAGCAAATAAAAGGCCCGGCGACTGCCGGGCCTCAAGCGCGATCGCCGCGATGGTTGCGCGAGATTACTGTGCGAGCTTGGCGACGCCATGGGTGAGGCGCGAGACCTTCCGGCTGGCGGCGTTCTTCGCCACCGTGCCGCGCTGGGCGGCGCGCATGATGATCGGCTCGGCGGCCTTGAGGGCCTCGCTGGCGGCGGCGCGATCGCCGGCGGCGATGGCTTCCTCGACCTTGCGGATCGAACTGCGCATGCGCGAGCGACGCGCCTTGTTCACCGCGGTCCGGCGCTCGATCTTGCGGACCATGCTCTTGGCGGATTTGGTGTTGGCCATGCTACCCGTCCCGCGACCGCATCTGCGGTCCGCGATTCTGTTGAATGCGTTGAAAGGCGAGCGGCGGCGGAAAACCCGCCGCCAGTTGGCGCTGCTTATAGTCGGACGACGCGCGAGCGTCAATGCGCGCGCGGGCGGAACCCGCGCGGCGCGGCGGGGGCGGCCTCAGCCGCTGACGCCGAAGGCGGCCAGCGCCGCCATGTTGACGATCTGGGCGTCGTTGGCGCCCAGGGGCACGATCTGGACCTCCCGGTCGAGGCCCACCAGCAGCGGACCGATGACGGTGGCGCCGCCGAGTTCCTGGAGCATTTTGGTGGCGATCGAGGCCGAGTGGAACGCCGGCATCACCAGCACGTTGGCGGGGCCGGACAGGCGGCAGAACGGATAGGCTTCCCGCAGGTCCGGATTGAGCGCGATATCGGCGGCCATCTCGCCGTCATACTCGAAGCCGACCCGGCGCCGGTCCAGGATGCGGACGGCTTCCTGGACCCGCTCGGCGCGCTCGCCCGCCGGATTGCCGAAGGTGGAGAAGGCGAGCAGGGCAAGGCGCGGCTCGTAGCCGAGGTTGCGCGCGAGGCCTGCTGCCTCCACGGCGATATCGGCGATCCCTTCGGCATCGGGCATTTCGGCAACCGCGGTATCGGCGATCAGCACCGTGCGGCCCCGCGCCAGCACGAGCGAGGCGCCGATGACACGGTGCCCCGGCTTGGTGTCGATGCAGCGGCGCACGTCCTCCATCGCCTGCGAGAAATTGCGGGTGACGCCGGTGACCATGGCGTCGGCATCGCCCAGCGCCACCATGCAGGCGGCGAAGTGGTTGCGGTCCTGGTTGATCAGGCGCTGCACGTCGCGCTGGAGGTAGCCCTTGCGCTGGAGCCGCTCGTAGAGATAGGCCGCATAGGCGGCGTTGCGGTGGGAGAGCGCCGCGTTGATGATCTGGATCGAGCCGCCAAGCTCGATCCCGAGGGCAGCGGCGGTTTCGCGCACGGGGGTCTCGCGGCCGACCAGCAGCGCGCTGCCGAGGCCCTGGTTGACGAAACTCGCCGCGGCGCGGATCACCTGCTCCTCCTCGCCTTCCGCGAACACCACCCGCTTCGGGCGGCGGCGAATGCGGGAATAGACCTGGCTGAGGACGCCGGCGGCGGGGTCGAGACGGCGCCGCAATTGGTGGCGGTATTCGTCGAAATCGGTGATCTGCCGGCGGGCGACGCCGGTTTCCATCGCGGCTTCAGCGACGGCGGGGGACACATAGGAGATCAGCCGCGGATCGAACGGCACCGGGATGATATAGTCGGGACCGTATTTCGGCCGTGCGCCATAGGCGGCGGCGACCTCGTCGGGCACGTCTTCGCGCGCCAGCGCGGCCAGCGCCTGCGCCGCCGCGATCTTCATCTCCATGTTGATGGTGGTGGCCTGCACGTCCAGCGCGCCGCGGAAAATATAGGGAAAGCCGAGAACGTTGTTGATCTGGTTCGGATAGTCCGAGCGGCCGGTCGCCACGATGGCGTCGCCGCGCACCGCCGCGACCTCCTCCGGCGTGATTTCCGGGTCCGGATTGGCCATCGCGAAGATGATCGGCTTGTCCGCCATGGCGGCCACCATCTGCTGCGTCACCGCGCCCTTGGCGGAGAGGCCGAAGAACACGTCCGCGCCCTTGAGCGCCTCATCCAGCGTGCGCGCGTCGGTCCTCACCGCATGGGCCGATTTCCACTGGTTCATGCCCTCCGTGCGACCCTGATAGATCACGCCCTTGGTGTCGCAGAGGGTGATGTTGTCCGGGTTCATGCCGATGGCCTGAAGCAGTTCCAGGCAGGCGATGCCGGCCGCGCCGGCTCCGTTGCAGACGAGCTTCGTGGTCCTGATGTCGCGCCCGGTCAGGTCGAGGGCGTTGATCAGGCCGGCGGCGGCGATGATGGCCGTGCCGTGCTGGTCGTCGTGGAACACCGGAATATCGAGCATTTCGCGCAGGCGCTGTTCGATGATGAAGCATTCCGGAGCCTTGATGTCCTCCAGATTGATCCCGCCCCAGGTCTTGCCCAGCAGCTTCACGCAATTGATGAATTCGTCGGCATCCTCGGTGGACACTTCCAGATCGATGGAATCGACATCGGCGAAGCGCTTGAACAGCACCGATTTGCCTTCCATCACCGGCTTGGCGGCCAGCGGCCCGAGATTGCCGAGGCCGAGAATGGCGGTGCCGTTGGTAATGACGGCGACGAAATTGCCCTTGGCGGTATAATCGAAAGCCTTGCTTTCATCCTCCGCGATGGCGAGCACCGGCACCGCGACGCCGGGCGAATAGGCGAGCGACAGGTCGCGCTGGGTGGCCATGGGCTTGGTCGCGACCACCTCCAGCTTGCCGGGCCGGCCGTGGCTGTGGAACAGCAGCGCTTCCTGATCGGTGATGGTGGGCCGTTTACCCTTGTCGCCTGCGGTGGAGGACATCAGAAATTCCCTGGACGGTGTGATCTGGCAGTTTGTCCGCTTTGCGGACTTTGGGAAAACGTTAGCGGCGGGAATAGCCCGGCTCAAGCTTGGCGCCGGCTTTGTCATATCTCCGCCTTGAAAGAATGGGCTGCTGGCAGGCGCGGGACGCCGTATTCACGGGACAGGCACCGCGCCGGCCGGTTCTGCATGGCTGGCATGCCGTCGTCCGACTGAAGTGAGAGACTGCGCATCATGATCCGTTTCCTGTTCCGCAGCCTCGGCCTTCTGCTGGTCGCCGCCGCCTTTATCTTCGGCGTCTATGACGGGATGAAGTGGATCGCGGACCGGATTCTCGTGGTGACCCGCGTCGATGCCTTCTGGAACACGGTCCATGCGGCCAGCCTTCAGGATCTTCAGGGGCTGATCGCGGGATCGGGCTGGCCCTGGCTGTGGGACCCCGTGGCGCTCACGGTGCTGCGCGCGCCGGTCTGGGCCGTTCTGGGGGTGCTCGGCGTTCTGTTTCTGCTGCTGGGCCGCAAGCCGCGGCCGCTGATCGGCTATGCCCGGAGCTGAAACGGGGGAATCGCGGCTGGCGCGAGGGTGCGGGCGGGCTCTACACTTCCCATATGACGACAGATCAGCACGACGATTGACCAGCGGAGGTGCGCGCATGTTCTTCTTCAAGAAAGCCTATGACATGCCGACGGCGGACGAGGCTTTGCCGGGCCGGGCCGATCCGATTCCCACGGCGCGGCGTCATTTCGTGAACGGCCGCGATCTCAAAGGCCCGTTTCCGGACGGAACCGAGCTGGCGATGTTCGGCATGGGCTGTTTCTGGGGCGTGGAGCGGAAATTCTGGCAGCTCGGCGACGGCATCGAGATGACGGCGGTGGGCTATGCCGGCGGCCACACGCCGAACGCCACCTATGAGGAGGTGTGCAGCGGCCGCACCGGCCACAACGAGGTGGTGCTGGTGGCGTTCGATCCGAAGCGAATCTCTTACGAACAGTTGCTCAAGACCTTCTGGGAGGGGCACGATCCGACCCAGGGAATGCGCCAGGGCAACGATGCCGGCACGCAATACCGCTCCGGCATCTATGTGTTCGGCGAAAGCCAGCGGCAGGCGGCGGAAGGCTCGAAAGCCGTTTATGAAAAGGCGCTGGCCGCGCGCGGGTTTGACCCGGTCACCACGGAAATCCGCGAGGCGCCGCCGTTTTATTACGCCGAGGACTATCACCAGCAGTATCTGGCGAAGAATCCGAACGGCTATTGCGGCGTCGGCGGTACCGGCGTTTCCTGCCCGATCGGGACCGGCGTGGCGGCCTGATCTTTGCGGGGCTGCGTATGAAAAAAAGGCCGGTCGCAAGGACCGGCCTTTTGTGTGACGCCGTGACGCGCGGTTACTTCTTCATATGCTTGGCGAAGAAGTCCATCGTGCGCTTCCAGGCGATGTCGCGGCTGTCCTTGTGGAAGCTGGCGCGCTCGTCGCAGTGGAAGCCGTGGCCGGCATCCTTGTAGACATGAATCTCGACCTCAGGCCGCTTCTGCCGGATGGTCTCCACATCGGTGAGCGGGATCGAATGATCGGTCTCGCCGAAATGCAGCATGACCGGGCATTTCGGCGTTTCGTCGGCGAATTTCACCGCCGCGCCGCCGTAATAGCCCACCGCCGCTGACAGGCCGCTGGAGCGGCAGGCGGCCAGGAAGGACATGGTGCCGCCGAGGCAGAAGCCGGTGATGCCGACCGGGCCGACATCCTTCAGTTCCTTGATCGTGGCATCGATGTCGCGCAGCATCGCCTCCCAGTCCGGATTGGCGATATATTTGCGTGCTTCCGCGATCTCGTCCGGCGTATAGCCGCTTTCGAAATTGGGGCTGATGCGGTCGAAGATCTGCGGCGCGATGGCGACATAACCTTCCTCCGCGAGCCGGTCGCAGACAGCGCGGATGTGGCTGTTCACGCCGAAGATTTCCTGGATCACCACCAGGCCGCCCTTGGGCGTGCCGGCAGGATCGGCGCGATAGGCGCCGAGCGTGAAATTGTCCGAGGCGGTCAGTGTGATGTTCTTGCCCAAGGGTATCCTCCCGTCCGGTGAGAAAGCAGGAGCCTTCTACGCCATCCTCACGGGAAGTGCCACCTGTGGCGGCAGCCGGGTCAGGATCAGGGCAGGCGCACCGCGGTCCGTTGCCACTGGCGTTTCCATCCGGTGAGGCGGCCGTTGCGGAACTGGAGGGAAACGCGCGTGACGGCGGGCGAGAGCGGGCCGATGCCTGCGCCGCGATCGACGCGATATTCAGCGGTGCGGCCCGGCTGGCCCGCCACCAGCACCAGCGGCGCGCCCAACGCCGCGGCGGTTTCGGCCTCGGTCAGGCCGAAGGCGAGCGGCGCGATATTGTCGGCCGGCTCGCGCATCCCGGCGCAGCCTTGCAGCATGGCGGCGAGGGCGGAGATGGCCAGGGCGGCGCGGAGGGGGCGCGGGATCATTCTGCGGCCTCCGTCGTGGCCGGCCGCCGCAGGCCGAAACCTTCCGCCAGCAATTCATAGGAGCGGATGCGCGCGGCGGGATCGTGAACCAGCGTCGTGATCATCACCTCGTCCGCCCTGGTTTCCTCCACCAGCGGCAGCAGCCGCGCCTTGATCGTGTCCACCGCGCCGACCATGAGCCGCCGCCGCCCGTCCGCGATGCGGGCACGGTCCGCCGGCGAATAATCGTAGGCGAGGGCTTCATCCGGGGACGCGATGGGTGCGAACTCGCCCTTGGCCCGGCGCACGAAATTCAGGTCCACGCTGGAGGCGATCCGCTCGGCCTCCGCGTCGGTGTCGGCGGCGACCAGATGCACGGCGAGGATCGCATGGGGCTTGTCGAGCTGGCCGGACGGCTTGAACGTATCGCGATAGGCCAGCATCGCGTCGAGCGCGTCGTGGCTGGCGAAGTGATGGGCGAAGGAAAAGCCCGCGCCGATCTGCGCGGCGAGGCGGGCGCTGTAACCGCTGGAGCCGAGCAGCCACACCGGCGGCAGCGGCACGTCCGCCGGCATCGGCGCGATCTTGCTGAAGGGATGACCGTCCGGAAAGCCGCGCTGCTCGAACAGCAGCAATTCGCGGAAACGGTCGAGGAAGTCGTCCTCCTCGGTGATGTTCTGGCGCCGCCGCAGGGCATAGGACGTGACCTGGTCGGTGCCGGGCGCGCGTCCGAGACCGAGGTCGATGCGGCCGGGAAACAGCGCCTCCAGCACCTTGAAGCGCTCCGCTACCATCAGCGGCGCATGGTTCGGCAGCATCACGCCGCCGGAGCCGACGCGCATGTGCCGCGTCGCTGCCGCGATCTGGCCGATCATGATCTCCGGCGCGGAACTGGCGATGGACGGCAGGTTGTGATGTTCGGCCACCCAGTAGCGGGTATAGCCGAGGCCATCCGCCGCGCGGGCCAGCGCCAGCGAGTTGCGGAGCGCGGCCGCGCCCGTGGAGCCGGACGAGACGGGCGAAAGATCGAGGACGGACAGCGGCAGCATGACGCCAGAGATAGCCGCTGCCGCGACCGGTGCCAATGCCGCCGGTCGTGGGGGAGGAGCCGCTATTTCGGCTGGATGCCGTCGCGGATGGCGCGCATGCGCGGCAGGACGGCGTCCCATTCGTCGGTGCGGGCGATCCCGTAAAGCTGAAGGTGCATGTTCGGACCGAAGGCGATCCAGTGGACCAGCGAGAGCGGCGTGCCCTCCTTCATGTCCCGTGTCTGCCCCCGGATTTCGTGGCCCTGCCGGTTGGCGAAGCGGACCGGCCCGGTGTCGGTGACCGTGACCCGGTCGAGCCCCATGATCTGCCCGAGCGCGCGCCGCGCGGCGGTTTCGCGTTCGTCCGCGGACGGCGTTTCCCCGCCCCGCAGCGCGACCAGCAGGAACGGCTGCTGGATCGGCAGCGGGGTGTCGGCCGGGCCCGAGGTGAGCATCACCGTGCCGTCCGGCCGCGCCCGCAGGATGCGGAATCCGGCAAGCTCCCCGAGCCGGAACGGCAGCAGGCTCAGCATTTCCTCGTCCGAGGGCCGTCCCCGGGCGGCGAGTGTCTCGAAGGTCCGGCGGATGGCGGCCTCGGGATAGGCGTCGCGGGCCGTGTCCGGCACCAGCAGCGTGACCACGGCGATGACCTCGCCGAGATGGGCGAGCATCGACCAGCGCGTCACCGGGGGCGCGCCGCCGGTGGGCCGGCCAGCGATGAGCAGGCCGCTGCCGTCGCGCAGGGTGACGTTCTCCTGCACGAGAATCTCCGTGCCGTGCAGCGCGAGCATGTCCGGCGTGAACTGCCGCGCCACCTGCGAATAGCTCTGCGGCGCCAGTTCGCTGATTTCCAGCGTCACATGCAGCGTGGCGTCCTCGAAGCCGAGAAAGGCCCGGCTCGGCGTCATCCCCTGCGGCGGCACGATGCCGATCCGCGATCCGGAGGGGAAGGTCGGCTGCTGCGCCGGCTGTGCGGCGGCCCCGCCGCGGCTGTTCTCGATGGCTGGCGCCGCCGGCGCGATTTGTCCCTGTGCGACGGCGGGAGCCGCCAGCATCGCGCCCGCCAGCCCGGCTGCGCGGACGGCGGAGAGGACAGCCCTCACGGCGTCTGTCCCCATCGGCAGCCTGTGTCGGAAGGTCGCAGTCGTCGGGCCGGACCGATTGGGCGCGGGAAAACCCTGCATATGGCTTGCTCCAGCGGGATGACTTGCCCGGTCCGGCGCGCCCTGTGCGCAGCGCGGGCCGGGGCATTGCTCTTGCGAGCCCCCATCGCCATTTTGCAGTGTCAGGTTGATCGTCCCGATGCAAGACCGCAGCGCCCTGGGACGGTTGCGGTGCCGTCTTCGGGGGCGGGGACAGTTCCGGCGGGATCGGCCCGGCTCCGCCGGAGTGAAAGGGACAAAAGATGCCTTCCATAGCGGACTGGAAAATCTCGGCCTCGCTTCAGCCCAAGCCGGACGACTATGCCTATGACCTCGATCAGGCGCTGTCGGCGGTGGTCGGCCTGCGCGCCATTGTGCCGCAGGATGCGTTCACGGCCGATATTCTCGGCACCGAGCGGTCCGGCAATGCGGTCTTCATCCGCCGCGACGGGCTGGCGGTGACCATCGGCTATCTCATCACCGAGGCGCAGAAAGTGTGGCTCACGCTGTCCGACGGCCGCACCGTCGAGGCCCATGTGGTGGCCTATGACCAGGAGACCGGCTTCGGGCTCGTGCAGGCGCTGGCGCGTATCGAGGTGCCGTATCTGCCGCTGGGCGAATCCGCCAAGGTCCGGGTGAGCGAGCGCGTGGTGCTGGGCGGCGCCGGCGGCCGCTCCGCCTCCGTGGCCGCGCGCATCGCCGCCAAGGAGGAATTCGCCGGCAACTGGGAATATGTCGTGGACGAGGCGATCTTCACCACGCCGTCGCATCCGAACTGGGGCGGCACGGCGCTGATCGGCGCCAGCGGCGAATTGCTCGGCATCGGCTCGCTGCAACTCGAACAGGCCCGCGAGAAGGGCCGGAGCGAGCATCTCAACATGGTCGTGCCGATCGATCTGCTGAAGCCGATCCTGGACGATCTGATGACCTATGGACAGCCGAACCGGCCGGCGCGGCCCTGGCTCGGGCTTTACGCCACCGAAGTGGAGGACAGGATCGTGGTGGTGGGCCTCACCGGCGAAGGCCCCGCTGCGGCGGCCGGGCTCGAGGTCGGGGACATCGTGCTCGATATCGCGGGGGAAGAGGTGTCCGACCTGGCGGAATTTTTCCGCCTGATCTGGGCGCAGGGCGACAGCGGGGCCGTCGTGCCGATGACGGTCTATCGCGATGGGCGGACGCTGAAGCTCCGCATCGTTTCCGGAGACCGCAACAGCCTGCTGTGGAAGCCCAGCCTGCATTGAGCGCCGCCGCAGGACGGTGCATGACAGCGGCGCATTGCGGCGGTCGATAAAAGTTGAGCGAATCCGCTCAGGAAACGCACAGCGGTGGTGGGGTAAGGGTAAGGCGTCAACAACGGATGCCGCGCCCGCGATGAAATCCCTCCGCCTTCACAAACTGGTCGAGAATCTCGTCGTCCTGGTCGTGGACAACAACCCGTATATGCGCAAGCTGACCCGCATGATGCTGATGAATGCGGGCGTGCGCGCCATCTATGAGGCGGGGGACGGCGTCGCCGCGCTCGAGGTGATCCGCGGCCTCAATCCCGACATCATGGTGCTGGACTGGGACATGCCGGTGCTGAACGGTCCGCAGGTCGTCAAGATCGTGCGCTCGCCGGGCGTGTTTCCGAAACCCAACCTGCCGATCATCATGCTGACATCCAACGCGGAGCGTTCGCGCGTGCGCGAAGCGATGCGTCTCGGCGTGCATGAGTTCCTGATCAAGCCGACATCGCCCCAGGCGCTGCGGGACCGGCTCCTGTCCATTCTCGTGAAGCCGCGCGAGATGATGCAGTTCGGCGACTGCTATGTTCCGGAGCCGCGCACGATCGGCGCGAAGGCTGTCGCCGCCGCTTGAGCGCCGGATGCCGGACGGGAAAGCCGGCTTTCGGCAGGATCATGCGCAAGGCAGGCAAGCGCCGCCAGGAAGATTTGCGCAGTCTCGCGATCCCGCGCCGTATGCCGCCGGGTCGCCGAAGTCCTCCCGCTGCCCTGATGGCTTTGGCGCGACGAATATCGCGAAACGACAAGCTATCCCGAACGGCAACTATCCGAACGGCAGCTCTCGCGAACGAGAGGCATCTTGCGGCGGCGCGCCCGCCGCAAGGCCCGAATCCGGCTCAGTTCTGCGGGGGCCGCCAGCTCTGGAAGTGGTCTTCGACCTTCTTGAGGATGGCGGCCATGGTGAGACCTGCGGTGGCGATGACGATGACGCAGGCGAACAGCAGGTCGGTCTTGAAGGTGGTGCCGGCCTCGCCGACGAGATAGCCGACGCCCTTGCTGCCGGCGAAGAACTCTCCGACGACGACGCCGATGAGGCCATGGGCAACGCCCTGGCGTAGGCCGACGATGATGAACGGCACGGTGGAGGGCAGCACGATGGTGCGGAACAGGTCGCCCTGCGTCGCGCAGAAGGACCGCGCCGCGCCGAGCAACTGGTCGTCGGTGGTGCGCACGCCGGCCATGACGTTCAGCAGGATCGGGAAGAAGGCCGACATGAACACGATCACCATCTTCGAGGCGAAGCCGAGGCCGAACCACATCACGAACAGCGGCACGAAGACGATGCGCGGGGTGGAATAGAGGCTGGTGATGAAGGGGTCGAGGATCATGCGCGGCATGCGGTACCAGCCGAGCGCGATGCCGAGCGGAATGGCGATGATGGCGGCCAGAGAAAAGCCGGCCGCGAAATTCTGCGCGGAGAAGATGATGTGGGGGATCATGTCGCCGCGCGTGACGAGGCCGCTCCACAGCCGCTCGATGATGGCCGAGGGGCCGCTGAAGAACAGCGGGTCGATCCGGCCCGCGAGCCAGGCGATCTCCCAGACGATCAGCACGACGACGACGGAGATGATGCCGATGATCAGCGTGTCGTTGCGCTGGTAGAAGCTCTTGGTCGGCCGGATCAGCGCCTCGCGCTTGACGCCGCTGGCGAGGTCGCTCGGGTGGATGGCGGTCATCAGCGGCTCTCCGCAGGGTTGGCGGCCTGCATCAGGCCGGCGCGCGAGGCTTCTTCTTCGATCAGTGTCCAGATCTGGTCGGTCAGCGCGAGGAACTCCGGATTGCGCTTGAGCGACAGCTTGCGCGGCCGCTCGAACGGAATGTCGAATTCGGCGCGCATCCGGCCTGGCCGGGTGCCGAAGACGAAGACCCGGTCGGCGAGATAGACCGCCTCGTCGATCTGGTGGGTGATGAACATCACGGTCTTGTTGGCCTCGGTCCAGATCCGCAGCAGTTCGGCCTGCATGAATTCGCGGGTCTGGGCGTCCAGCGCGGCGAAGGGCTCGTCCATCAGCAGGATCTCGGGATCGGTGGCGAGCGCACGGGCGAGGTTGACGCGCTGCTGCATGCCGCCGGAGAGCTGGGCCGGATGGCGGCGCTCGAAGCCGCGCAGGCCGACCATGTCGATGAAATGCTGGGCGCGGTCGCCGATCTCGGATTTGGCGAAGCGGCGATGCAGCTCCATGCCGTATTTCACGTTGTCGAAGGTCGTGCGCCAGGGCAGCAGGCGGGACTGCTGGAACACCACGGCGCGGTCGCGGCCGGGGCCGTCGACGCGGTTGCCGCTGATGCTGATCTCGCCGCCATCGTAAGGCAGCAGGCCCGCGACGAGGTTGAGGAAGGTGGTCTTGCCGCAGCCGGATGGGCCGACGACGCAGACGAATTCGCCGTCCTTGATGTCGAGCGAGACGTCATGCAGCGCGATGGTCGGATCCGTTTCGCCCTCCACCCAGAACAGCTTGCTGACATTGCGGGCGGTGAGGCGCGTGGCGTTGGGGTTCACTTGCAGCATGGGCCTTCCATCTGTGGTCCTGATGCCTTGTCGCCGGATATGGTCCCGACCATGGACCCCGGCGATCCGAATTCCGGCAGCCTGGGCGCGACACCTGGTCGGGCGCACGGAGCCGCACCGACCCGGAGCATGATACGCGCCCCGGTCTCCTGCCGGCTGTCTGGCCCCCGGCGGCGGACGCATCTGCGCCGCTCCGCCAGGCTCGCCTGAAACCGGTGACGCGAAGCCGCCGGCCCCGCGTTGTCCGGGTTGCCGCGGCAGGCGGCGCTCGCCGCCGGCCGGGCTGTTGCAGGTCCTGCCCCGCTCCCGGAGTCGGACGGCGCGTTCAGCGGAACGCGCCTTCGCGGTTCTTCTTGATCTGCTCTTTCACCGAGGGGCCGAAAAGCTGCTCGATGAATCCGGAATCCACCAGCTTGTCGATCGGCGTCTGGATGATCGCCCGCTTCAGGTCGTAGGTCGCAAGCTCCGGTGTGTCCGCCTTGTTGCGCTCGACGATCCCCTTCACGGCCTGAGCCGGCACATACGGCACGCGCTCGTAGATGTTGCCGGCCTTGGTCTCGTCATAGAGCCGCGACAGGATCGCGTCGTCCTCGATCTTGGCGTATTTCTTGATGACGCCCACGGAGAATGCCTTGTCGTCATAGAAGCGCTTCACCGCCTCCAGATGCGCCTTGAGGAAATTCTCCACCAGTTCCGGCTGTTCGGTCACCGTCTTGCGGCGGAACAGATAGCTGGTCGCGATGGGGATGCTGCGGTGCTCCTGCAACCGGCCGAGAACCTTGAAGCCCTCGTCCGCCATCTTGTAATAGTCCGGCGGGGTGATCATCGCGGCATCCGCAAGGTTGTTGCGGATCGCGAGCGCGCGCTGGGGCGGCGCGCCGGCGGAGACCCAGTTGATCTTGCTGGTGTCGACTTTCAGCGCCTCCAGCAGGGCCATGCCATAGAAATACGGCGGATCGCCGATGCGGCCGACCGCGACGCGCTTGCCTTCCAGCGCCTTGGCGTTTTCGACCTCCTTGCGGCCGAGCAGCACGAACTGGCCGACATACAGTGGCGAGGCCACCAGCACGAGCTGATCACCCTTGATGGCGGCGAGGATCGACGTATCGAGGCCGAGATTGTGCGTGAGGGCATCGCCCGAGACCACGGCCGCCGGCCCTGCCGGGTGCATGCCGAAGGTCACGTTGGCGTTGATGCCGTATTTTTCGAAATAGCCGCCTTCCTTGGCGAGCCAGAGCGGCCAGCTCGTGCTGGAGGGAGCGCCGTAGATGATGTTGACATCGACCGGCTTCTTCTGCGCATCCGCCGGTGCGGAGGCAAAAAGCCCCGCCGCCGCGATGGCACATGCCACCCCCTTGATCCAATGCCCCTTAGACATGTCTGCGTTCCCTTCCATGTTGTTGCGGCAAATCTAGAGGAAAACGGGAGGAGGCGAAAGGCCCGCCATAGTCCTGCGGCCGTGCGCCTCAGGGGCCGCAGACCGGGCGCGCAAAAGCGCGTCGGCCGATGCGGGGCGGCAGGGCTGCCGGGACGCCGGCAGAACCAAACTTTAAGACAGGTCTGGCATCATGGAGCGGTGCAGCGGAACCGCCGTGCGGGTGTGGCGTTACCCCGGGCATTCACTCGCTGACATCATTCGACCGGAGGGGGTCATGACGGCCCATCGCATGCCTGTGTCCGTTTTCCGCCGTGCCGCAGTGGTCGCGGCCATCGCAGGCGCGACGTGCCTCAGCCCCGCGCCGGCTTCCGCGCAGGGCCTTTTCGAAGCTCTGTTCGGCGGGTTTCGCCGGACGCTGCCGCCCGCGCAGGTGTATGAGCCGCCGGCGGAGCGCCGGGCGCCGGCCGAAAGCCGGGGCTCGGGAGGGGGCGTGGCCTTCTGTGTCCGAACCTGCGACGGGCGCTATTTCCCGGTATCCCGGCAGTCCGGCGTCAGTGCCGAGCAAGCCTGCAATTCGTTCTGCCCGGCCGCGGAAACACGGATCTTTTCCGGCAGCGCCATCGACCATGCCGTCGCGCGCGACGGCTCGCGTTATAGCGGTCTGCGCAACGCCTATGTCTATCGCGACCGGTTCGTCCCGGGCTGCACCTGCGACGGCAAGAGCCCTGCTGGCCTTGCCAGCCTCAATGTCGATACCGATCCGACATTGCGGCAGGGCGACATCGTCGCGACGGCCGACGGGCTGATGGCCTATCGCGGCCTCAACCGGCAGACGCGCACCGCGCAATACACCCCGGTCAGCGCCTATTCCGCGCTGTCCGACGATCTCCGGGCCAAGCTGTCCCGGACCGAGGTGGATGCGAACGGCCCGGTAGAGGTGGGCGAAGTCGGCGATGACGAGCCGCTCATGGATGCGCAGCCGGCCGCCGCGGACCGGCAGGCGCACCTGATCCGGTGATGCCGGCCCGCTGGCGGAGGGCTCATTGTGCGTCCAGATGGGTGCCGACTTCTTCGGCAAGCGCCAGTGCGCTGGTGAGGCCGGGAGATTCGATCCCGAACAGGTGGACGAGGCCCGGCAGCCCGTGATCCGCGGGCGCATCGATCAGGAAGTCGGCGGGCGCTTCGCCCGGTCCGGTCAGCTTGGGGCGGATGCCGCAATAATCCGGCAGCAGCGAATGGTCCGGCAGGCCGGGCCAGTACCCCCGGATGCGTTCATAAAAGGCATCGGCGCGCATGGCATCGACATCGTAGTTTTCCGTCGCGATCCATTCGACATCCGGCCCGAACCGCATCTGCCCGGCAAGGTCCAGCGTGACATGGATGCCGATGCCGCCGTCCACCGGCACGGGATAGATGAGGCGCGAGAACACCGGCCTGCCGGCGTATCTGAAATAATTGCCGCGCGCCATGACGAGGCGTGGGACCCGCCCGGCCGGATAACCCTCCGTCGCCGCCGCCAGCGCCTGCGCGCCGAGGCCGGCGCAGTTGATGATCGCATCGAAGGTCGCGGATTCGCCATCCTCGAAGCGTGCCTCCCATCCGCCGGAGGCGGGCGACAGGGTCATGACGCGCGTATGGAAGGCGATCATCCCGCCATGGTCTTCGAGGTCGCCGCGCAGGGCGAGCATCAGGCCGTGGCTGTCGACGATGCCGGTCTGCGGCGAATGCAGCGCGCCGAGGCTGCGCACTTCCGGCTCGAGGCGCCGCACGGCGGCCGCGTCGAGCATTTCAAGATTCTCCACGCCATTGATGAGACCCTGGGCGTGGATCTGTTCGACCTTGACGAGTTCGGCTTCGCTGGTGGCGACGATCAGCTTGCCGCATTTGCGATGGGCGATGCCATGGGCGGCGCAGTAGTCGTAGAGCATGCGGCGGCCGGCGATGGAATGGCGCGCGCGGCGCGATCCTGTCGGGTAATACATGCCGCCATGGATCACCTCGCTATTGCGTGAGGAGACGCCGTTGCCGATGCCGCCGGTCCGCTCGGCAACGATGACATCGTGGCCGGCGAGCGCCGCCCGGCGCGCGACCGCCAGGCCCACTACGCCCGCGCCGACCACGAGAAGCTGCATCCTGGTCATTCTCCCGAAGCCCGATCCGACCGGGGGCATCGGACCCGCTGACGGTCTCGTCGTTCAAGCATGGTCCTGCCCGAAAGCCGGTTTCCGCTCCCGGATCGAGTCGGGAGCGGGCATTCTCGGGATCATGCTCCAAACGCAAACGGCGACCTTGCGGCCGCCGCTGCACTCGCGTCACACCAAGCCGCTCACTCGGCGGCGGCGCGCACTTCCGGCGCGGCGGCGCGCACTTCCGCGTCGACATGCTTTTCGTATTTGGTGAAGTTCTTCTGGAACATCGCCACGAGATTGCGCGCGGTCTTGTCGAACTCGGCCTTATCGGCCCAGGTCTTTTCCGGATAGAGCAGGTTCGGCTCGATGCCCGGCACCGAGGTCGGCACCGCGAAACCGAAATACGGGTCGGTGCGGTAGTCGGCATTCTTCAGTGAGCCGTCCAGCGCGCCGGTGACCAGCGCTCGCGTCGCCTTGATCGGCATGCGGCGGCCGACACCGTAGATGCCGCCGGTCCAGCCGGAGTTGACCAGCCAGCAGTCCACCTTGTGTTCGGCGATATAGTCGCGCAGCAGCGCGCCATATTCGGACGGATGCCGCGGCAGGAACGGCGCGCCGAAGCAGGTGGAGAATTCCGGCTCGACGCCGACGAGGCCCTTCTCCGTGCCGGCCACCTTGGCGGTGTAGCCGGAGAGGAAGTGATACATCGCCTGGGCCGGCGTCAGCTTCGCAATCGGCGGGATGACGCCATAGGCATCCGCGGTCAGGAAGATGATGTTCTTCGGCTGGCCGCCGCGGCCGGTCGTGGACGAGCGCGGCATGAAGTGGATCGGATAGGCCGAGCGGGTGTTCTCGGTCTTGGAATCATTGTCGAAATCCGGTTTGCGGGTCTGCGGATCGAACACGACGTTTTCCAGCACCGCGCCGAAACGGTTGGTCGCCGCGTAGATCTCCGGCTCGGCTTCGGGGGAGAGGCGGATGCACTTGGCGTAGCAGCCGCCTTCGAAATTGAACACGCCGTCCGGGCTCCAGCCGTGCTCGTCGTCGCCGATCAGGATGCGGTTCGGGTCGGCGGAAAGAGTGGTCTTGCCGGTGCCGGACAGGCCGAAGAACAGCGCCACGTCGCCATCCTTGCCCTCGTTGGCGGAGCAGTGCATCGGCATCACGCCCTGTGCCGGCAGGAAGTAGTTGAGCGTCGTGAAGACGGACTTCTTCATCTCGCCGGCATAGGAAGTGTTGCCGATGAGGATGATCTTGGCGGTGAAGTCGATGGCGATGATGGTGTCCGAGCGCACGCCGTGGCGTTCCGGATCGGCCTTGAAGCTCGGCAGGTCGACGATGGTGAGCTCTGGAACGAAGCTGGCGAGTTCGGCGACTTCCGGACGGATCAGCAACTGGCGGATGAACAGGGAGTGCCAGGCGAATTCGGTGAACACCCGCGTCTTGATCCGGTATTTGGGATCGGCGCCGCCATAGAGGTCCTGCGCGAACAGCTTCTTGCCGCGCGCATGGGCGATGAAATCCTCGCGCAGCAGCTTGAACTTGTCGCCTTCCAGCTTGCGATTGCCGTCCCACCAGACGGTATTCTCGGTCAGGGCATCGACGACGGTATGCTTGTCCTTGGGGCTGCGGCCGGTGTGCTGGCCGGTCTCGGCGCAAAGCGCGCCGCCTGCGACGATGGTGGCCTCTCCGGCGGAGAGGGCATGCTCGTAGAGAAAGGGTTCGGTCAGGTTCCAGTGGACCTCGGCGAGATCCTTGAACCCGAATTTATCAGCGCCATGGGCGCTGTTTCTGACACCCGTTTCTTTCACGGAGAACCCCTCCAACGTCGCCCGGGTCCGCACCGGGCTCCCTGTTTGATAGCCGCGTGCGGCTGCCTGGAACCGCCGCCTTGAAAGTCCGCGAGCTATAGTAAGCTTCCGGGGTTCTGCCAAGAATAAAGCGGCAGGATGATGTCATTCGATGGCGGTCTGGCGCGCTTTTTCAGCAAGCGTCTTCAACTGAAGCCGAACGCCGTCAGGCGATGTTGTGCGTTGCAAAAAATTGATGCGGCGCACCTTTGCTTTTGATCTGATGTCCAGGCCATCAGGGTCGCATCCGATGGCTTGCCAGTCCTGCGTCTCCGGCTCGTTGCAGAGCCGTGTTGCATAAAGCTTGAGCGTCGCGGCATGGTCGCTGTTCAAATGTGAAAGGATATCCGTCTCCGCCGCGACGAGCGCTGCGGCAGCCGCCAGATCGGTCAGCAGTTCATCAGGCGCAAGATCGGCGATGCGGCCGAAGCCCGCGACCAGATGGACGGTTGAGATCGTCAGCTTGTAGACAGCGAAGTCCTTGAAGCCGGCATAGTCTTCCGCGTCGGGATGCCGCGCGAGATAGCGCCGGCGGTCCGCGGCGGCCTCGCTCGGCGTCAGGGTTCCGCCGAGCGAGAGCCGGGGCGACTGGAGCGGGTCTCCGGCATCGGCGGTCGCCAGCAGCAGCGCGGCGCGCGGGTCGGCCAGAATGTTGCGGGTATGGAGCGCGAGGCCGGACAGCAGGAACAGCGGCGCGCCGTCCTGCGCCGTCGCGGTGGCGACCAGCGAGCCGTAGGGCGCGCCTCCGCCGGGCGTGAGGGAGGAGAGCGCCCCCGTGCCGGTCTCCCGCAGCAGGTTCCGGGCGATGGAGCGGGGATCGAACGCCGTCATTGCGCAAGCCTCGTCGTAGCCTCGTCGCAGATCATGGCAGCCGACGATATCGGAGTTTTTCCCTCCCCGCGAGGCGCCCGCAGAGCGCGGCGCGTCTCCCGCAACCAATGGGCGGCGGGGGCGTTGTCACAAAAGCGGCGGTATCAGACTGGCGAAAACCTCGCCCGGGTCTTAAGTCTGTCAGCGGAAAGACATATTTAGGCCGCCCTGACACGTTTTCCCTTTGTGGCGTTTCGCCCTCCGATTGACCAGCCACGGAAACAGCTTGCATGCCCACAATCGCGCTCGTCGACGATGACCGGAATATCCTGACCTCCGTTTCCATCGCGCTGGAGGCGGAGGGCTACCGGATCATGACCTATACCGATGGCTCCTCGGCGCTGGACGGGTTCAAGAGCTCGCCGCCGGATCTCGCCATTCTCGACATCAAGATGCCCCGCATGGACGGCATGGAGACGCTGCGGCGCCTGCGCCAGAAGTCGGACATTCCGGTGATCTTCCTCACCTCGAAGGATGAGGAGATCGACGAATTGTTCGGCCTCAAGATGGGCGCCGACGATTTCATCCGGAAGCCGTTCTCCCAGCGTTTGCTGGTCGAGCGGGTCAAGGCGGTGCTGCGCCGGGCGGTCGCCAAGGACGGCCTTGCGCCGAAGGAGACCGACGCCAAGGTGCTGGAGCGTGGCCTGCTGCGCATGGACCCGGAGCGCCACACCTGCACCTGGAAGAACGAGCCGGTGACGCTGACGGTGACGGAATTCCTCATTCTCCAGGCGCTGGCGAGCCGGCCGGGCGTGGTCAAGAGCCGCAATGCGCTGATGGACGCCGCTTATGACGATCAGGTCTATGTGGACGACCGCACCATCGACAGCCACATCAAGCGCTTGCGCAAGAAATTCAAAAGCGCCGATGACGATTTCGACATGATCGAAACCCTTTATGGCGTCGGCTACCGCTTCAAGGAGAACTGAGCGGATGCGCCGCTGATGTTTCTCGGGGCGCATCTCGCCCCCGCGGCGCGATCCCGCTACACTCGGCCCGGCGCCGGCCGGTGGCGCGCCGCCGGCCCGCGGACCTCACCCGCGCGGATGTGAACGGTGCTGGACCGAACGAGCGACAACGCAGAACAGACAGGGCCGGCGCAGCTATCTGATGCGCAGGGGTCTGACGTGCCGGCGGCCGGACGAGGCCGGGCCCCCCGCCGCCCGTTCTGGCGCATCCGCGTGCCGGCCATGTTCCGCGGGCTTGGCGATTTCTTCGTCGCCCAGAGCTTTTCGAGCCTCACCCGCCGCATCGTCATTCTGAATCTTGCGGGTCTGTTCGCGCTGTTCGTGGGCATCCTGTCGCTGTCCCAGTTCCGGGCGGGGCTGATCGACGCCCGCATCCAGAGCCTGCTGGTGCAGGGCGAGATCATCGCCGGGGCGATCGCGGCCTCGGCCACGGCCGATCCGGACAGTTCCATCACCATGGACCCGGACAAGCTGCTCGAACTCATCCCGGGCCAGAGCTACGGGCCGAGCGAGGATGTCTACAGCCTCGAATTCCCCATCAATCCCGAGCGGGTGGCGCCGGTGCTGCGGCGGCTGATTTCGCCGACGAATACGCGGGCCCGGATTTATGACCGCGACGGCGGGCTGATCCTGGACAGCCGCAATCTCTATGGGCGCGGCGACGTCCTGCGGTTCGATCTGCCGCCGCCGACCGATACCGAACCGGGCTGGCTGGAGCGGACTTATCTCGCTTTCCGCGGTTGGCTCGGGCGTGGCGACCTGCCGCCCTATCGCGAACTCGGCCCCGACAACGGCGCCGGCTATTCGGAGGTCGCCCAGGCCCGGATGGGTCTCAAGGCCAGCATGGTGCGCGTCAACGACCGGGGCGAGGTGATCGTCTCGGTCGCGGTGCCGGTGCAGCGGTTCCGCGCGGTGCGGGGCGTGCTGATGCTCTCGACCCAGGGCGGCGACATCGACGATCTGGTCAGTGCGGAACGCGCCGCGATCTTCAAGATATTCCTCATCGCCGCTTCCGTCATGCTCGTGCTGTCGGTGCTGCTGGCGGGCACCATCGCAGGGCCGGTGCGGCGACTGGCGGATGCGGCCGACCGGGTCCGCCGCCGCATCAAGAGCCGGGTCGAGATTCCGGATTTCACGCGCCGCCGCGACGAGATCGGCCATCTGTCCGGCACGCTGCGGGAGATGACCGGCGCGCTCTACAGCCGCATGGAGGCGATCGAGAGCTTCGCGGCCGATGTCGCGCACGAGCTGAAGAACCCGCTGACCTCCCTGCGCTCCGCCGTCGAGACGCTGCCGCTGGCCAAGACCGACGCCTCGCGGGAACGTCTGCTGGAGGTGATCCAGCATGATGTGAAGCGGCTCGACCGGCTGATTTCCGACATTTCGGACGCCAGCCGCCTCGATGCGGAATTGCAGCGGCAGGACGCTGACCCGGTGGACCTGCGACGGCTGCTCACGACCGTTGCGGACGTCGCCAACGAGGTGAAGCGCGATGACGGCGTCACCGTGAAGCTGGTCTTCGAAGGCAAGGATTTCGTCGTGCCGGGCCATGATTCACGCCTCGGCCAGGTGATCCACAACTTGATCGACAATGCCCGTTCCTTCTCGCCGCAGGGCGGCGTGGTCGCGGTGACCTGCCGCCGCCGCAAGGCGACGGTGGAGATCACGGTGGACGACGACGGGCCCGGCGTGCGGGCTGAGGATCAGGACCGGATTTTCGAGCGCTTTTACACCGACCGGCCCCATCAGGGGTTCGGCCAGAACTCCGGTCTCGGCCTTTCGATTTCCCGCCAGATCATGGAAGCCCATGGCGGCCGCATCACGGTGGAAAACAGGATGGCCAAGCTGGCGAGCCCGGCCGGAGACGATGCCGGCAAGGTCGGGCCCGGCGTGCTCGGCGCGCGGTTCACGCTGACCCTGCCGGCGGCGGCATGAGCGCGACGCTGCATGCCTCGGCGGTCCTGATCGGGGCGAAAGCCATGCTCATCCGCGGCCCGGCCGGTTCCGGGAAAAGCAGCCTGGTGCTGGCCCTGCTGCGGGCGGCGCAGAGCGGAATTCTTCCGTTCGGGCGGCTGGTGGCGGACGACCGCGTCCATGCGGCGGCGGTTCATGGCCGGCTGGTTCTCCGGCCGCCGCCGGCGCTGGCGGGCCTTCTGGAGGTGCGCGGCCTCGGCCTGCGCCGGTTGCCGTGGGAGCCGGCGGCGGTGGCGGGCTGGATCGTGGACCTGGCGGCCGGGGACGCGCAGCGGCTACCCGGGCCGGAACAGGCCTTCGCGGAGATTGAGGATATCCGCCTGCCGCGGATCGCGATTCCACCGGGGTATGACATTTTGCCGCCGGTTCTCGCTGCCGTGGGGTCGTCCGCCGCCTCCGCCGGCGCGGCCCGCCGTGAGGACTGGCAAGTCAGCCCGCGCGTTCATATCTGAAGTGCAATAAGGTGACCCGGAGCGAACGGGACTCCGGAAGGCCGGTTAGGCCCCGTGTGTCCGCCTGGGTCCGTCCGGAAACTTGTCACCCGCGGTTATACCCCCTCCGGCATAGGCAGGCCCTTGCGCTTCGCGGAGCGAATGGTCATGAATGCGGGTCTTTCGTGCGGCGCACCATTGCGCCCGCGAGGAGTGGTTGATGATCGGTCTCGTCCTTGTCACGCACGGGCGCCTCGCCGTCGAGTTTCGTTCGGCACTGGAGCACGTCGTCGGCCCCCAGCAGCAGATTGAGGGCATCACCATCGGTCCCGACGATGACGTCGAGCAGGCCCGCCTCGACATCATCGAAGCGGTGAATCGCGTCGACACCGGCGACGGCGTTGTGATCCTGACCGACATGTTCGGGGGCACGCCGTCGAATCTCGCGATTTCCTGCATGAACCGGCCGAAGGTGGAGGTTCTCGCCGGTATCAACCTGCCGATGCTGGTCAAGCTCGCCAAGGTGCGCAGCACCGCGGAGCTGCCGGACGCCGTCGCGGCGGCGCAGGAGGCGGGCCGGAAATACTGCACCATCGCCAGCCGGGTTCTGACGGGAAAATGAGCGCTTCCGAGCCCATGGACGACCAGAACATCACCCGTGTTCTGGATATCGTGAACAAGAAGGGCCTGCACGCCCGCGCGTCCGCCAAATTCGTGCAGACCGTCGAGAAGTTCGACGCGGACGTGAAAGTCACCCGCAACGGTGAAACCGTGGGGGGCGGCTCGATCATGGGCCTGATGATGCTGGCGGCCGCTGTCGGCACCACCATTTCCGTGAATGCCAGCGGCAGGGAGGCCGCCGCGGTGATGGCGGCGCTCGACAGCCTCGTCAGCAATCGCTTCGGCGAAGAGGAATAGCGCCGGCTCCGGTGCGTCCGGCCGGCTGGTGGGCCTGACGCCGGCCGCGGCGTCCCCTCGTCCAAGCTCGTTTTCCGGAAATTTCCTTCCCATTGTCCCGGTCATGAGCGGCTGCCGGCCGTATTTCCGTCCCACCGCGCGGCCAGAGTGGTGGTCCGGAGTGGGCAAGAATCGATATAAAGAAATCTTTATGTGTCGGTTGCCGCAGCAAGGCCCGGCTGCTATAGGCAGCGGCACCGGGGCCGGTCCCGCGACCAGCTTTCCGACCGGCCGGTACGCCACTCACAGATCGCAGGAAACGCCATGACCGCAACAACCGACTGCGCCATCAAGGACATCAGCCTGGCCGAATGGGGCCGCAAGGAACTCGACATCGCCGAGGTCGAAATGCCCGGCCTGATGGCGACCCGCACCGAATACGGCCAGTCCAAGCCGCTGAAGGGCGCGCGCATCGCCGGTTCGCTGCACATGACGATCCAGACCGCCGTTCTGATCGAGACCCTTCAGGCGCTGGGCGCCGACATCCGCTGGGCCTCCTGCAACATCTATTCGACCCAGGATCACGCCGCCGCGGCGCTGGTCGCCACCGGCACACCGATTTTCGCCGTGAAGGGCTCCAGCCTGAAGGACTACTGGGACTACCAGATCAAGATCTTCGAATGGGGTGACGGCGGCGTCCCCAACATGATCCTGGACGACGGCGGCGACGCCACCCTGCTGATCCATCTCGGCCTGCGTGCGGAGAACGGCGACACCGCCTTCCTCGACAAGGCAACCAACGAGGAAGAGGAATATCTCTTCGCCGCCATCAAGAAGCAGCTCAAGGCCCGCCCCGGCTTCTTCAAGCAGTGCGCCGAGTCCATCAAGGGCGTCAGCGAGGAGACCACCACCGGCGTGCATCGTCTCTACGAGATGCAGAAGCGCGGCGAACTGCTGTGGCCGGCGATCAACGTCAACGACTCGGTCACCAAGTCCAAGTTCGACAACCTCTACGGCTGCAAGGAATCGCTGGTTGACGGCATCCGCCGCGGCACCGACGTCATGATGGCCGGCAAGGTCGCCATGGTCGCCGGCTTCGGCGACGTCGGCAAGGGCTCGGCCGCCTCGCTGCGCAACGCCGGCTGCCGCGTCCTCGTCTCCGAGATCGACCCGATCTGCGCGTTGCAGGCGGCGATGGAAGGCTACGAGGTCGTGACGATGGAAGACGCCGCCCCGCGCGCCGACATCTTCGTCACCGCCACCGGCAATCTCGACGTCATCACCGTGGATCACATGCGCGCCATGAAGGACCGCGCCATCGTCTGCAACATCGGCCACTTCGACTCGGAGATCCAGGTCGCCGGCCTGAAGAACTTCAAGTGGCACAACGTGAAGCCGCAGGTGGACGAGATCGAGTTCCCGGACGGCAAGCGCATCATCCTGCTGTCGGAAGGCCGCCTGGTGAATCTCGGCAACGCGACCGGCCACCCGTCCTTCGTGATGTCGTCCTCCTTCACCAACCAGACGCTGGCGCAGATCGAACTCTGGGCCAACAACAAGGACGGCAAGTACGAGAAGAAGGTCTACGTGCTGCCGAAGCATCTGGACGAGAAGGTCGCCCGCCTGCATCTCGACAAGGTCGGCGCCAAGCTCACCAAGATGTCCTCCAAGCAGGCCGAGTATATCAACATCCCGGCCGAGGGCCCCTTCAAGCCCGACACCTATCGCTACTGATCGGCCCCGCGGCGGCCGCCTCCCGCGACCGTCCTCAGAGCCCGAACCACGGAATGCCCGGCCTCGCGCCGGGCATTCTGCTTTCGGCGGCTGTCCGCCGGCCGGTCCCGCCGCCGCGATCATTGTCTTGCCTTCAATGGAAGCAAGGCTACAGTCCCGCTGCCCGAACGCCGCTTCCGGAACTCCCCATGTGCCGCTGGATCGCCTATCGCGGAGAATCCATCTCGCTGGATCGCTATGTCACGGCGCCGGCGCATTCTCTCGTCGTTCAGAGCCTGAATTCCTTCGAAGGCAACGCGGTCGTGAACGGCGACGGGTTTGGCATGGGCTGGTATTCGCCCGGCCTCGACACGCCGGGACTCTACAAGGAGGTGCGCCCGGCCTGGTCGGACGAGAACCTCCGGCATCTGGCCCATCACATCCGCTCGGATCTGTTTTTCGCCCATGTGCGCGCCGCGACCGGCACGCCGACCACGCGGCAGAACTGCCATCCCTTCGCCTCGGGGCGCTGGATGTTCATGCATAACGGCCAGCTCGGGGACTGGTCGCTGATCCGCCGGCAGGTCGAGGCGATGATCCCGGACAAATATTACGGCCAGCGCATCGGCACGACGGATTCCGAGGCGATGTTCCTCGCCATGCTGGGGGCCGGGCTGGAGAGCGATCCGGTCGGCGCGACCGAGCGCACCGTCCGCCACATCGCCGGGCTTGTCCGCCAGAGCGGCACCGACGAGCCGCTGCGGTTCACGGCGGCGCTGGCCAACGGCCGCGATCTCTATGCCTTCCGGTTTTCCTTCAACGGCTCGGCCAACACGCTGTATCTGCGCAAGGCCGGCGACGACGCCGTGATCGTGTCCGAGCCGCTGGACCTCGACCGCTCGCACTGGGAGCCGGTGCCACCCGGCAGCATGGTCGTCGTCCGGGGCGGCCGTCCGGTGGAACGCCTGCCATTCCTGCGCGACGAACAGGCCGCCGAGGCCGAACCGGGCAAGCCGGTTCCGCTGGCGGCCGCTGCCGAATAGTCCGGTTTTCCGGACGGAATCCGGCTCGATACCGGCCGCGGTCTCCTTGCCGGCTGTCATGGCGGGTGTTATCTCGCCGCAATGAGCGCCGAACCCATCAGCCAGATTCGCAATTTCTCGATCATCGCCCATATCGACCACGGGAAATCGACCCTGGCCGACCGGCTGATCCAGATGACCGGCGGCCTGCAACAGCGGGAAATGGTCGAGCAGGTGCTGGACTCGATGGATATCGAGCGCGAGCGCGGCATTACTATCAAGGCGCAGACCGTCCGTCTGGAATACGCCGCCGCCGACGGCAAGACCTACATCCTCAACCTGATGGACACGCCCGGCCATGTGGACTTCGCCTATGAGGTGAGCCGCTCGCTGGCCGCCTGCGAGGGTTCGCTGCTGGTCGTGGACGCGAGCCAGGGCGTCGAGGCGCAGACGCTGGCCAATGTCTATCAGGCCATCGACAACAATCACGAAATCGTGCCGGTCCTGAACAAGGTCGATCTTCCCGCCGCCGAGCCGGACAAGGTCAAGGCGCAGATCGAGGATGTGATCGGGCTCGACGCCTCGGACGCCGTCCTGATTTCCGCCAAGACCGGTATCGGCATCGGCGACGTTCTGGAAGCCATCGTCACCCGCCTGCCGCCGCCCAAGGGCGACCGCGCGGCGACGCTGAAGGCGCTGCTGGTCGACTCCTGGTACGACGTCTATCTCGGCGTCGTCGTGCTGGTCCGTGTCATCGACGGCGTGATGCGCAAGGACCAGCGCATCCGCATGATGGGTACGGGCGCGGCCTATGACATCGACCGCGTCGGCGTGTTCAAGCCCAAGCTCACCGCGGTGAGCGAGCTTGGTCCCGGCGAAATCGGCTTCTTCACGGCTAATATCAAGGAAGTCGCCGACACCGCGATCGGCGACACCATTACCGACGACCGCAAGCCGATCACGACGCCGCTGGCCGGCTTCCGCCCCGCCGTTCCGGTGGTGTTTTGCGGGCTGTTCCCGGTGGATGCCGCCGATTTCGAGGACCTGCGCGCCGCCATGGGCAAGCTGCGGCTCAACGACGCCAGCTTCTCCTTCGAGATGGAGACCTCGGCTGCGCTCGGCTTCGGCTTCCGCTGCGGCTTTCTCGGCCTCCTGCATCTGGAAATCATCCAGGAGCGGCTGGAGCGCGAGTTCAACCTCGACCTGATCGCGACCGCCCCTTCCGTCGTCTACAAGATGACGCTGAACAACGGCACCGAGCTTGAGATCCACAACCCCGTGGACATGCCGGACGTCGTGCAGATCAAGGAGATCCAGGAGCCCTGGATCGAGGCGACGATCATGACGCCGGACGAATATCTCGGCGCGGTGCTCAAGCTCTGCCAGGACCGGCGCGGCGTCCAGAAGGAACTGACCTATGTGGGCAACCGCGCATTGGTCAAATACGACCTGCCGCTCAACGAAGTGGTGTTCGATTTCTACGACCGGCTGAAATCGGTCTCCAAGGGCTATGCCTCGTTCGACTATCACCTGACCGACTACAAGCCCGCCGATCTCGTGAAGATGCAGATCCTCGTCAATGCCGAGCCGGTCGATGCGCTGTCGATGCTGGTGCATCGCACCCGCGCCGAGAGCCGCGGCCGCGCCATGTGCGAGAAGCTGAAGGAGCTGATCCCGCCACATATGTTCGTGGTGCCGATCCAGGCCGCCATCGGCGGCAAGATCATCGCCCGCGAAACCGTTCGTGCCTTCCGCAAGGACGTCACCGCCAAATGCTATGGCGGCGACATCTCCCGCAAGCGCAAGCTTCTGGAGAAGCAGAAGGAAGGCAAGAAGAAGATGCGGCAATACGGCAAGGTTGAGATTCCGCAGGAAGCCTTCATCGCCGCGCTCAAGGTGGATGTGTAGCCGGCGATGTGTAGTCGGATGGCTTCGGCTTGTTGTAAGGTATAAAGGCCGGAGCGAACTCCGGCCTTTATCATTTTCACGGGGTATGGCGGGTCAATACATCCAGAACGGCGTTGCCCCATAGTAGTCGTGAATGTTCTGGCCGCGGTTGCGGTCGCCCCAGTCCCAGTTCTCGTGCTGGGAATATTTCGGAGCGCCTTTCAGTTGCTCCTCGGTGATGTTGACTTCGTAGCCGTCCAGGCGCGGATTGTAGGTCAGCAGGGACCACGGCAGCGGATAGTAATCTTCGCCGATGCCGAGGAAGCCGCCGAAGCTCATGACCGCATAGCCGACCTTGCCGGTCTGCTTGTCGATCATCACGCGCTCGATCTTGCCGACCTTGTCGCCGTTGGAGCGATAGACCGAAGTTCCCTCCACCTTGTCGCTGCCGATCAGCGCATGGGTTTCGCGCTGATCGGTCACCGTACGGTCGGTCAGGGTGGTTGCCATGGCAGTTCTCCTTGTGAGGGTCCGTGCCGGATCAACGGGTCATGATGGCGGTTGTTCCGGGCCTTTCCGAAAGGGATTTCCGGAACCGGCCGGGCGACATCCGGTTGAAGGGCTGTGATTGGCCCATTGTCAGGGAGGCTTCCATGCCCCGCGGAGACAAGTCCAGCTACACCGACAAGCAGAAGCGCAAGGCGGAACACATCGAGGAAGGCTACGAGGATCGCGGCGTGTCGCACGAGGAAGCGGAGCGCCGCGCCTGGGCGACCGTGAACAAGGAAAGCGGTGGCGGCAAGAAGAGCGGTGCCGGCCGTGGCCGGAAGACCTCGAAGGTCTCGTCGCGCAAGGGCGGGCGCATCGGCGGCGCGGCCTCCGCCAAACGATCCGCGGCCGCGCGTTCGGCTTCGGCCCGCAAGGGAGCGGCGACGCGCAAGCGCAATGCGGCGGCGCGCAAGAAATCCGCGGGCTGACAATAGCGGCCGGCTGATTGGATTTACCAGGAAGCCCGCCGAGGCATCGCAGGCTTGTCGTCAGCATCCGTGCGGGTAACGGTCCGCGATGGTGCCCTGATGCGTCGCCAGCCGCCGGCGAATCTCTTAGATTGAAAGAGGCGCGATGTCGGGGCGGGGGACGGGATGTCAGGGGGACGAGTTGCGGCACGGCATGGCGGGAGCCGCGGGTTGTTGAAGCGGGTCTGTCCCGGTCTTGCGCTTGTCGCCGTTGCAGCGATCGTGATGAGCTTCGATGCGACCGGAGTATTCGCGCAGGACAGAGGCAGCCTCAATCCGCGGCCCCTGCCGCGACTGACGAATCCCGACGATCC
>DATMEW010000162.1:0-5141 GCA_035556495.1 Xanthobacteraceae bacterium | reverse complement strand
TCTGCTGCTTTTGCGGCGTTCCACAACGCATCGAGTTCGTCGAGGCATGAATCCTCCGGCTTCAGCCCCTGCCGCGCCAGTACGTCCTCGATCCAGGCAAAGCGCCGCTCGAATTTGCGGTTGGTGCCACGCAGGGCGTCTTCGGGATCAGCCTCGATGTGTCGGGCAAGATTGACCACTGCGAACAGCAAATCACCGATTTCGCCGGCGATCTCCGCTTTGCTGCCGCCGGCAAACGCCGCATCGATCTCGTCGGTTTCTTCGCGGATCTTGGCAAGCACCGCGCGCGGGTCGTTCCAGTCGAAGCCGACGCGGCTGGCCTTCGCTTGCAGTTTGAGCGCACGCGTCAATGCGGGCAGGGCGACCGGAACACCGTCGAGGGCGCGCGGGCTGCTGTCGTTCTTGCCGGGAGGCGTGCCGTTCTTCCTGCCATTACCGGCTTTTGCCGCGCGCTCCGCGGCTTTGATGCGGTCCCATTGCCCCTGGACCGCTTCGACTGTTCGGCCTTCGCCGTCGGCAAACACATGGGGATGCCGCCGGATCATCTTCTCGGTGATGGCCTGCACCACATCGCCAAAGGCGAAACTCCCTTCTTCCTCCGCCATCCGCGCGTGAAACACCACCTGCAGCAACAGGTCACCCAATTCGTCGCACAGGTCTGCACGGTCGCCACGCGCAATGGCGTCGGCCACCTCATAGGATTCCTCGATGGTGTAGGGCGCGATGGTCGCGAAGTTCTGCTCGAGATCCCATGGGCAGCCGGTTCCCGGCGTGCGCAGCGCCGCCATGATCTCGAGCAGCCGTTCGATATTGCGGGAAGGGGTCATCATGCGCGCCTCCGGATTCGGGCCGCACGCTAAAACAACGCATCGCAAAGCACGAGACGCTTTTTGGGGCGCGGCAAACCCTATGCCGAAGGAGGGAAAAGGACGCGCTCGGCCGGACATGCGGCCACGTTCGCGGCCTGCCGATCTGCGGACCCGCGTGCGAGGGCGACGGAGTTGCGACGACTAGTGTCCGGTGCTGTCGGCGGCGCGGCTTGCCTCGAACAGGAACCAGACCCGGCGTTCGGTCTCGTCGATATAGTTCTCGAGCAGGCTGGCGCTGGCAACATCGCCGTGCTTGTCGCACACCTCGTGGGCTTCCCGCATCGCCTTGGCGACCGCCTTGTTGTCAGCCATCAGTTCTCGCAACATATCGAGCGGCGCCACGAAGGGCTGGTTGTTGTCGGCGATGCTCTGATGCTTGGTGATATCGGAGATCGACCGCAGCGTCGTGCCGCCGAGCTTGCGGATACGCTCCGCCAGCGGGTCAGTCGTGGCGAAGATCGCGTCGCCATGCTCGTCGAGCATCAGATGGTAATCACGGAAGTTGGGCCCGCTGACGTGCCAGTGGAAATTCTTGGTCTTGAGATAGAGCGCGAAGGCGTCGGCTACGAGGCCATTCAGCGCCTTTGAAATCTCGCGAACAGCGGTTTCGCCGAGGTCGGTTGGGGTATCGAGGACACGAGCAGATTTGCGGGTATCGAGCTTCTGAACCTTGCTGGTGGGCATCGCTGGCGCTCCGGGCTTTGGTGCGGACATGGGAGAGACGGCCGTTCAACGCACCGCCATGCAGCCGGTTCCTTCATGCGCGCAGGCGACTCGTTTCCGATCCGGCTTTTGGCCGCGAACCGTGAACGGGTGGCATCACGGAAGCGTGCGGATCAAGCGTCAAGATGCCCAAGAGTGTCGGCCCGAACCGTCACCGAATTCGTCGGCAAGATGTCGACAGGTCTAGCCGGAAGATGCGCCTCTCGCCTTGGTCAGAGATTCGCATAAGACATATTATGGAATATATAAAGGCGATGTTTCACTTGACTGACCCGCAGCCAAGTCTTTGACTTTGTTGAAAAAACAAAGCTTCGACTTGAGTTTATTGGTCTTTTCTAGGCGTTGGCATGAACCAAACGATGGCCGCGCCGACGATGAATATCGCCCAATGATTCTGCCTTCGCCCGCCGAGATCGGCGGCGGCGTGTACAGCCAGCCCTCGAAGTTCGGCCATATGGACGTCAGCCAACCGATCATTAGAAAGCAAACTGCGACGCTCTTGTTCATGGCCGCCTAGGAATGAGTTCGACCAGCTAAGGTCACAATAATTCCATCCGGGACATCCACCGCCGGCCTGTCCAGCGAGCATTCTGCGTAGTCCGGGTCCAGCCACGGCGAAAATACAGTCGGTTCGCCAATTCGACGGTCCGTGAACGCAATAAGCGTCAGAGCGGCCTTTTGCCGGGCTTCGTCCTCTGAGGACGCCATGATCCAGAACGGCTCACGTATTTTGCTGGCCTCCCACCGAGGATTATCGAAAGTTTCGGATACAGGGTCGAAGCGAAATATCGGCATCAGCGTTTACTCGACTTGGGTTTTACAGCGCGCTTGAACGCCCGCTTGGCCCCTTCCTCCGTCTCGTCGGCCTCAGCGTCGCGGGCGGCTTCTAGGAAGCGTTTGGACTGCTCAGGATCGTCCGGCTTCAGGGCTTTTTCGGGCTTCTCAGATCGAGACCCGGATTTCTTGCTTGTGGCTTGCATATGGTGAGCTTGTTGCCCCCTACATTGCCCGACAACGGGATCAGCCCCAACGACTTGCGGCTTCCCTTCTCGTCGAAGGTATGAAACTCGCTGACGCGGTACAGGATCGCCGTGGCCAAATGGATGGCGTCGGGCGTCGAAAGAGTTTTGCCGTCGAACTCGTCCGCACGCTTCATGTAGTGATCGCGGATGTCGTGAGCGAGTGTGGCGATCTTAGAATCAATTCCGATCCTGGTGACACGCTTCATAAGGCCTGTAAAAAGCGTATCCATACCGACAGGAAGCTTGCTCTGAAGCGCCTCGACAGATGTGAGAACGGATGTGACCATCTTCACCTCGCGCCGCTTCAACCGGTCGATTACCTCCCGTGCTCCATCCATTTCACCGGACGGCCGCTCCTCGTCTTTAATCCACGCGAGGAACAAACACGTATCCCAATAATATATCGGGTCAGTTCCAGCCATCGCGAAGCTCCCGCACGAACGCTTCGCTGCTCAAATCTCCGGTAGCCCCCGGAGCCATGCCACGAACATCGTCCCAATCCGGCAACTCAGATTCCGGCGGAAACGGCTCAATATGAGAGACGGCAATTTGATGCGGATAAGTCGCACCGCTTCGATAGTGCAGCGTGCCGAAAACTTCTACACGCCGCCCGACCGCAGACACCGCCTCGTCAAAGAGTTTAGACGGAAAATGGCAACTGACCTTCCTCGGTCCAACTTCAGGATAGACGTTAAAGACGTTAGCTCCATGATGGAGATTGATCTGCTCAAGCATCCCCTCGATGGAGCCTTCGCATTCTTCGTCTACCGCAAGCGCCGTCTCAACTTTGGAAGCCACCTTCGGAGTTACATCGAAGCGGTTGCCATTGAAAAGCAAAGTAACGTTGGCAACAGACTTACCGATAGGCTTGGCAAGTCCTCGTATGTCTTCCAGCAAGTCCGCATCGACACCGGAAAGATCGTCGCCATTTTCGAGCGCATGGGTAACGCGACCCAAGCTCTCAATTATGGCGCGACCGACATAGGGCTGCTTAGGAAGCGTGTGAGGCTCAATAACAACGCGTACCGGGCTTTTATAGGAAAGCTCGGCAATTCGATATTGCGTGGCCTGCTTGCCGTCATTGGCTTCTCGGTCAAGCTTAGCAATGGTCGCGCTGAGGTTCTGGAGCTGAGACATAAACGCGCCAAGGCGGACCTGCCCTTCATCTTCGGGCAGGCCTTCAATGATCAACGTAATTCTGTCATCGTCCGCCATCAAACCCACCACGATGCGAAGCGGCTGAAGGGATTCTACCCTACGAATGAGTCCCGGTACATAAGCCTTTTTCCGACCGCGCCTTTCAGTGCGATGGTTTCGCGCTGCACATCGTTGATGCCAAGCTTCGCGCGCGTATTTTGACGGAAATCAAATTCAGCCAAATACCGGTCAAGATGGCGCTTATCGACATGCTGGTAGGTGCCCACAAGGCCGCGTTTCAGCACGGAGAAGAACCCTTCCAGCGTGTTGGTGTGGGCCTCGCCGCGTACCCACTCATACTTGGAGTGATCTACGGACATGTGGTCGGCGACCGGCGGGTGCTTATAGTGCTGGGCCTGATCCGTGGATAACGTGCTGTCAGGGTGCACGTGCTTCCGCACGTGACTCATGACGCCGCGATGATCGAGCGTTTTAGAGCGAATATTTCCGCCGCGCTCGACGAGGCTAACAACTACCGGGTTATGCGTGCGGCGGCGGAAGTCAGCAGCGCGCTTCGTTTTGCGGGACCGCGCCAATTCCGTTTCATCGGCTTCGACAATCTTGCCAATGCCGCCAAGGGGCTCAGAGCCGTCCTGTTCCATCGCAAACCGGATACGATGGCCAAGGTGCCAAGCCGTTTTCATTCCGCAGCCAAGCATCCGCTGAAGCTGGCGGGTGCTGATCCCTTTCTTGCTGGCACAGAGCAGGTGGATGGCCTGAAGCCAGAAGCGAAGCGGCAGGTGGCTATCCTCGAAAATGGTGCCCTTGCGGACAGTGAACTTTTCCCGGCAGGCGTAGCACTTGCGGAGGCCGACCTGCTCAACGCCCTCAGGGTGCTTTTTGCTGGGCTTGGACCGGACACCCTCAAGGCGACCGATTTTCTCACCGAAAGCCCCGCAGTGAGGACAAACGGGACCGTTAGGCCAAAGCTGCGCCTCTACATAGGCGAAAGCGGCCTTTTCGTTATGAAACCGGAGGTCGGAAAGTACAGACTTCGCCATAGCTTAGCTCCAATACCTAAACTATGGCAGAAATCCGATGGGTCTGTCAAGTGAAACATCGCCTATATAAACATGGAAAGCTGGATTATAAAAATACGATATCATATTGATATCTCGTCGTTTGGCGGCTTTCCTCAAAATCTGGATGAGCTTGTAAATCGAAGGCCGTCATAAGCCGGCTCGACATGTGCCGGCGCCTGCGTCCGGACGACCTCGTAATCGAGATCCGAATGCAGATTGCTCAGGATGGCGCGCCGCGGCTTCAGCCGTTTGATCCAGGCTAGCGCATCGTCGAAGCTGAAATGGCTCTTGTGCGGCAGATAGCGCAG
>DATMEW010000161.1:0-8201 GCA_035556495.1 Xanthobacteraceae bacterium | reverse complement strand
CTCGGCGACCAAGAAGACCGCCTGATCTTGCGTCTTTGACGAACGCACGGCGCCGCCGCCGCAAGGCGGCGGCGCTGTCTTACCCATCATTTCATTTTCATCCTGCACCCGCTGGACGTTCCCATGCCCGCCTCGCAGCATCAGTCCCCGAAGTCCGACATCGAGATCTCGCAGACCGCGACCAAGCGTCCGATCCTGGACATCGCCAAAGAGAAGCTCGGCATGGCGGCCGGGAACCTCGAGCCCTACGGCCACTACAAGGCCAAGGTGTCGATGGACTACATCAAGTCGCTCAAGGACAAGAAGAACGGCAAGCTCATTCTGGTCACGGCGATCTCGCCGACGCCGGCGGGCGAGGGCAAGACCACGACCACGGTGGGGCTCACCGACGCGCTCAACGTCATCGGCAAGAAGGCGATGCTCTGCCTGCGCGAGCCGTCGCTCGGCCCGTCGTTCGGCATGAAGGGGGGCGCCGCCGGCGGCGGCTACGCCCAGGTGATCCCGATGGAGGACATCAACCTCCACTTCACCGGCGACTTCCACGCCATCACCTCCGCGCACAACCTGCTCTCGGCGCTGATCGACAACCATATCTACTGGGGCAACGAACTGGGCATCGACCAGCGCCGCGTCGCCTGGCGGCGGGTGCTGGACATGAACGACCGCGCGCTGCGCGAGATCGTCTGCTCGCTCGGCGGCGTCGCCAACGGCTTCCCGCGCGAGGCCGGCTTCGACATCACCGTAGCCTCCGAGGTCATGGCGATCTTCTGTCTCGCCAGCGACCTTGAAGACCTCAAGAAGCGGCTCGGCAACATCATCGTCGCCTATACGCGGGACCGCAAGCCGATCTTCGCGCGCGACCTCAACGCCCATGGCGCCATGACCGTGCTGCTGAAGGAGGCGCTCTCCCCCAACATGGTGCAGACGCTGGAAGGCACGCCCGCCTTCATCCATGGCGGCCCCTTCGCCAACATCGCCCATGGCTGCAACTCGGTGCTGGCGACGACGACCGCGCTCAAGCTCGCCGACTATGTCGTGACCGAAGCCGGCTTCGGGGCTGACCTCGGCGGCGAGAAATTCCTGGATATCAAGTGCCGCAAGACCGGCCTTAAGCCGGACTGCGCCGTGGTGGTGGCAACCATCCGCGCGCTCAAGATGCACGGCGGCGTCAAGAAAGAGGACCTCAAGGCGGAGAATCTCAAGGCGCTCGAAGACGGCATGGCCAATCTCCAGCGCCATATCGAGAACCTGAAGACGTTCGGCCTGCCGGCGGTCGTCTCCATCAACCGCTTCAGCGCCGACACCGACGCCGAGATCGCGCTGGTGAAGGAGAAGTGCAAGGCGCTCGGCGTCGAAGCCGTGACGGCCGACCACTGGGCCGAGGGCGGCGCCGGCGCGGCCGATGTCGCCCGCGCGGTGGTCAACACCATCGAAGGCGGCAGCGCCAGCCTCAAGCTGCTCTATCCCGACGAGGCGCCGCTGGAGGAGAAGATCCGCACCATCGCCAAGGAAATCTACCGCGCCAGGGACATCGCGCTCGACAAGTCCGTGCGCGACCAGCTCAAGTCCTTCGAGGCGATGGGCTATGGCCACCTGCCGGTCTGCATCGCCAAGACGCAGTATTCCTTCTCGACCAATCCGGACGCCAAGGGCGCGCCGGTGGACCACGTCATCCCGGTCCGGGAAGTGCGGCTCTCGGCCGGCGCGGAATTCGTCGTGGCGGTCTGCGGCGAGATCATGACCATGCCCGGCCTGCCGCGGGTGCCGTCCGCCAACACCATCGACCTGAATGCGGACGGCAAGATCGTCGGCCTGTTCTGATCGGCGCGTGTCCGACCGATGCCGACCGCATCGGTTCATCATGAGCCTGAAGCCCGGCGGTTTCGCCGGGCTTTTTTCTTTGCCGGCCGACGGCGCGATCCGGCGCGTCACGACATCTGCCGCACCAGCCAGAGGCCGGCGAACAGGCCGGCGACAGACAGCGCCACGGACCCCAGCACATAAGCCAGCGCCAGCGCGGTCTCGCCGCGCTCGTGCAGCAGGGCGGCATCCAGCGAGAAGGCGGAAAAGGTGGTGTAGCCGCCGAGGACGCCGGTGGTCAGCAGCAGGCGCCAGTGCTGCAAGTGTCCTGAAAAACTTGCCTCGCCCTTGAACGCGAACCAGCCGGCGATCAGCCCCATCAGCAGCGAGCCGGAAATATTCACCGTGACCGTGCCGAACGGAAAAGCCGTTCCAAACCAGCGCGCCGCCGTGACATTCACGCCATGGCGCAGCATCGAGCCGAGCCCGCCGCCGAGAAACACGATCAGATAGGCCATGGTAGATCCCTGCTCCTTGCGGTTGCGTCCCCGACAGGGATCGGGCATGTCCCGAGCCATGTCCACCCCCTCCCCGACTCAGCCGCCGCCGGCAGGACGACGCAAGCGCCGGTCGTTCGACTGGTCCACCGCTGTCATCGGCACTCTGGTGGTTTCGGCGGGCAGCGCCGTGCTGTGGCGGGATGGCTGGGCCCCGTTCCTGTCGATCCTCACCCATGACCTCACCCTGCTGGTGGACATCCTGCCGAAGGTGCTGGCCGGCTGCCTGATCGGCGCCTTCGTCATGATGCTGCTGCCGCGCGAGGTGGTGGCGCGCTGGGTCGGCGGCGAATCGGGTTTCGTCGGCCTCGTCATCGCCACGCTGGTCGGCACCTTCCTGCCAGGCGGCCCGTTCTCGATCTATCCGATCACGGCGGCGCTGCTGACCCTGGGTGCGGATGTCGGCACCGCGACGACTTTCATCGCCGCCTGGTCGCTGCTCGGCTACAACCGCGCCCTGGTGTGGGAGCTGCCGTTCATGGGCGGCGACTTCACCTTCTGGCGCGTCGCCGTCTCGCTCCCGCTGCCGATCCTGGCCGGCCTGTTCGCGCGGCTGCTCTGGAAAGTGCTGATCAACCGGGACGACCCGGCATGACGGCGGGGCATCGATGGAGCTGAAGCTGGATCTTGCTCTGATCCTGACCGGCGTGCTCTGGGGCGCCGTGCTGGTGCTCGGCCTGATGGCCTGGCGGCGCGGCCGCATCCTGCTGCGGGAGGGTCTGCGCACCGGCGGCCTCGACTTCATCCACATCCTGCCGCGCATCATGCTGGGCGTGGTCGGCTCCGGCTATCTCGCGGCCGTGATGCCGCAGTCGCTGATCATCCAGTGGATCGGCCCGCAATCCGGCTTCCTCGGCGTCGCCATCGCCGCCGTCTTCGGGGCGATCACGCCCGGCGGCGCGGTCGTCGGTTTCGCCATCGCCGCCACCGCGCTCAAGACCGGCGGCGGCGCGCCGCAGGTGATCGCCTATGCCACCGCCTGGGCGCTGATCTCGCTTCAGCGCACGCTGGTCTGGGAGGTACCCGCGATGCCGGCGCAGTTCGTGACCATGCGCCTGCTCGCCTCGGTCCCGCTGCCCTTTCTCGCGGCGCTGGGCGCGATGCTGATCGGCCGGCCCTAGAGCATGACCCCGAAAAGTGGGTACCGGTTTTCGGATCAGATCATGCTCAAATAAAAAGCCGATCCCGAAAATGCCCTCCCCCCCGGATGCGTTCCCGCTCAATGCAGGGCGGACATCGGCCGCGGCAGGATCGCGCCGTGATGGCGGATCACCCGGCCCGCGAGCCGGTGCGCCTCGGCCGCCGCCGCCAGCGTCGCCTTTCCGTTCAGCCGGGCCGCAAGATAGGCCGCGTTGAAGCTGTCCCCGGCGGCCGTCGCATCCGCCGGCGTCACGACCTCGGGCACGGGCACCAGATCCTGCCGCCCCGCAGCGGCGACCAGCGCGCCGCCGGGGCCGTTCTTCACCACGATCTCGGCGACGCCGAAAGCCTGAATCCGCGCGACCGTCGCCTCCGGCGAAGGATCGCCCCAGAGCACGGCCTCGTCGTCATAAGCCGGCAGCGCGATGTCGGTGCGCTTGAGGGCTTCCATGGCGACCGTCCGCGCCCGCGCCAGATCCCCGCGCCAGCCATGGGGCCGGAAATTGGCGTCGAAGGCGACGCGCGCCCCCTTCTGCCGCGCCGCCTCCAGCAGCGCCAGAAAGCGGCCGAGGCCCACATTCGAATAGAGCGACAGCGTCTGGCCGCTGAAATAGACCAGTCCTGCCGCCATCAGGCATTCGCCCAGCAGGCCCCAGTCCGGCCGCTCGAACAGCTCCCGCGCCGGGGAGCCTTCGCCCCAGGAGCGCACCGCCGCACGCCCGCCGGCGTCGCGCTCGACGATGGAAAGCGCGGGCAGGCGACCCGGCGTCCGCAGCATCAGGCGGCTGTCGATGCCTTCCGCGGTCGCCAGCGCCACGATCCGGTCGGAATAGGGATCGTCCCCCACCGCCGTCGCAAAGGCGGTGTCGATGCCGGCCCGGGCGAGATAGACGGCGGTGTTGAAGACATCGCCGCCGCAGCCCTCGGCCAGCCGGCCGTCGCTCCCGCGGGTCAGTTCGAACGCCGCTTCGCCGACGCACACCGCCTTGGTCCGGATTTCCGCCATTCGCCGCCGCTCCGCTGCTGCCTGCTGTTTGCGCCGGCACCCTAGAGCCTCGGTCCCGGTGGAGGCAAAGCCAAGGCAAAAGACGACGTCAGATTTCTGCCGCCTCACCTTTTCGGAAGGCGGCGAGACCGTTCCGCGCGAAACGCCGAAACTCCCATGCGGCCGGACTGCCAACCGGGAAGGCCCGTTTGGGAAAGGCCGCTTCGGCGCAAAGTTCTCTTGACAAAATTCCTAAAAGGATTATTATCCCAATTCTGCTGTGCTGTTTGACATCGTGAATCTGCTCATCTCCAGCGCGGCCGCCTGATCTTCGCTTCTGACGCCGCCTCTCGCCGGCATCCCCATGGCGGCCGTCCACCGGCAGAGGCTATGGCGGTCTTCGCCGGGCCGGGCACGCCCGAAAAGCCCTTGGAAGCCGTTGTACGTTATACTATAACAATCACCAGCCTTCGGAGCCGGCCAGCCATGACCCTGCATCATCACGGCCACCACCATCACCCGCCCGGCCGGGCCCATCCGCCGGCGGCCATGGGCTGGTCGCTGCTGCGTCTGCCGGTCGGCGGGCGGCTCGGCATCGCGGCGGCGCTGCTGGCGGCGATGTGGCTGGCGGTTTTCTGGGCCATGGCGTGAGAGGTCCGATGAGCGGCGCGCTGCAATTCACCGACCTGACGCTGGGCTACGACCGCCACCCGGCCGTCCACCATCTCAGCGGCCGGCTCGCGCCCGGCGCGCTCACCGCCGTGGTGGGGCCGAACGGCGCCGGCAAATCCACTCTGTTCAAGGGCATCATGGGCTTCCTGAAGCCGCTGTCCGGCAGCATCTCACGCGACGGCTTCGCGATCCGCGACATCGCCTATCTGCCGCAGGCGGCGGAGATCGACCGCAGCTTCCCGATCAACGTGTTCGACATGGTGGCCATGGGCCTGTGGCGGCAGGCCGGGCTGTTCGGCGGGATCAGCCGCAAGGCCCGCGACCGGGTCGAGGCGGCGCTGGCGGCGGTCGGCCTCACCGGCTTCGAGGCCCGCGCCATCGGCACGCTCTCCGGCGGGCAGATGCAGCGCATGCTGTTCGCCCGCTTGCTGCTCCAGGACGCGCGCATCATCGTGCTGGACGAGCCGTTCACGGCGGTGGACGCCAAGACCTCGGCGGACCTGTTCGCGCTGATGCAGCGCTGGCATGGCGAGGGCCGCACGGTGCTGACCTCGCTCCACGATATCGACTTCGTCCGCGCCAATATCCCGGAAACCCTGCTGCTGGCGCGCGAGCCCGTTGCATGGGGACCTTCGGCGGAGGTGCTGACGCCGGCGAATCTGCTGGCGGCCCGCAACCTGTGCGAGGCGTTCGATTCCGAAGCGGCGTTCTGCGCCGACGACGCCCCGCCGCCCGGCCGGCAAGACGGCGGCCACACCGGCAGCCATCCCGGCCACGATCACGCCGACGCGGCCTGACAGGCAGCACAGCAAGGCCGCCCCGCACATGGTTTCCATGGTTCATGACCTGCTGATCGCCCCTTTCGCGGATTTCGCCTTCATGCGCCGCGCGCTGATCGGCGTCACGGCGCTGGCGCTGGGAGCCTGCCCGATCGGCGTCTTTCTCATGCTGCGGCGCATGAGCCTGGTCGGCGACGCCATGGCCCATGCCATCCTGCCGGGCGCGGCCATCGGCTTTCTGCTGTCCGGCATGAGCCTGTTCGCGATGACCGCCGGCGGCCTCGTCGCGGGCATCGTGGTGGCGGCGCTGGCGGGCCTCGTCGCCCGCACGACCCAGTTGCGCGAAGACGCCTCGCTCGCGACCTTCTATCTGCTGTCGCTGGCCTTGGGCGTCGCCATCGTGTCGATGAAGGGCACCAATATCGACCTGCTGCATGTGCTGTTCGGCTCGGTGCTGGCGCTGGACGATCCCACCCTGCTGCTGATCGCCATCAACGCCACCGTCACGCTGCTGGTGCTGGCGCTGATCTACCGCCCGCTGGTGATGGAATGCGTGGACCCGCATTTCGTCCGCTCCGTCAGCGGCGCCGGCGCGCCGACCCATCTCGCCTTTCTCGCCCTGGTCGTCGTCAATCTGGTCAGCGGCTTCCATGCGCTGGGCACCCTGCTCGCGGTCGGCATCATGATGCTGCCGGCGGCCATCGGCCGGTTCTGGGCCAGCGACATCACCGGCATCGTCGTCGTCGCCACCGTGGCCGGCATCGTGTCCGGCTATGCCGGGCTGCTGCTCTCGTTCCATGCCGGCATGCCGTCCGGCCCCGCCGTGATCCTGGTCGCCGGCGGCTTCTACATCCTGTCGTTGCTGTTCGGGCCGGTCGGAGGGCTGGTGCGCCAGATATTCCCGGGCCGCCATCTGGAGGCGTGAGTATGAAAATCCCGCGCATACTGGTCATCGCGGCCGCCGCAACCCTGTCCATGCTCAGCCCCGCCGCAGCGCAGAAAGCCGCGCCGCTGCCGGTGATGGCGAGCTTCTCGATCCTGGCGGATTTCGTCCGCGCGGTCGGCGGCGAGCGCGTCGCGGTGGATATGCTGGTCGGCCCCGACGCCGATGCCCATGTCTTCACGCCCGCGCCGGCCGACGCCCGGCGAGTGGCGGCGGCGAAGCTGATCGTCGTCAACGGTCTCGGCTTCGAGGGCTGGCTCGACCGCCTGCTGAAATCCGCCGGCAGCACGGCTCCTGTCGTGGTGGCCAGCGCCGGGATCAAGGCCCGCGGCAATGCCGGCGCGGCCCACGATCATGATCACGACGACGATGATCACGACCATGACCATGACGACGATCATGACCATGACGACGATCATGACCATGGCGATACCGATCCCCACGCCTGGCAGTCCGTCGCCAACGCCCGCATCTATGTGCGCAACATCCGCGACGCGCTGATCGCCGCCGACCCGGCCGGCCGCGCCGCCTACGAGGCCAACACGCGGAATTATCTCCGCCAGCTCGACGCCCTCGACCGCGAGCTGAGGGAGACCCTCGCACGCATCCCGGCGGAGCGGCGGCATGTGATCTCCACCCACCAAGCCTTCGGCTATTTCACGGAGGCTTACGGCATCGCCTTCAAGGCCCCGGTCGGCGTCTCGACCGAGCAGGAGGCATCCGCCCGGGACGTCGCGCAGCTCATCGCCCAGATCCGGCGCGAGAAGGTGCCGGCGGTATTCCTGGAGAATATCAGCGATCCGCGCCTCGCCCGCCGCATCGCGGACGAAACCGGCGCCAAGATCGGCGGCACGCTCTATTCCGACGCCCTGACCAAGGCCGATGGCCCCGCCCCGACCTATCTCGACATGATGCGCCACAACATGCGGACCATCGCGGCGGCGCTGGCGAACTGAGGGCCACCGTCCGGCACGGGCGCCGGCAGGGGTTTCCACTCCGGCGGCCGGATGCCTATATTCCGGCCGACCCCGGAGTATCGCATGTCCAGTTCGCCCGCCACCGAAGCCGCCCCCGCAGACAAGTTTGCCGACAAGGCCGCCGAGAAAATCCCCGTCACCGTGCTGACCGGCTATCTCGGCGCCGGCAAGACCACGCTGCTCAACCGGATTTTGAGCGAACAGCACGGCAAGAAATACGCCGTGATCGTCAACGAGTTCGGCGAGCTCGGCGTCGACAACGACCTCGTGGTCAATGCCGACGAGGAAGTGTTCGAGATGAACAACGGCTGCATCTGCTGCACCGTGCGCGGCGACCTGATCCGCATC
>DATMEW010000160.1:0-1843 GCA_035556495.1 Xanthobacteraceae bacterium | reverse complement strand
TATGGGCGAGCTTCGTGATCGAGACGCCGGCCGGAAAAATCTACTTCGTCGGCGATTCGGGCTATGGCGACGGGTATCATTTCCGCAGCGCCGGCGAGCGTTACGGGCCGTTCCGCCTCGCCTGCCTGCCGATCGGCGCTTATGAGCCGCGCTGGTTCATGCGCGACCAGCACATGAACCCGGAGGAGGCGGTGAAAGCCTTTGCCGATTGCCGCGCCGAACGGGCGCTGGGCACCCATTTCGGCACCTTCCAGCTTACCGACGAGTCCTTCGAGGCACCGCTCGCCGCACTGGCAGAGGCGCGCAGCGCCGCCGGCCTGACGCCGGAGCAGTTCGGCACCTTGCGGCCGGGGGAGATTCTGGAGTTATGAGCGTGATCCCGAAAAGCGGGTACCGGTTTTCGGGGCAAGATCATGCTCAGACAAAAAGCATGATCCCGCGCGTGCGGGAATATTTGCGGGACGTGACCTGATGGCGAAGAAGGATTCGAAGATCGGCATTCCGAGCGACGACGAGATCGCTGCGCTGCCGTATCGCCCCTGCGTCGGCGTCACGGTGCTGAACCGGCGCGGCGAGGTCTTCATCGGCCGGCGTATCGACGGCCCCGAACACACCGACGCCACCCATGTCTGGCAGATGCCCCAGGGCGGCATCGATGCCGGGGAGGACCCCTGGCCGGCGGCGCTGCGCGAACTCTACGAGGAAACCAACATCCGCTCGGTGGAGCAGCTGGGCGAGATGGCCGACTGGCTGACCTACGACATTCCCCGCGACATCCTGCGCAACGCCTGGAAGGGCAAGTATCGCGGCCAGACCCAGAAATGGTACGCCTTGCGCTTCACCGGCGACGACAGCGAGATCGACATCGCCAGCCCCGGCGGCCACACGGCGGAATTCGTGGCCTGGCGCTGGGAGCCGATGCAGAATCTGCCGGAACTGGTCGTGCCGTTCAAGCGCGCGATCTACGAGCGGGTGGTACAGGATTTCGCGCGTTTCGTTTGAGGCGTGGCGGCGCGCTGCGGGTGAAATCTTTCGTCCGGAGACAGATTGTCGCAGGGCCGTCCTGCTGGTTTTGCCGTTTTCGTGTTCCCACCTGCGGCCGGCAGACCTCAGACAGGATTCCATTTCATGTTCGACGCCAAGCGGTTGCTGGACCAGTTTCTCGGTGGACAGGGCAATTTCGGCGGGCAGGGCCAGCCCGGCCGTGACGATCCCCGGCAGGTCTGGGGCGAACGCGATCAGATCGGCGGCCACGGTGGGGGCGGCTTTGCGGACCTCGCCCGGCAGGCCGGCGGCATGCTCGGCGGCGGACAAACCGGTGGTCTCGGCGGCGTGCTGGGCGGCCTCGGCAGCAGCATGGGGGGCTTCGGCGGCGGCGCGCTGGCCGGCGGTCTTGCCGGCATCCTGATGGGCTCCAAGGGCGGCCGAAAACTTGCCGGCAACGCGCTGACCTATGGCGGCCTCGCGGTGGTCGGCGCCCTCGCCTACAAGGCGTATCGGGACTATCAGGCCGGCAAAACCCCGGCCGCCCCGCAACAGGCCGGTGGCTATCAGTACGCGGACCCGCAGGCATCAGGCCAGCAGGCTGCCCGACAGAGTTCCGGCGTGCCGCTGCTGCCGCCGCCCGCGGACACGCCGTTCAATCCCGCCACCGAGGAAGGCCAGCAGGCGCTGGGCCGCAACCTGCTGCGCGCGATGATCGCCGCCGCCAAGGCGGACGGCCATGTCGATGGGCAGGAACAGGCCGCGATCTTCGGGCAGATGGACCGGCTCAATCTCGATGCCGACGACAAGGCGTTCGTCATCGACGAGCTGCGCAAGCCGCTGGATGTCGATGCGGTCG
>DATMEW010000159.1:0-25865 GCA_035556495.1 Xanthobacteraceae bacterium | reverse complement strand
TCCGGCGCGGAACCGGCCTCCCGCACGGCTGCTGGACCGGGGAGAGGCGCGGGATTATGAGGGCGGCTGTCGCGAGAACGCCATGACCCGGCCAACGTCATGACCCAGCCCCTGATCCGCCCCGCCCTCCCGCAGGATATTGCCGCCATCGCCCGCATCTACGGCCGGTCGGTCGAGACGGCGACGGCGTCCTTCGAGCTGGAACCGCCGGACGCGGCCGAGATGGAGCGCCGCTATCGCGCGCTGGCGGACGGTGGCTTTCCCTATCTGGTGGCCGAGATCGGCGGCGGCATCGCCGGCTATGCCTATGCCGGCCCCTATCGCCCCCGCCCGGCCTACCGCTTCACGGTGGAGGACACGGTCTATATCGCGCCGGACATGCAGCGGCGCGGCCTCGGTCTCGCGCTGCTCAACGCCGTTGTGCAGGAATCCGGCGCGCGCGGCTTCCGCCAGATGGTCGCCGTGATCGGAGATTCGCACCAGCAGGGAGGCTCCATCGCGCTCCACGCCGCCGCCGGCTTTGTCGAGGTTGGGCGGATGCCCGATGTCGGCTTCAAATTCGACCGCTGGCTGGACACGGTGCTGATGCAGCGTGCATTGACGCCGTAGCGCGGCCCTTCGGGCGCGCACGACACTTCAACACCGCCGCGCATCGGCTTCACGGGAGAATACCATGGCGCAGGGCCATCAGGACAAAGTCGCGGTCATCACCGGAGCGGCCGCCGGTTTCGGCCAGGCTTTCGCCGAGCGGCTGGCGCGGGAAGGCGCGCATATCGTCATCGCCGATATCGGCGACGCCGCCGAGACCGCCGCGCTGGTGGAAGCCGCCGGCCGCAAGGCGCTGGCGGTGCGCTGCGATGTCTCCAAGCCGGAGGACGTCGCGGCCTTGAAGATCGAAGTGGAGAAAGCCTTCGGCGGCGCCGACATCCTCATCAACAATGCCGGCATCTATCCGATCCGGCCCTTCATCGAGATGCAGTTCGAGGACTGGCGGCGCGTGATGTCGATCAATCTCGATTCGGCGTTCCTCACCTGTCAGGCTTTCGTGCCGCAGATGCGCGCGAAAGGCCGCGGCCGCATCGTCAATCTCTCGTCCAGCACCTTCGGCATGGTGGTGTCGGGCTATGCCCATTACATCGCCAGCAAGGGCGGCATCGTCGGCCTGACGCGGGCACTCGCCTCCGAACTCGGCCGCGACGGCATCACCGTGAACGCGGTGGCCCCGAGCCTGACGCGCACGCAAGGAACCCTGTCCCGCGCCCCGCGCGCCGGCCTCGCCACCATGGACGACGAATTCAACGCCATCGCCGCGCGGCAGGCGATCCCGAAGCCGCAGCTTCCGGAGGACCTTGTCGGCGCCATCGCCTTCCTCACCGGGGACGACGCCGCCTTCATGACCGGCCAGACCCTCTATGTGGACGGCGGTTTCGTGCGGGTCTGACACCGGCCGGACCGACGGCCATCAGCCGCCCATAATTTCCGCGCCCTGATGCGGACCATGAGCCCTCCGCCCCGCCCCCACCGCCGCCTCCGCCGCAGCCCCCTGCGTCTCCTGTCGCGGCTGCTGCTGGTGCCGGTCGCGCTGGTCCTGCTGCTGGAGGCATGGCTGTGGGAACGGCTGCGCCCGCTCATCGCCCGCGTGGTCGATCTCATCGCCTGGCCCCGGCTCCGGGCCGCCATCGCGGCGCTGATCGAGCCGCTGCCGCCGCCGGCAACACTGGTCGTGTTTCTGGTGCCGGTCGCGGTGCTGTTTCCGCTGAAGCTCGCGGGGCTGTGGCTGCTGGCCCATGGCCGCTGGGTGGAGGCCGGGCTCACTCTTCTCGCCGCCAAGCTGCTCGGGGTCGGCGTCACCGCCTTCGTCTTCGACCTGACGCGCGACAAGCTGCTGCGGATGGGCTGGTTCGCGCAACTCCATGACTGGACGTTGAGGGCCGTAGCCTGGGCCCACCGGCTGACGGACCCGGTCAAGGCCCGCATCCGCGCCGTGATGCGTCTGGTTCTGCCTCATCGCGCCGGCCGGACCTGGCGGCTGCTCCGCCGCATTCGCCGGCGGATGCGCACAGCCTGATGCGCGCGGCGGCCTGATGCGGGAACACTCCCCGTCGCCCGCCAACGCGCCTGCCGCTCGGATCACTCGACCGGCTGGCTCCGATTGTGCATTCTGGAGGGACCTCGTCATGGCCCTCCGGCCTCGCGACGCCTCCTTTTTGCAGGAACCGAAGATGTCTCGCATCCTTCTGACCCGCCGCACCGCCCTGGCCGCGCTTGCAGCCACGGCCCTGCCGCTGCCGGCCTTTGCCCAGTCCGGCGCCGGCGTTCCGGCCGCTTTCCCCAAGCAGCCCATCACGCTGATGCTGCCGCTCGCCCCCGGCGGCCCGGTGGACGTGCTGGGCCGCCTGCTCGCCCAGGAATTCCAGGTCCGCTCCGGCGTGACGGCCGTGGTGGAGAACCGCACCGGCGGCGCCGGCAATATCGGCATCAATGCCGTGAAGAACGCGGCAGCGGACGGCACCACCCTGCTGGTGATTCCGGCCGGCAACCTGACCATCAACCCGACGCTGATCCCCAATATCGGCTTCGACGTGGACAAGGATTTCGCGCCGATCACGATTCTGGCGACCGCGCCCAACCTGTTCCTCGCCTCCAACCAGCTCGGCGTGAAGACGATTCCGGAACTGATCGCCAAGGCCAAGACCCAGAAGATCACCTATGGCACGCCGGGCGTGGGCAGCCAGCTTCACCTCGCCATGGAGCTGTTCAAGGAGAAGGCCGGCATCGACATCACCCATGTGCCGTATCGCGGCACCGCGCCGGCGCTCAACGATCTGCTCGGCGGGCATATCGACCTGCTCGCGAGCAACCTGCCGGTCGCCATGCCGGTGGTGAAGGACGGCCGCGCCCAGGCATTGGCCATGACCACCGCCGCCCGCAGCCCGCTGCTGCCGGACGTGCCCTCGCTCAAGGAGCTGGGCTTCGACGGCATCGACGTCACGTCGTGGTATGGCCTGCTCGCGCCCAAGGCAACGCCGCAGCCGGTGCTGGATGCGATCTTCACCGTGACCTCCGAGGTGCTGAAGGCTCCGGCGTTGCAGAAGGCGCTGGCCGATCAGGGCCTCAGCCTGATGATCGAGACGCCGGACGTGTTCTCCGAACGCATCCGCCGCGAGGCCAAGGTCTGGGGCGCGCTGGTCACCGAGCGCGGCATCAAGCCGAACTGAGTAAATAGCCTGCGGGTCTGGTTCAATGCTGAGCCAGACCCGTCCGGCATGTTTCCTGAATGATCCTGTCCGAAAGTCGGCTGCCGCTGTTCGGGATCACGCCCGCGGATGGGCGCTGCGATAGACCTCCAGCAGCCGCTCGGCATCGACCGCCGTATAGACCTGCGTGGTCGCCAGCGAGGCATGGCCGAGCAGCTCCTGGATGGCGCGCAGGTCCCCGCCGCGCCCCAGCAGATGGGTCGCGAAGGAGTGGCGCAGCGCATGAGGCGTGGCGCTTTCGGGTAAGCCCAGCGCGCCGCGCAGGCTCGCCATGGCGAGCTGGATGATGCGCGGCGAGAGCGGGCCGCCTTTCGCGCCCCGGAAGGCCGGGCTGTCCGCCGGAATGTCGTAGGGGCATAGCGCGAGATACTCCGCGACCAGCGCCAGCACCTGCGGCAGCACCGGCACCATGCGGGTCTTGCCGCCCTTGCCGGTGACGGTCAGCGTGTCGCCCGCACCCGGCGCGGGAATGTCCCGCCGCGCGAGGCCCAGCGCCTCGGAGATGCGCAGGCCGGAGCCATAAAGCAGCGCCAGCACGGCGGCGTCGCGCGCCAGAATCCACGGCGCGCGGTCCTCGCCGGCGCGCAGGTCCGTGTCCGCGAGCCGCTTGGCGGCGGTCGCCGGCAACGGCTTCGGCAGGGGCTTGGGCGTCTTGGGCGGGCGCACCGCCATCAGCGCGCCGACCCGGCCCTTGCCCTCGCGCTCAAGGAACCGCGCAAAAGAGCGGATGCCGGCAAGGTTGCGCATCAGCGAGCGGCCGCCGGCGCCCGCCATGCGCCGCGCCGCCATGAAGGCGCGCACGTCGCGCGGGGCGAGCATCTCGAATTGCGCCAGCGTCGGCGCGCCGCCGAGATGGCCGGCGAGAAAGCTCAGGAATTGCAGGGCGTCGCGCCGATACGCCTCCACGGTCTTGGGCGACATGCGCTTTTCCGACGCGAGGAAGCCGAGCCAGCGGGCCAGCTCGGGGGCCATGTCGGGGGCCATGTCGGGGGCGAGCGACGTCAGCATCGGAAGCGTGTCTGCCGTGGCGGCGGGCGAGCGGGCCATGCGGGTCCTCTTGAGCGGGCAGACGCTGGCCGCTCGCGCTTGACACTTGCGCTATGATTCGCGGCAGGGCTTGGACGGCCAAGGCCCTGCCGACATTATGCCGGCCGCATCCTTCCGTCCCCTTAATCCGCGACCCGGCCGGGCCGGGCCGGCAGCCGATGTTTGCGCATGATCTTTCCTCGGGAATCAGCCAGAGCTTGGCCATGACAGGCGCCAAGACAGGAATATCTGCCCGCCGTATCGTCGATGTGCTGACGCCGCTCGGCATCGACCAGGCTTATTCCTACCGCGTGCCGGCGGGCATGGAGGTCGCGCCCGGCGATGTCGTTGCCGTGCCGCTCGGCCAGCGCGTCTATGCCGGCGTGGTCTGGGGCGACGGCACCGCGCGTCCAGGGCTCGACAACCGCCTCAAGGACATCTCCGAGAAACTCGATGCCCCACCGCTGAAGCCGGAGCTGCGCCGGTTCGTGGACTGGATGGCGGATTACACGCTGACCCCGCGCGGCACGGCCCTGCGCATGTGCCTGCGCAGGCCGGACGATCTCGGCCCCGAGCGCCAGCGCGTCGCGGTGCGACTCGCGGGTCCCGCGCCGGCGCGGATGACGCCGGCCCGCCAACGGGCGCTCGCCCTGCTGGCGGACGGCCTGGCACGGCCCAAGACCGACGCCGCCCATGAGGCGGGCGTCAGCGCCGGAGTCATCGACGGGCTGGTGGACGAAGGCACGCTGGAGGTCGTCGTGCTGCCGCCCGCCCCGGTCGCGGCAGTGCCGGACCCGGATTTCGCGCCGCCCTCCTTCGCGGGGCCGCAGGCGGACGCCGCCGCCTTTCTCCGCGAGGCGGTGGCGGCGCGGCACTTTGCCGTGGCGCTGGTGGACGGCGTCACCGGTTCGGGCAAGACGGAGGTTTATTTCGAGGGCGTCGCGGAAGCGGTGAAAGCCGGCCGGCAGGTGCTGATCCTGATGCCGGAGATCGCGCTGACCGCGCAGTTCCTCGACCGCTTCACCGGCCGCTTCGGCGTCCGGCCGGCCGAATGGCATTCGCAAGTGGCGGCGCGCAAACGCGCCCGCACCCTCGCCGCCATCACCTCCGGCGAGGCGCGGGTCGTGGTCGGCGCGCGCTCGGCATTGTTCCTGCCTTATGCCGATCTCGGCCTCATCGTCATCGACGAGGAACACGACCAGGCCTACAAGCAGGAGGACGGCGCGCGCTATCACGCCCGTGACATGGCCGTGGTCCGCGCCCGGCTTTGCGACATTCCCATCGTGCTGGCGTCGGCCACCCCGTCCGTGGAGACGGAGGTGAATGCCCGGCGCGGCCGCTACCGCCGCCTGCCGCTGCCGGTGCGCTTCGGCGGCCATGCGATGCCGAAGATCACGGCCATCGACCTGACGCAGGAGGGGCCGGAGCGCGGCCGCTTCATCGCGCCGCGACTCGTGCGAGCGGTTCACGAGACGCTGGAGAAGGGCGAGCAGGCGCTGCTGTTTCTCAACCGGCGCGGCTATGCGCCGCTGACGCTGTGCCGGGCCTGCGGCCACCGCATGCAATGCCCCAATTGCGACGCCTGGCTGGTGGAGCACCGCTTCCGCCGGCGGCTTGCCTGCCACCATTGCGGCTTCTCGCGGCCGACGCCGCCGAACTGCCCGAACTGCGAGGCGACCGACAGCCTGACGCCCGTGGGCCCCGGCATCGAGCGGCTGGCGGAGGAGGCGGCGGCATTGTTTCCGCAGGCGCGGCTGCTGGCGCTGTCCAGCGATCTGGTCGACTCCGTCGAGCGGCTGCGGGAGGAGCTGGACGATGTCGCGCAGGGCCGCTTCGACATCGTCATCGGTACCCAGCTCGTCGCCAAGGGGCACCATTTCCCCAAGCTGAACCTCGTCGGCATCGTCGATGCCGATCTTGGCCTCGGCAACGGCGACCCGCGCGCGACCGAACGGACCTTCCAGCTTCTGCATCAGGTGGTCGGCCGCGCCGGCCGCGAGGCGGGCCACGGCGTCGGCTTCCTCCAGACCCATTATCCCGACCATCCGGTGATGCAGGCGCTGATATCCGGCGACCGCGCCGCCTTCTACGATCAGGAGATCGCGGCGCGGGAAGCGACCGGCTATCCGCCGTTCGGGCGGCTGGCGAGCCTCGTCGTGTCGGGGAGCGACCGCCACGCGGCGGAAGGTTACGCGAGGGCGCTGGCGCAGGCCGCGCCGCGCGATCCGGATGTCCGTGTGCTGGGGCCGGCCGAGGCGCCGCTCGCTTTGGTGCGGGGACGGTATCGCTTCCGCCTGCTCGCCAAGGCGCCGCGCGGCTTCGACCTGTCGGCCTTCCTGCGGGACTGGCGCGCCGCCGCGCCCAAGCTCACCGGCAATCTGCGCACGGACATCGACGTCGATCCGCAAAGCTTCTTTTGAAGGCCGCCTACTATCCCACCCGCCGCGCCGGCGCGAACAGCACGCAGGCCGCGGCGAGGAAAATCAGCACGAAGCCGCTGAGGTCGTAGAGCGTCGGCCGCTCGCCGAGGATCAAGGCGGAGCCGGCCACGCCCACCAGCGGCACGCTGAGCACACCAAGCGAAGCGGTCGAAGCCGAGATCCGGCCGACGATGTTGAACCACAGGTAATAGGCAAGGCCGCCGCCGATCAGGCCCGTCCAGATCACCGCGCCGAGCACGAGCCAGCGGCTCGGCCAGACATGCAGCCCGCCTTCGACGACAGGCACCACCGCCAGCGTCACCACCAGCGCCCCCGCGAACTGCCACACCGCCGAGACGATGGGCGCGATCTTCATATCCGCCCATTTGACATAGACCGTCGCCACCGCCCAGCTCACCCCGGACAGCAGCGCCAGCACGAGACCGAGCGGCACGCCGGCATCCCAGAGCGGCGCGACCAGCACCACGACGCCGGCGATGCACAGGGCCTGCGCCAGCGCGCGGATCGCGGTGAGGCGCTCCCCGAGCACGAACCAGCCGAGCAGCGCCGCCCAGATCGGCATCGTATAGGCCAGGATCGTGACGCGGGACGTGGCGGCGCTGAGCTGGGCGAAAGCGCTGAGCAGGCCGAAAGCCGTGACGTTGAAAAAGCTGGCCACGAACAGATGCAGCCATTGCCGGCCGAACGGCACATACAGGCTCTGCCGGCGCACCAGCGCGACGACGGTGAGGCTCAGGCCGGCGAGAAAAGCAGCCGCGACCCGCAGGCTGACCGGCGGCACCTCCGTCAGCGCGATCCGCATCGCCGGCCAGGTCAACCCCCACGCAAAAGTGAGCAGCACCAGCAGCAGCCGGGCGGTGAGATCCGGCCCGGCGGCAGCGGCAGCCGGGGAGGACGGCGAAAGCGTTGGGGAATCGGACACCAGGACACCGGCAGGCTGGTTGCGGCGGACGCGAATCGCGACGGGCCCGGAAGGCGCGAAGTCTTATCCGGGCACGGCCGCCAGCATAGGCGCAGGCCGGGCTAATTCAACGACGCCGTCCGGCGTCCGGACCCGCGCCGCAGCCACCGCTTATCGCAACGGGGCGGCATGCGAGAACGGGACGGCTTTCGCGCCGGTCAGCGATGCGGCCCCAGCACCACGCCTTCGTCGGGGCGCAGGTCCAGCGTCGCGGTGATGTCCTCGCCGGTCCGGTCGAGATGGGTGGAGAGCAGCACCCGCCGGCAGTCCAGCCGGCCCGGCTCGATGCTCTGGGGCGCGTCGCCGAAATTCAGCGCCACGGTCAGCCAGCGGTCCTGGAACCAGCGCTGGAAGGTCAGCACCTGGCCGATCGCCATCGCCTTGACATGGGTGCCCACGGCCAGCGCCGGCTCCCGCCGCCGCAGATCGATCAGCGCCCGATAGAGCGCATACATGGAGCGCGGCTCGCGCGCCTGGGTCGCGACGTTGCAGCGGGCGTGGTCTGCGGCGAGCGGCAGCCAGGGTTCACCCTCCGTGAACCCCGCCGCGGGGCCCGCGTCCCACTGCATCGGCGTCCGTTCGGGATCGCGGCCAAGGCCGAGGCCCGGCACGTTCTTTTCCCATGGGTCCTGCACCCGCTCCGGCGGGATCGGCACATCCCGCATGCCGATCTCCTCGCCCTGGTAGATGGTCGGCGTGCCGCGCAGGGTCAGCAGCAGCATGGCGGCGACCCGCGCCTGGGCCGGTTCGATCCGCGACGCCACGCGGGAGCGGTCGTGATTGCCCAGGACCCAGTTCGGCCACTGGTCCGGCGAGAGGTAGGACTCGTATTCTTCAATCAACGCCGCGATCACCTGCGGGTCCCAGCGCGATTTGATCAAGTGGAAATTGAACGGCAGGTGGAAGCCGGGCTTCTCGGTGCCGTAATAGGCCATGAGCTGCTGGATCGGCAGCGAGGCCTCGCCGATGAGCACCCGCTCGCCGGGATAGCTGTCCGCCAGCGCCCGCATCGCGGCGATATGCCCGTGGACCTCCTCGCGGTCGAGATTGAAGATTCGCGCCTGCCGCCGCGCCGGCGAATCGCCCTCCCGCCAGTCCGGATTGAGCGGGTTGTCGCGCAGAAGCTCGTCCTCGATCAGATGATGGATGGCATCGACCCGGAACCCGTCCACGCCGCGGTCGAGCCAGAACCGCAGCACTTCGAGCATCGCGGCCTGAACGGCCGGATTGCGCCAGTTCAGGTCCGGCTGCTCCTTGAGGAAGGCATGGTAGTAATACTGCCCCGTGGCCGGATCGAATTCCCAGGCGCTGCCGCCGAATTCGCTGGTCCAGTTGCTGGGGGGCGCGCCGTCCGGCTTCGGGTCGCGCCAGACATACCAGTCGCGTTTCGGGTTGTCGCGGGAGGAGCGGCTTTCCACGAACCACGGATGCTTATCCGAGGTGTGGTTCGGCACATAGTCGAGGATCACGCGCAGGCCGCGCCCATGGGCGGCGGCGACCAGCCGGTCGAAGGCGTCGAGGTCGCCGAACAGCGGGTCGATGCCGGTATAGTCCGACACGTCGTAGCCGAAATCGGCCATGGGCGAGGGATAGATCGGCGAGACCCAGACCGCATCGACGCCCATTTCCACGAGATGGTCCAGCCGGGCGACGATGCCGTCGAGATCGCCGACGCCGTCACCGTTCGAATCCTGAAACGAGCGCGGATAGACCTGATAGACGATCCCGCGCTGCCACCAGGCGAAGCGCCGCAGCGGATCGATGCGGTCAAAGGAATCGAGAGTCCAGGACGGACGCTCGGGCGCGGCCGGCGATGCGCGCATGCCAATGGTTCCCAAGCTGTTTCCCCGAGAGCCGGTCCCGCTGATTCGCCGCGGGACAAAAGGCCGGCTGAGGGAATTACGCGACCGGGCCGGGAACAACAATTGTTAATCCGAAAGCCCGGCACGGGGCCTGTGAGTTCCGCTGAGTTCCGCCGGGAAGGCTGCCGCCGGTTTCAGCTCGCAAGCTTCAAACCGGCGATTCCGGCCAGAATGAGCCCGATACAGCCGAGCCGCGCGATCGTCGCCGGTTCCGCGAACAGCATCATGCCCAGCAGCACGGTTCCGGCCGCGCCGATCCCGGTCCAGATCGCATAGGCGGTGCCGACAGGCAGATGCTTCAGGGCAAGACCCAGAAAGGCGACGCTCAGCGCCATTGCCGCGACGGTTGCGACGGAAGGCCACAACCGGGTAAACCCGTAGGTATATTTCAGGCCGATGGCCCAGCCGATCTCGAACAGACCGGCAATCAGAAGAAAGGTCCAGGCCATCGCCGGATTGGCGAGGACAGAAGCCGGGAATGTCATAATCGTGCCTCCGCAGGGCTGCGGGGCCGTCCCCGGATGAAGGCTCTGAGAGAGGCAAGGCCGTCCTCGCACCGCTTTAAGTAGGACATCGCGCCCCGGCTCGCAATCTCGCCCCCGCTTTGGTCCATTCCAAACGGCGCCGCGCGGGCGCGCGCCGTGTTGCGCATGTGTTTTCACCGTGATAGCAAACGGCCGATTTCCGGCTGCGCTGGCGTCACGTCCGCGGCGGAGGTCGGAATTCCCTCTCGAATTCCTCGACAATCTTCACATCCTTCGCGCGGCCCGGTGCGGCAGCGCGAAGCTTGCGGGTCCGGCATGTCCGACGGGTTCGCCAGCGAGTTTGGAATGGCCAGCGAAGAACCCATCGTCTCCGGCATGGCCGGACGCTACGCGACCGCTCTGTTCGACTATGCGCTTGAGGAGCGCGCCCTCGACGCCGTGAAGGGCGACCTCGACCGCTTCGAGGCCCTGCTCGACGAGAGCCCGGACCTGACGCGGCTGGTCCGCAGCCCGGTGTTCTCCACCGAGGATCGGAGCCGGGCCCTGGCCGCGATTCTGGACAAGGCCGGCATCGCCGGCATCGCCGCGAAATTCCTCCAGGTCATCACGGCCAACCGGCGCCTGTTTGCCGTGCGGGACATCCTGCGCGCCTTCCGCGCGATGGTCGCCCGCCACAAGGGCGAGGTGACGGCGCAGGTCACCGCCGCCGAGCAGCCCAGCGAGCAGCAGCTCGCCGAAATCACATCCGCCCTCAAGGGCGTCACCGGCAAGGACGTGCAGATCGCCCTCACCGTCGATCCCGCGATCATCGGCGGGCTGGTCGTCAAGATCGGCAGCCGGATGCTCGACTCATCGCTTCGCACCAAGCTCAACTCGATCAAGTTTGCCATGAAAGAGGCCCGCTGATGGATATCCGCGCCGCAGAGATCTCCGCGATCCTGAAGGACCAGATCAAGAATTTCGGCCAGGAAGCCGAGGTCACGGAAGTTGGCCAGGTGCTCTCGGTCGGTGACGGCATCGCCCGCGTCTACGGCCTCGACAATGTCCAGGCCGGCGAAATGGTCGAGTTCGAGAACGGCACGCGCGGCATGGCGCTGAACCTCGAAACCGACAACGTCGGCATCGTGATCTTCGGCTCCGACCGGGAGATCAAGGAAGGCGAGACCGTCAAGCGCACCCGCGCCATCGTCGATACGCCGGTCGGCAAGGGCCTGCTCGGCCGCGTTGTCGATGCTCTCGGCAACCCGATTGACGGCAAGGGTCCGATCGACGCCGCCGAACGCCGGCAGGTGGACGTGAAGGCTCCCGGCATCATCCCGCGCAAGTCGGTGCACGAGCCGATGGCGACCGGCCTGAAGGCCATCGACGCGCTGATCCCGATCGGCCGCGGCCAGCGCGAGCTGATCATCGGCGACCGCCAGACCGGCAAGACCGCCATCGCCCTCGACACCATCCTCAACCAGAAGCCGCTGAACACCGCCGGCAGCCCGGAGAGCCAGAAGCTCTATTGCGTCTATGTCGCCGTCGGCCAGAAGCGCTCCACCGTCGCCCAGTTCGTGAAGGTGCTGGAGGAACAGGGCGCTCTCGAATATTCCATCGTCATCGCCGCCACCGCCTCCGACCCCGCGCCGATGCAGTTCCTCGCGCCGTTCACCGGCTGCGCCATGGGCGAGTATTTCCGCGACAACGGCATGCACGCAGTCATCATCTATGACGACCTGTCCAAGCAGGCCGTCGCCTATCGCCAGATGTCGCTGCTGCTGCGCCGCCCGCCGGGCCGCGAAGCCTATCCCGGCGACGTGTTCTACCTGCACTCCCGCCTGCTGGAGCGCGCCGCCAAGATGAACGACGACAAGGGCGCCGGCTCGCTGACCGCGCTGCCCGTCATCGAGACCCAGGCCAACGACGTGTCGGCCTATATCCCGACCAACGTCATCTCCATCACCGACGGCCAGATCTTCCTGGAGACCGACCTGTTCTATCAGGGCATCCGTCCGGCCGTGAACGTCGGCCTTTCGGTGTCGCGCGTCGGCTCCGCGGCCCAGACCAAGGCGATGAAGAAGGTTGCCGGCAAGATCAAGGGCGAGCTGGCCCAGTATCGCGAGATGGCCGCTTTCGCCCAGTTCGGTTCCGATCTCGACGCCACCACCCAGCGTCTGCTGGCCCGCGGCGCGCGGCTGACCGAACTGCTGAAGCAGCCGCAATTCTCGCCGCTGAAGATGGAAGAGCAGGTCGTCGTGATCTATGCCGGCGTCAACGGCTATCTCGACGCCGTTCCGGTCGCCCGCGTCGGCGCCTTCGAACACGGCCTGCTCGGCACGGTGCGCGGCCAGCATCCGGAAATCCTCGACGACATCCGCACCAGCAGCGACCTGAGCGACGCCAACGCCGCCAAGCTCAAGGATGTCGTGGACGCTTTCGCCAAGACTTTTGCGTGACGGCTTGAAATGGCCGGGCCCGGCCCGGCCATTTCCGCGAGACGAACGGCGCCCGGCCTGCGGCCGGGTCCGTAACGGAACGATCCGCGGCTTTGCCGCACGGGAATTGATCCGCGGCTCCGCCGCATTGTGATGGATTTGCGGCGCATGCCGCACAGGGAATTCAGGACGCGATGGCCAGCCTCAAGGACATGCGCAACCGCATCGCCTCCACCAAGGCGACGCAGAAGATCACCAAGGCCATGCAGATGGTCGCAGCCTCCAAGCTGCGCCGCGCGCAGGCCGCGGCGGAAGTCGCGCGCCCCTATGCGGAGCGTATGGAGCGCCTGCTGGGCAACCTCGTCGGCGCCGTCGCCGGCAGTGACGGCGCGCCGCCGCTGCTGGCCGGCACCGGCAGCGACCAGGTCCATCTTCTGGTGGTGGCGACCGGCGAGCGCGGCCTTGCCGGCGCGTTCAACTCCGCCATCGTCCGTCTCGCCCGCGAACATGCCAACCGGCTGATCGCCCAGGGCAAGCAGGTCAAGATCCTCACCGTCGGCCGCAAGGGCTACGACCAGCTCCGCCGCCAGTACGAGAAGAACATCGTCGATACGGTCGAACTGCGCGGCGTGCGCAACATCGGCTTCGACAGCGCTCACGCCATCGCCGAGAAGATCACCACGATGTTCGAACGCGGCGAGTTCGATGTCGCGACCCTGTTCTATTCCAATTTCAAGTCGGTGATCTCGCAGGTGCCGACCGCCCAGCAGATCATCCCGGCCGTGCCGCCGGCGGACGCTCCGGCCGCCGGCAATGCGCTCTACGAATTCGAGCCCGGCGAGGAAGAGATGCTGGCGGAACTGCTGCCGCGCTATCTCGCGACCCAGGTGTTCCGCGCGCTGCTGGAAAACTCCGCGTCCTTCTATGGCGCGCAGATGACCGCGATGGACAACGCCACGCGCAACGCCGGCGAAATGATCCGCAAGCAAACACTGACCTATAACCGGACCCGTCAGGCGATGATCACCAAGGAGCTGATCGAGATCATCTCCGGCGCGGAAGCGCTCTAAGGAGGACATCATGGCCTACAAGACCTCGGCGACGACCAAGGGCGGCCGCAACGGCCGCGCGATGCTGGACGGCGGCGCGCTCGCGCTCGCGATGGCGATGCCCAAGGAAGTCGGCGGCGCGGGCGACGGCCACAATCCGGAGCAGCTCTTCGCACTCGGCTATTCCGCCTGCTACGGCCAGGCCATTCTGGCTCTGGCCAAGAAGCACGGCGTCGATGGTCAGGCCGCGCGCGTCACCTGCGACGTGACGCTGAACACCGAGGGCGGCTTCTCGCTCGCCGTCGATCTGACAATTTCCATTCCCGGCGAGGACAGGGCCAAGGTCCAGGCCCTTGCCGAAGAAGCCCATCAGGTCTGCCCCTATTCCAAGGCGACGCGCGGGAACATCCCCGTCACGCTGACCGTCGTCTAGGGGCCGATCCGACTTCGTTGAATTCGCCCCGCCGCTTATCTTTTTGTTGGAGCACGATCTTTTCCGAAAACCGGTATCCACTTTTCGGGATCGTGCTCTAGAAGTTCCGAAGGAGAGTCTCTATGGCCACTGCCGCCAATCAGGTCGGACGCATCACCCAGGTCATCGGCGCCGTCGTCGACGTCGAGTTCGACGGCGAACTGCCGGCGATTCTGAACGCGCTGGAAACCACCAACCAGGGCAACCGCCTGGTGCTCGAAGTCGCCCAGCATCTCGGCGAATCGACCGTCCGCACCATCGCCATGGACACGTCCGAGGGTCTGGTCCGCGGCCAGGAGGTGAAGAACCTCGGCGCGCCGATCTCGGTCCCCGTCGGCGACGGCCTGCTCGGCCGCATCATCAACGTCATCGGCGAGCCGATCGACGAGGCCGGCCCGGTGAAGGCCGAGAGCGTGCGTCCGATCCATGCCGAGGCGCCGGCCTATACCGAACAGTCCACCGAAGCGGAAATCCTCGTCACCGGCATCAAGGTCATCGACCTGCTCGCGCCTTACGCCAAGGGCGGCAAGATCGGCCTGTTCGGCGGCGCCGGCGTCGGCAAGACCGTGCTGATCCAGGAACTGATCAACAACGTCGCCAAGGCGCACGGCGGCTACTCCGTATTCGCCGGCGTCGGCGAGCGGACCCGCGAGGGTAACGACCTCTATCACGAGTTCATCGAGTCCGGCGTGAACAAGAAGGGCGGCGGCGAAGGGTCCAAATGCGCCCTCGTCTACGGCCAGATGAACGAGCCGCCGGGCGCCCGCGCCCGCGTCGCGCTGTCCGGCCTGACCGTCGCCGAGCATTTCCGCGATCAGGGCCAGGACGTGCTGTTCTTCGTGGACAACATCTTCCGCTTCACCCAGGCCGGCTCGGAAGTGTCGGCGCTGCTCGGCCGCATCCCCTCCGCGGTGGGCTATCAGCCGACGCTCGCCACCGACATGGGCGCGCTCCAGGAACGCATCACCACCACGACCAAGGGCTCGATCACCTCGATTCAGGCGATCTACGTGCCGGCGGACGACCTCACCGACCCGGCGCCGGCGACGTCCTTCGCCCATCTCGACGCGACGACGACGCTGAACCGCGACATCGCCGCCAAGGGCATCTACCCGGCCGTGGACCCGCTGGACTCCACCTCGCGCATGTTGTCCCCGGCGGTCGTCGGCGAGGAGCATTACGCGGTGGCCCGCATGGTCCAGCAGATCCTCCAGCGCTACAAGGCACTCCAGGACATCATCGCCATTCTCGGCATGGACGAACTGTCCGAAGAGGACAAAACCGCCGTGTCCCGCGCCCGCAAGATCGAGCGCTTCCTGTCCCAGCCGTTCCACGTCGCCGAAGTCTTCACCGGCGCGCCGGGCAAGCTGGTGGACCTCGCCGACACCATCAAGGGCTTCAAGGGCCTCGCCGAAGGCAAGTATGACCACCTGCCGGAAGCCGCCTTCTACATGGTCGGCACCATCGAAGAGGCGGTCGAGAAGGGCAAGCGCCTGGCCGCCGAGGCCGCGTAAGCCGCCAACAGGCAAAATCGTCATGGTCCGAACGTGTGTGTCGGCCATGACGATTGACCGACCAGACAGACAAATCCGCGAGGGTCGCCTTGCGGTGTGACAGCCCGGAAAAGGTTCTGACGCGATGGCCACCTTCCATTTCGATCTCGTCTCGCCCGAAAAGCTGGTGTTCTCCGGCGAGGTCGAACAGGTCGACGTTCCCGGCTCCGAGGGCGATTTCGGCGTGCTGGCCCACCACGCGCCGCTCATCGTCATGCTGCGGCCGGGAATTCTCGACATCCGCACCGGTGCCGAGCACCGCCGCGTCGTGATCGGCGGCGGCTTTGCCGAGGTGAATCCGACCGGCCTCACCGTGCTGGCGGACAGCGCCACCGCAGTCGAAGATTTCGACCGCGGCACCCTTGCCGCCCAGATCGCGGATGCCCGCAAGCAGGCCGCCGCAGCCGAGGGCAATGCCCGCGACCGCCTCAACCATCGCGCCGAGCAGCTTGCGGCGCTTGAAGCCGCCCTGTCCGGCACCGGAACGGCGGCGCATCATTGACAGCGGCGGAACAGCCCGTTCTTCTCAAGGCCGCCGCTTCGGCGGCCTTTTTAATTCAGGCGAGCACGGAATCTGGTCGCCAGCGGCGCGACATCGCGGCGCGAAGAACGCTGCCGGAATAATTTATTCCGGTAGCGTTCCGTTCTCGCCCAGCACCTCACCAGCGAGATAGAGCGACCCGCAGACCAGCACACGGGGCGGCGGATCGAAGCCGAAGCCCGGAATGGTGCCCAGCGCCTGAGGCACGCTGGCCGCCACATGGGCCGGGATGCCCGCCTCGGCCGCCGCGGCGACGATGGCCTCGGGAGGCAGCGCCTTGGCCTGCCCCGGCACCGGCACCGCGATGATGCGCCGGGCAAGCCCGGTGAAGTTGCGCAGAAACGCGCCGTGATCCTTGGTCGCCAGCATGCCGACGACCATGACCAGCGGCTTCGCCACCCGCTCCTCCAGATCGCCGAGCGCCGCCGCGATGGCCCGGCCGCCATCGGCGTTATGACCGCCGTCGAGCCAGAGTTCGCTGCCGGCGGCAAGCAGGCCCGGCAGCCGGCCCTGCGACAGCCGCTGCATCCGCGCCGGCCAGCAGGCCGCCGTCATGCCCGCTTCGAAGGAGCCGCTGCTCAGCCGGAAGCCGCCGGCACGCAAAGCCGCGATGGCAAGGCCGGCATTTTCCACCTGATGCCGGCCGAACAGACGCGGCAGCGGCAGGTCCAGCAGGCCGTCGTCGTCCTGATAGACGAGGCGGCCATGCTCCTCGCCGACATGCCAATGCTCGCCGCGGATGCGCAGCGGCGCCTTTAGCCGCGCCGCCTGCCGCTCGATCACCGCCAGCGCCTCGCGCGGCTGCGCCCCGACGGCGGCCGGCACGCCGGCCTTGATGATGCCGGCCTTCTCCGTCGCGATGCTGGTCAGCGTATCGCCCAGGAAATCCGCATGGTCGTGGGAGATCGGCGAGATGACGCTGACGCGCGGCTGGTTCACGACATTGGTGGCGTCGAGCCGCCCGCCGAGGCCGACCTCCAGCAGCAGCACATCCGCCGGATGCTCCGCGAACAGCAGGAAGCCCACCGCGGTGGTGATCTCGAACACGGTGATCGGCTGTCCGCCGTTGGCACGCTCGCAAATCTCGATGGCCCGCGCCAGCACCTCATCCGTCACCAGCCGCCCGCCGCCCGCTTCGCCGAGCCGGAAACGCTCGTTGAAACGCACCAGATGCGGCGAGGTATAGACATGCACGCGCTGGCCGGCCGCCTCGAGGCAGGCGCGCAGGAAGGCTACCGTGGAGCCCTTGCCGTTGGTGCCGGCGACATGGACCACCGGCGGCAGCCGCCGCTCGGGATGATCCAGCGCCGCGAGGATGCGGTGCATCCGGTCGAGGGAAAGGTCGATCAGCTTCGGATGCAGCGCCGTGAGCCGGTCGATCAGCGAGTCGATGACGGTCATCGTCATCAGGCTGGCGCAGGCAGCGCCGGCACGTCCGGCAACGGCGTCGCGGGGACCGGCGCGACCGGCACGGGGGCCTTGGTCAGCAGCCGGCAGAGCCGCGCCAGCGTGGCGCGCAATTCGTGGCGATGCACCACCATGTCCACCATGCCATGGGCGCGCAGATATTCGGCGCGCTGGAAACCTCCGGGCAGCTTCTCGCGGATGGTCTGCTCGATGACGCGCGGACCGGCAAAGCCGATCAGCGCGCCGGGCTCGGCGATATGCACGTCGCCCAGCATGGCGTAGGACGCCGTGACGCCACCGGTCGTGGGATTGGTCAGGACGACGATATAGGGCAGCTTCGCCTCGCGCAGCATCTGCACCCCCACGGTGGTCCGCGGAAGCTGCATCAGCGAGAGGATGCCCTCCTGCATCCGCGCCCCGCCGGAGGCCGCGAACATCACGAAAGGCGTGTTCCGCGCCACGGCGGTCTGCAAGCCGACGACCACCGCCTCGCCCGCCGCCATGCCGAGCGAGCCGCCCATGAAGTCGAAATCCTGCACGGCCACCGTGACCGGCAGCCCCTCCAGCGCGCCGACGCCGACCTTCACGGCATCCTGCAATCCGGTCTTGGTGCGGGCGTCCTTCAGCCGGTCGGCATAGCGCTTCTCGTCACGGAATTTCAGCGGATCGAGCGGCACTTCGGGAATGGCGATGTCCTCGAACGTGCCGCCGTCGAACAGCAGCTTGAGGCGCATCGGCGCGGAGACGCGCATGTGGAAGTCGGAGCCGGGGATGACGAACTGGTTGCTCTCGACATCCTTGAAATAGACGAGCTGGCCCGTGTCCGGACACTTGATCCAGAGATTCTCCGGCGTCTCCCGGCGGTTCAGCAGACCGCGGATCTTCGGCCGAACGACATTGGTGATCCAGTTCATGTCACCTGCTTCGCTTGCTTTGCGGACGCCGCGCAAGGCGGTGTCCGATACTTCACATCCTGCCTGCCCGGCCCTGCCGTTCTGCCCAAGGATCGTGTCCGAATGCCGGCAGGAACGGGCCTCTGCGCTATTCCGCCGCCTCCCGGCGCGCGGCGCGCACGCCGGCGGCGAGCGACGCGACGAGGTCCGTCACGGCCGTGACGGTCGCGCGGCTCTGTTCGTCGAGGCTCGCGCGCAGCACATCCACCAGCGCGGTGCCGACCACGGCGGCATCCGCATTCCGGGCGATGGCGGCGGCGTTCTCGGCGGTGCGGATGCCGAAGCCGACAGCGACCGGCAGCGGCGAATGGCGCTTGATGCGCGCCACGGCCGAAGCAACCCTGGCCATGTCCGGCGCGGCCGCCCCGGTGATGCCGGCGATGGACACGTAATAGACAAAGCCCGAGGTATTCGCGAGCACGGCGGGCAGGCGCTTGTCGTCGGTCGTGGGCGTGGCGAGACGAATGAAGCTGAGCCCGGCGGCAAGGGCCGGTTTGCAGAGTTCGTCGTCCTCTTCCGGGGGCAGATCGACCACGATGAGGCCGTCCACGCCGGCGGCCTTGGCGTCGGTCAGGAAATCGGCGACGCCGTAGATATAGATCGGGTTGTAATAGCCCATCAGCACGATCGGCGTCTCGTCATCGCCGGTGCGAAAGGCACGGACGAGATCGAGCGTGCGGCGCAGGGTCTGCCCGGCCTTGAGCGCGCGCAGGCCGGCCGCCTGGATCGCGGGGCCGTCCGCCATCGGGTCGGTGAAGGGAACGCCGAGTTCGATGACATCGGCGCAGGCCGCCGGCAGCGCCCGCGTGATGGCGAGGCTGGTCTCGAAATCCGGGTCGCCGGCCATGAGAAAGGTGACGAGGCCGGCGCGGCCTTCGGCCTTCAGGGCGGCGAAGCGCTGTTCGATTCGCGTGCTCATGAACGCTTGCCCTCCAGATATTCGGCCACCGAAGCGAGGTCCTTGTCGCCGCGGCCAGAGAGATTGACGACCATGAGGTGGTCCTGCGGTTTCTGCGGCGCGAGCGTCAGCACCCTGGCCAGCGCATGGGCCGGCTCCAGCGCCGGAATGATGCCTTCGAGGCGGCTGCATAGCTGAAACGCTTCGAGCGCCTCGTCGTCCGTCGCGGAGAGATACTGCACACGGCCGATATCGTGCAGCCAGGCATGTTCCGGACCGATGCCGGGATAATCGAGCCCCGCCGAAATCGAATGGGCGTCCTGAATCTGGCCGTCCTCGTTCATCAAAAGATACGTGCGGTTGCCGTGGAGCACGCCCGGACGGCCCCCGGCGATGGACGCCGCATGAAGACCGGTCAGGCCCTCGCCGGCCGCCTCGACGCCGTAGATCTCGATGCCCGCATCGTCGAGGAAAGGATGGAACAGGCCCATGGCGTTGGAGCCGCCGCCGATGCAGGCGACCAGCGAATCCGGCAGACGGCCTTCGGCTTCCTGCATCTGCACCCGGGTCTCGTGGCCGATCACCGCCTGGAAGTCCCGCACCATCATCGGATAGGGATGCGGCCCCGCCACCGTGCCGATGCAATAGAACGTGTCGGCGACATTCGTGACCCAGTCGCGCAGGGCCTCGTTCATCGCATCCTTGAGGGTCTTCGTGCCGGACTCCACGGGGCGCACCTCCGCGCCCAGCATCTTCATGCGGAACACGTTGGGCGCCTGCCGGGCGACATCGACCGCGCCCATATAGACGATGCAATCGAGCCCAAAGCGCGCGCAGAGCGTGGCCGTGGCGACGCCGTGCATGCCGGCACCCGTCTCGGCGATGATACGCTTCTTGCCCATGCGGCGCGCGACCATGATCTGGCCGAGCACATTGTTCACCTTGTGCGCGCCGGTATGATTCAGTTCCTCGCGCTTGAAATAGATTTTCGCGCCCTGCCCCGCGGGCGCCCCGGCGCGGCAATGCTCCGTCAGCCGTTCCGCGAAATACAGCGGGCTCGGCCGGCCGACGAAGGTTTTCAGGTGGCCGTCCATCTCCTTCTGGAACGCGGGGTCGGCCTTGGCCTCCGCATAGGCGCGCTCCAGATCGAGGATCAGCGGCATCAGCGTCTCGGCGACGAAACGGCCGCCGAAGATGCCGAAGCGGCCCCGTTCATCGGGGCCGGTGCGAAAGGAATTGGGCTGCTGAACGGTCATTACGAAAACTCGGCTGCGGCGGCGGATACACGGCATCCGCCGGGTGGCGCGGTCATACCTTAAGATCGACCGGAGCGACAGATGAGGCCGGCTGCGAACCCACCTCGGTTTCCGGTTCCGCCAGCGGGATCGGCAGGCCGGGCCGCGACGGCCGGGCCGCGGCGCGCACGGCCTCGACAAAGGCATGGATGCGTTCGGGGTCCTTCACGCCGGGTGCGCTTTCGACGCCGGAGGATACGTCCACGCCCGGCGCGCGGGTGACGCGCAGCGCCTCCGCGACATTGCCGGCATCGAGCCCGCCGGACAGCATATAGGGCACCGGCAGGGTCAGATCCTCCAGCAAGTGCCAGTCGAACGTCCGGCCGAGGCCGCCCGGCCGCGTCGCGTCCCGGGGCGGGTGGGCATCGAACAGCAACCGCTCCGCCACGTCCGCGTAAAGCCGCACCGGCGACAGATCGGTCCGCTCGGCCACCGGCAGCGCCTTCATCACTGGGATGCCGAACCGGGTGCGGATCGCGACGACCCGCTCCGAGGTTTCCGTGCCGTGAAGCTGGAGCAGGTCCGGCCGCAGCGCCTCGACCATGGCGGCGAGCATATCGTCGGTGGCGTCCACGGACAGCGCCACCTTCATCGCTCGCCCGGCCGCCTGCGCGCCGAGCACCCGCGCCGCCTCGATGCCGACATTGCGCGGCGAGGGCGGAAAAAACACAAAGCCGACCATGTCGGCGCCCGCATCCAGCGCGGCATCCAGCGTCGCGGCCGTGGTGAGGCCGCAGATTTTGACGAGAGGCATCATGACAGGGGGATATAGCGCGTCCGCCGGCGGTTCGCACCGGCTTGGCGCATGGAATCCTGGCGCATGGAATATGGCCCATCCGCCGCGGGTCCGCACCAGCCTGCACAGAAACCAGAATCGGTTCTGAAGCGGGTTCCGGATCACCACCCAAGGGAACGGATTCGCGCTGGCGCGGGCACTGTCGGAGCGGCGACCGAACCGGACGCCCCACCCACCTCGGCACGTCAGGCCGGGGCTCGGATTGGCAATCAGGCCGATGGCGGCGGGATGGTGAGCGGCGTGCGCGCCGCGCCGTCCGCGGCGTCCGCCATGGCCGGACGTGACCGGACCTCCCGCGCACGCGCCGCCTCAAGCTCCGCGCGCAGGCGGCGAACCTCGGATTCGTGGCCGCGCGCCGCACTCCGCCAGGTGGTCTGGCGCAGCCACGCCGCCGCGCCGCCGATGACGACACCGAGAATCAGGATCACGATGATGACGGCGAACAGCGGCAGGGTCAGTGCATAGGCCGGCTGCACCGCATCGAAGGGATCGAACGACACCACCACGGTCTGCCGGTTGGCGACGGCGAAGGCGATCAGCAGGATCGCCAGGGGAATCAGGATGATGCCGCGCAGGATTTTTCCGGCCATCCGCGCCTATCGCTCCATCTCGGCGGAATCGAGGTCGTCCTCGTCGTCGTCGAGATCGTCCCCGTTGAGATCAACGCCGTTGTTGAGCCGCTCGCGCATCTCCTTGCCGGTCTTGAAGAAGGGCACCTTCTTCTCCTCGACGGCGACATGCTCGCCGGTGCGCGGGTTGCGGCCCGTGCGCGCCGGACGCTGCTTCACCGAAAAGGCGCCGAAGCCGCGCAGTTCGACCCGGTCGCCCCGCGCCATCGCCTCCACCACCTCGTTGAGGATGGCGTTGATGATGTTCTCGATATCGCGCTGGTAGAGATGGGGATTCTGCGCAGCGATCCGCTGGACAAGCTCGGATTTGATCATCGGAACGCCGTCACCGCTCTCGCTGTTTCATTGAGTCCCCGGAGGGTGCCAAAGGGCCAGCAGACCGTCAAGGTTCAGCCGCTCCATGGCCTGAAGGGCGCCGCCCGCTTCCAGCCTGCGCGCGAGCGTCGTCAGGCCCGCCGCATCCAGCACCACGGCCGTCGCGAGCCGGAGGAAGGAGAGATCGCCGAAGCGGTCCTGCAGGCGGAAGTCCCGCACCGGCAGATCGGCGCTGATCTTCTTTTCGGCCGCAAGCCAGGCAATGGCGGTCTTCTCGTCGCCGATCTGGTCGATCAGCTTCAGGGATGTCGCCTGACGGCCGGTGAAGATGCGCCCGTCGGACACCGTTGTCAGGGTGCCATCGTCCATCCTGCGCCGCTCCTGCACCAGGCGCTTGAACCAGGCATAGGAATCCATCACCACCGCCTCGATGGCGGCGCGGGCTTCGGGGCTGGTCGGCTCATAGCCGTTCGGCGCGGCCTTGAGCGGCGAGGACTTGATGGCCTCGACCTGCACGCCCACGGTTTTCAGCAGCTCGCTCACATTGGGATACTGGAACAGCACGCCGATGGAGCCGACCAGCGAGGTCTCCCGCGCCACGATATGCTCGCCGCCGAGCGCGGCGATATAGCCGCCGGACGCCGCAAGGCCTTCGACCACCACGACCACGGGCTTGCGCTCGCGCAGCCGCGTCAGCGAATCATACAGCTCCTCGGACCCCGCCGTGGTGCCGCCGGGGCTGTTGATCCTCACGATGACAGCGGCGGCGCGGGACTTGCCAAGCCGCTCCAGCGCCTCGACGCGCTGCTGGTCGCTGCGGATCAGACCTTCGATCTTCACCCGCGCGATGGCGCCGGATGGGCCGCTCACCATGTCGGCGCCCCGCCCGGCGAAAAAGAAGCCGCCGCCGGCGATCGCCGCCACGACGAAGACGGCGCAGACCACGCGCCAGAATGTCACCTTCCGGCGCAGCCTGCGGCGATCGACGATCTGATCGGCTTCGAACGACATGGCATCGGCCTCCTTGCGCGGGTCCGGGACCGTGCGCCGTCACGGGGGCAAGGTCAACGATCAAGGTCAACGGTTCCGTCGGCGCCCCGTGGCGGGCCGCCCGCACCCGGGCGCGCCGATAAAGCCCGGCCCGAAGCAAAAAGAAACCCCGGCGCAAGGCCGGGGTTCCAGAGCATGGGCGGGTTTGAGCCGCCCTTATGGTCTTCCGCGTCAGTCTTCCGCTTTCTCACCCTGGGCCCGCTTGAGGGCGGTGCCGAGAATGTCGCCCAGCGTGGCGCCGGAATCGGACGATCCGTATTGCGCGATGGCTTCCTTCTCCTCGGCGACTTCCAGCGCCTTGATGGAGACGGCGACCTTGTGGGTCTTGCGGTCGAACTGGGTGATGCGGGCATCGACCTTCTCGCCGATGGCGAACCGCTCCGGCCGCTGGTCGGCGCGCTCGCGGGCAAGATCGCCGCGCTTGATGAAGGCCATGAGATCGGTGCCGGCGATCTTCACGTCGATGCCGCTGTCCTTCACTTCGGTGATCTCGCAGGTGACGACGGCGCCCTTCTTGAGATCGCCGGTGCCTTCGGTGGTGAAGGGATCGCCGCCGAGCTGCTTGATGCCCAGCGAGATGCGCTCCTTCTCGACATCGATGTCGAGAACCTGGGTGCGCACCATGTCGCCCTTCTTGTAGTTGTCGATGACCTGTTCGCCCGGCAGCTTCCAGTCGAGGTCGGAGAGATGGACCATGCCGTCCACGTCGCCGTCGAGACCCAGGAACAGGCCGAATTCGGTCTTGTTCTTGACCTCACCCTCGATCTCGGAACCGACCGGATGGGCGTCGGCGAAGACTTCCCACGGGTTGCGGCTGGTCTGCTTGAGGCCGAGCGAGATCCGGCGCTTGACCGGATCGACCTCGAGCACCTGCACCTCGACCTCCTGGGAGGTGGAGACGATCTTGCCCGGATGGACGTTCTTCTTGGTCCAGGACATTTCGGAGACGTGAATCAGCCCCTCGATGCCCGGCTCCAGTTCCACGAAGGCGCCGTAGTCGGTGATGTTGGTCACGCGGCCCTTGAGGCGCGCCTGAAGCGGATATTTCGCCTCGATGCCCTGCCACGGATCGTCCTGCAACTGCTTCATGCCCAGCGAGATGCGGTGGGTCTCGTGGTTGATCTTGATGATCTTGACCTTGACCGACTGGCCGATGGTCAGCACCTCGGTCGGGTGATTGACGCGCCGCCAGGCGATGTCGGTGACATGCAGCAGGCCGTCGATGCCGCCGAGATCCACGAAGGCGCCGTAATCGGTGATATTCTTCACCACGCCGTCGATGACCTGACCCTCTTCCAGATTCTGCACCAGTTCCTGGCGCTGCTCGGCGCGGGTCTCTTCCAGCACGGTACGGCGGGACACCACGATGTTGCCGCGGCGGCGATCCATCTTGAGAATCTGGAACGACTGGTCCTGATTCATCAGCGGGCCGACATCGCGGATCGGGCGGATGTCCACCTGGCTGCGCGGCAGGAAGGCCACGGCGCCGTCGAGGTCGACGGTGAAGCCGCCCTTGACCTGATTGAAGATCACGCCGGTGACCTTCTCGTTGTTCTTGAAGGCCAGCTCCAGCTTGCCCCAGCTCTCTTCCCGGCGGGCCTTGTCGCGCGACAGGACGGCTTCGCCCAGCGCATTCTCGACGCGCTCGAGATAGACCTCCACGGTGTCGCCGACACTCAGTTCGTCGCCGCGTCCGGGACCGGTGAATTCGCGCAGGGCGACACGGCCCTCGGTCTTGAGGCCGACGTCGATGATCGCGACATCCTTCTCGATGCCGACGACGGTTCCCTTGATGACCGAACCTTCCAGCAGGTTACCCTGGCTGAAGGACTCATCGAGCATGGCGGCGAAATCGTCGCGCGTGGGTTGGGCTTGGGCAGTGGCCATGTAATCTCCAGAATGCGGTTCGCGCGCCGATGGGATGAAAGGCGTTTCGACCTCACGGTCCGGAAGATCCGCGGACTTCCGGCGACCTCGGCTTCACGAGCCTCCGCATGGCGGAAACTCCGTCGAAGCCGACGGCCCGGCGCAATGCCGTGCGGTCGAAACGATGGTTCAACGACTGGGGTTCAGCGATTATGTGTCCGCAACGCCGGAACGGCATGCACGCGCTGGGCTGGTCCTCCAGACGGATGGACATTGCGCCCATCCGGCCCGCGCGGGCAGCACCGCCATGCAGAGGCGTCCCCGAACGGACGCGCCTATAGCCTTTTCCTGTGGAAAGGGCAAGGGAAGGACAGGGGAAGTCCGGCATGCCGCGACGCCGGCGCCGGCCGGGAACCGCACCGCGGCGCGGCGGCTCAGCGCTCCGGTTCGGCTATCCGCAAAGGTCCCCGGCCGGGGGCGCGGACCTGCTCCACCAGCGCGATCGCGGCGGCGAGCACCTGGTCGGCATCGAGGGCGCTGGTGTCGATGAGATGGGCGTCGTCCGCCGCCTTGAGCGGGGCGACAGCGCGGG
>DATMEW010000158.1:0-8611 GCA_035556495.1 Xanthobacteraceae bacterium | reverse complement strand
TTACGATTTCCGGCTGGAGCTGGACGGCGTGCTGCTGAGCTGGGCCGTGACGCGCGGACCCAGCCTCGTGCCCGGCGAGAAGCGGCTTGCCATTCATGTGGAGGATCATCCGCTCGAATACGGCGACTTCGAAGGCACCATTCCCAGGGGGCAGTATGGCGGCGGCACCGTGATGCTGTGGGATACTGGCACCTGGACGCCCGAGGAGGACCCGCACAAGGGCTACAGGAAGGGCCATCTCAGTTTCACGCTCGATGGCAAGAAGCTGAAGGGCAGTTGGCATCTCGTGCGGATGCGCAAGCGCTCCGGCGAAAAGCAGGACCCGTGGTTGCTCATTAAAAGCGACGACGTGGCCGCGCGCGGCCCGAAGGATATCGACATTCTCGAAGAGAAGCCGAAGTCAGCCGCGACCAGCCGCACGCTGGAGCAGATCGCGGCCGGCACGGGGCGCGGCGGCAAGGCGGTGTGGCAGTCCAGGCCACGGAACGGTGAAGCCGCTGCGGCGCGGCCCGCCACTACGGCGCGGGCGAAAACCACTTCTCGTGCCTCGAAGACAGCCGCACAGTCAGGCGTCCGCGCCACCGCGCCGAAGCGGGCCGCCAAAACGGCGAAGAAAACCAAAACGGCGAAAGCTAAAACAGCCAAAGCCAGAAAGGCGCGCAAGCGCGGCCATGCGACTCTGCCGGATTTCGTGCCGCCGTGCCTCGCCACCCTGAGGTCGTCCGCCCCGTCCGGCGATCGCTGGGTTCATGAGGTGAAGTTCGACGGCTACCGGATTCAGGCGCGGCTGGAGGATGGCAAGGTCAGGCTGCTGACGCGCAAGGGGCTGGACTGGGCCGAACGATTTGCGAATGTGGCGCAGGCGCTGTCGGCGCTGCCGGCGGATACCGCGCTGGTGGATGGCGAGATCGTTGTCGAAGGCGCCGGCGGCGTGTCGGATTTCTCGGCGCTTCAGAACGCGCTGAAGGCCGGCGACGAGCAGGCCTTCGTCTACTATGCCTTCGATCTGCTTCATCTCGACGGCACGGATTTGACGGCGGCTCCACTGATCGCGCGCAAGGATGCGCTGGCGGCGCTGCTCGCCGGCGGCAAGCGCGGCGTGATGCGCCTCAGCGAACATTTCGACGAGAGCGGGCCGCTGATGCTCAAGCATGCCTGCGGCCTCCGTCTCGAAGGCATCATCTCGAAGCGGCGCGATGCGCCTTATGTGTCCGGCCGTTCCGACATCTGGATCAAGGCGAAATGCCTCGACCGGCAGGAATTCGTGGTGATCGGCTTTTCGCCGTCGAAGGCCATGCGCGGCGCGGTCGGCGCGCTGGTGGTGGGATATCGCGAAGGCGGCAAGCTGCGCTATGGCGGCCGTGTCGGCACCGGTTATACGCGGGTCATGGCGCGCGACCTGTGGAAGCGTCTGTCTCCGCTCGAACGCAAGACGGCGGCGGTGGACGTGCCGCCCGACGAACGGCGAAAGGATACGCATTGGGTTCGGCCGGATGTCGTCGCGGAAGTGGATTTCCGCGGCTGGACGGAGAGCGGCGTTCTGCGGCACGCTGCGTTCAAGGGCGTCCGGGAGGACAAGGCCCCCGAGGAGATCGTGCGGGAGGGAGCGATGCCGGCGCCGCGTGAATCTGCGAATGACAAACCTGCCAAGAATAAGCTTCCCAAGGACAAGCCTGCGAAGCGAGACGCCCTCTCGTCTGCCGCCAGTGCATCGGCGGCCGCGAACAGGCGCGCCGGTGCGGGCAAGCCGGCGACGTCGTCCGGCGGCGGGAGCGCGGCGGTGCGTCTGACCCATCCCGACCGGGTTTATTGGCCCGACGACGGTATCACCAAGCAGGAGCTTGCCGATTATTACGCGGAGGTTTGGGATTTTCTCGCGCCGCAGATCGTCGGCCGTCCGCTCAGCCTGCTGCGCTGCCCGGACGGTATCGGCGGTGAATGCTTCTTTCAGAAGCATGCGTCGGCGGGGCTGGACGAGACCCATCTGCGCTCCGTCATCGATGCCAAGAAGCGGCAGGTCATCGCGGTGGACGATCTTGCGGGCGTTCAGGCGCTGGTGCAGGCCGGCGTGCTGGAGCTGCATGTGCGCGGCTCGATGATCGACAGCCTGGAGACCTGCGACCGCATCGTGTTCGATCTCGATCCCGGAGAAGGCGTCGGCTGGCGCGAGATCGTCGCGGCGGCGCGGGACGTCCGCGACCGGCTTCAGGGCGTGGGTCTTGAGAGTTTCGTGAAACTGTCCGGTGGCAAGGGGCTGCATGTGGTGCTGCCCGTGGAGGGGACGGACTGGGACAGCGCCAAGACTTTCGCGCAGGCGCTCGCCATGGCGATGGCGGCGGACGAGCCGGAACGCTATGTCGCGCGCATGACCAAATCCCTGCGCAAGGGCCGCATCTTCATCGACTATCTGCGCAACTCGCTGGAGCAGACAGCCGTGGCGCCGTATTCGACGCGGGCGCGGCCGGGCGCGGCAGTGGCGACGCCGGTGTCATGGGCGGAGCTTGGCCGCATCACATCCGCCAATCAGTTCACCCTGCGCAACGTCCGCCGGCGGCTCAAGCGGCTCACGCAAGACCCCTGGGCGGAGATCGGCACGATCAGGCAGAGGTTGCCGCAGCACCGTCCGGCACGGTGAGCGGGGCCGCATAGGCGCCATCGCTGCCGAAGCGCGATATTGCGTCATCCAGCGCCCATGTCGTGAGCGGAGCGGGTCCGCACAGCATCATGAAATAGTCATAGGCCGCGCGCCTGTCGTTGGCCATGATGAACTGGAAATGCATGCGGAAGAAATTGACGCGAAAGCGCAGATACGTCTGCTTATAGAGCACTTCCCGGAACGGGACATCGATCATCAGCGGATTGCGCCGCGGTCCTTCCAGCGGCAGCGCGAGGCGCACCACGGGATCGAAGGTCCAGACATTCACGAAGTCGTCCCAGGCCTGACACTCGATCCATGTCAGCCGGTCGTCGCAGGCGAGCCGCGCGAGTTCGCGGCGCAGATGCGCGCCCGCAGGGTGGAGCGCGGCAGCGGGCATGATGGACCCGATGCTCATCCAGACGAGACGCGGGCCGTGATCGGCGATGAACGGATCGCGAGCGAACATCCGCGCCAGCACGTCCGGCGCGATGAAGCCGCCACAGCTATGGCTGACGAGCACCACCTCGTCAGCTTCCGCGGCGCGGATCGCGGCGACGATTCTTTCGGCGAAAGCGTCGATGCGCAGATCCATCTCGGGCCGTCGCCCGCGCAGGTGATCCCGCACGAACAGCCACATCTCGCTGAGCTGGATAACGAACCACTTCTGCGTGGCGCGCGCGACGACAGCGTAAACGGCGCACGCCACGAGAAGGCCGAGCAGGATTGCGGCAGCCTCGCCCGAATGGCCGCTGGCGATTTCCACTGTCATCCTGCCGACAATCACGGCCAGAAGGATGGTGAGGATCAGCACGAGAACCGGATAGCAGAAGAAGCAACCGAACCGCCAATAGGCATTGAAGATCCGGGCTGCCGTTCCGTTCAAAGTGAAGCCGAGAAAATTGCTGAAGACGCGGAACGGCCGCAGCCAGTTCGACCGGGCCATGTCGCGCAGGATGATGTCGTCCCAGCGCAGAAAGTCATATGTCGTCTCGACGCGCCAGTTCGGACCTTCCGTTTCGATGCGCCAGCGCCCGGTGATGCCGTCCGGATTCGTCTCGGCCGGGCCGAGGGTTCCCTTGACCGGCCAGAGTTGCAGAAACCGTGCGAACTCGCGCTTGAACAGGCCATAATAGCCGGGCACGCCCTGGGGATCGTAGCCTTCGAGATAAAACACATGGCGACGGCGAACGGGTTTCTGCGGCTGCTGTCCCTGCGCAGGCAGCGCGGCGCACGGCGTGGCGTGGTCAGTGGCGGCCGTCAATGCGACTCAGCCGACATCGAGCGGCTCGGTCCCGGCCGGTTTGCCGGAGGCGTCCAGCGTGATCTTCTCGACCCGTGCCTCGGCCTGTTTCAGAAGTTCCTCGCAGCGCTTCTTCAGCGCTTCGCCTCGCTCATAGATCGCGACGGATTCCTCAAGCGGAACCTTGCCGCCTTCAAGGCGGCTCACGATAGATTCCAGTTCCTCGATCGCCTTCTCGAAAGGCATGCTGACGATATCGGTATGCGCAGTGGCGGCCATGGGATCCTCTCGTTGCCGTAGCGCATCAGCCGTTCATCAGCGCTTCCACATGGGCGGCCGCGGACTGCGCCAGCCCCTCCAGATCATAGCCGCCTTCGAGGACGGAAACGACCCGCCCGGATGCCGCAGCGTCCGCAATCTCCATGATCTGCTGCGTTGCCCACCGGAAATCCGCCTCGATCAGGTTCAGATGCGCCAGCGGGTCGCGGCGATGGGCGTCGAAGCCGGCGGAAATGACGATCAGGTCAGGGCGGAACTCGCGCAGGCGGGGCAGGATCGTATGGGTGAATGCCTGGCGGAACTGGGTTCCCGCGTCGCCGGCCCGCAGCGGCGCGTTGACGATGGTGCCATGCTCGCCGCGTTCGGACAGCGCTCCCGTGCCGGGATAGAGCGGCATCTCATGGGTGGAGGCATACATCACGCTCGGGTCGTTCCAGAAGATGTCCTGGGAGCCGTTGCCGTGATGCACGTCGAAATCGACGAGGGCGACGCGCTCCGCGCCATGGACGCGCTGGGCATGGCGCGCGGCGATGGCGGCATTGTTGAACAGGCAGAAGCCCATCGGCGTCGCGGTCTCGGCGTGATGGCCGGGCGGGCGTGTCGCCACGAAGGCATTGTCGGCGCGGCGCGCCATCACCTCGTCGACGGCATGGACCGCGCCGCCGGCGGCGCGCAGGGCGGCCTCGAAACTGCCGGGGGACATCAGCGTGTCACCATCGATCTGCACGAGCCCTTCGCGCGGCGAAGCGTCGCGCAGGCCGGTGACATAATCCATCGGATGGCACAGCGCGATGGTCTCCAGCGACGCGGCCGGGGCCTCGCGGCGCACGAGCGCGGAGAATTCGTCTTCCGCGAACACCTGTTCGAGCGCGCGCAGACGGTCCGGCCGCTCGGGATGACCCTCCGGCGGGCGGTGTTCGAGACAGGCGGGATGGGAGATCAGCAGGGTGGTCATCGCGGAGCATTATCCTTCGTTCGCGGCGGAAGCGAGGCTGACGCCCGGCGGGGGCTTGCTGTCCGCGGGCACGAAGAAATCCGGCGCCAGCGGCTGCGAGGGATCGACGCGATAACGGTCGAAATCCGTCACGCCCTCTCCGGAAAGGAATGTGTCGTCGATCAGGAAGTTCCCGGTGAAGGCCGGCTGGTTCCCGCTACGCGCCGGCTTGAGGAAGATGGCATGAGCCGCATCGGCAAGAATCTCCGGCGTCCGCGACATGCGCATCAGCGCGTCGCCGCCCAGCAGGTTGCGGATCGCGGATGTGGCGATGGTGGTGCGCGGCCATAGCGCATTCACGGCGATGCCCTTGCCGCGCAACTCGCCCGCAAGCCCGAGCACGACGAGGCTCATGCCGTATTTGGCGATGGAATACGGCGTGTGCGGCGCAAACCATTTCTCCTGCATGTCCAGCGGCGGCGACAGCATCAGGATGTGCGGATTGGCGGTCTTCTCCAGATAGGGCAGCGCGAATTTCGACACCGCCAGCGTGCCGCGCGTATTGACCTGATGCATCAGATCGAAACGCTTCATGTCGGTCTGCGCCAGCGGCGTGATCTGGATGGCGCTGGCGTTGTTCACCACGATGTCGATGCCGCCGAAGGTGTCCGCCGTGCGTTGCAGGGCGGCCTGCACGGCGTCGTCATCGCGGATGTCCACGGCCAGCGGCAGCGCCCGCCCGCCGGCGGCTTCTATTTCGGCGGCGGCGGTGTGGATGGTGCCGGGCAGCTTCGGATGCGGCTGGTCGCTCTTGGCGGCGATGGCGATGCGGGCGCCGTCCCGCGCCGCCCTCAGGGCGATGGCGAGCCCGATGCCGCGCGAAGCGCCCGTGATGAACAGCGTCTTTCCAGACAGCGACATGCTGAGCCTCGCAGTTTCCCGAAACGGGCTTATATTCATGGCAACGGTATGCGAGAGCGCAGCCGGTTGTCGATTCCGGGGAGCAGAGCATGCTGGAACTGACGGGCATCCACCACCTGACGGCCATCTCCGCCGATGCACCGGCAAACCGGCGCTTCTATGTCGAAAGTCTCGGTCTGCGCCTTGTGAAGAAGACCGTGAACCAGGACGATGTCAGCGCCTATCATCTGTTCTATGCGGACCGGAACGGCTCGCCCGGCACGGACATCACGTTTTTCGACTGGCCTGCCCCGCGCGAGCGGCGCGGCACCCATTCCATATGCCGCACCGGCTTCCGCGTGGCGGGCGAGGCCGCCATCGCGTGGTGGCGGGAGCGCTTTGCTGCGCTCGGTATCGAACATGGTGCGCCGGTGGAACGCGATGGCCGTTTGACGCTGGATTTCGAGGACCCGGAAGGTCAGCGCCTCAGCCTCGTGGACGATGGCGGGCGGGGCGAGGCGCACCCATGGGAGCAGAGTACGGTGCCGGCCGAACATCAGATCCGCGGTCTCGGCCCGATCTGGCTCAGCGTGCCGGACCTGAAGCCCACCGACCTCGTGCTGACCAAGGTGATGAACATGCGCGCGGTGCGGACCTATCCGCATCCCGAGAATGCGCGGCACACCGTGCATGTCTACGAGATGGGCGGCGAGGGGCCGGCGGCGGAACTGCATGTTGCGGAGCAGCCGGACCTGCCGGTGGCGCAGCAGGGCGCGGGCGCGGTGCATCACGTCGCATTCCGCACGCCGGATCAGGCCGGTTATGACGGCTGGGCAAAGCGGCTGGCGGACCTGCGCATCCCCAACAGCGGCAAGATCGACCGCTTTTATTTCCAGAGCCTGTATTTCCGCGAGCCGAACGGCATCCTGTTCGAGATCGCGACGGACGGTCCCGGGTTTGCGACCGACGAGCCGGCCGAGACCATGGGAGAGCGGCTGGCGCTGCCGCCCTTCCTCGAACCGCGCCGGGACGAGATCGAGGCCGGCCTGAAGCCGCTGTAGAGCGTTTTCAAGCGAAGCGGACGCCGGTTCGCGTGAAAGAAAACGCGCCTAAGCTCAGCGCGGCTTGCGGGCAAAGAAGGCAGCGAAGGCGGCCTGCGCTTCCGGCGAGGCCAGCCGCGCATTGAACAACGTTGCTTCTTCTTCGATGCGCGCGAGGATGTTCTGCGGCTCGCCGCGGATCAGCCGGCGTGATAGCCGTACGGCTTCCGGCGGCAGCGCCGCGATTTTCTTTGCGACCTGCGCGGCATGGACCTCCACCTCGTTGGCCGGTCGCACATAAGTGACGATGCCACATTCGGCGGCCGTGTGCGCATCCAGCCGCTCGCCCATCACCAGCAGGGAGAAGGCGCGTTGCAGCCCCATCAGGCGCGGCGCAAGCAGGCTTGAGGCAGCTTCAGGGACCAGTCCGAGCGAGACGAAGGGCGTTGCAAATGTTGCTTCGTCCGAAGCAATGACCTGGTCGCAATGCATCAGCATGGTGGTGCCGATGCCGACCGCGACACCCTGAACGGCCGCGACCAGCGGCAGCGGGCATTCCGCCAGCGCGGCGAGAAAGTCCATCACCGGACCGAATGCGTCTTCACTGCCGGCCGTCATGAAGTCCTGAAGGTCGTTGCCGGCGGAGAAGGCGTCGGTGCTGCCGGCGATCAGCAGGCAGCGGATGCCTGCCGCCTTCGCCTCGCGGATGGCGCGGGCCATGTCCGCATACATCGCCGCCGTCAGCGCGTTGCGTTTCTCAGGGCGGTTCATGCGGATGGTGCGCACGGCCGCGTCGTCGCGGACGAGGACATGATTCGTCATGGGATCACTCCGTGCGCGGCAGCAGGTGGGGATCGTTAACGGATGCAGCGCCGTCCAGCGCGGCCTGCACCAGTCCGTCCGCCTGCACCGCGATGTTGTAGGCGTAAAAGGTGGCAAGGCCGATGCGCTCGGCGGCGCGCGTATCGGCTTCGCGGCTGGCAGTCAGCGCCTCATGCGCCAGATAGCAGCCGCCGGCCGTGATGCCGAACAGGCGCAGATAGGGCGTGGCGCCGGCGAGTGCAGCCGATGGATCGTTTGTCAGGCGACGCGCCATCTGCTCCGTGGCCTGACGCAGCGCGCCCGTCGCGCCGGCGAGCGGCCCGGCGAGATGAGCGAGCGTGGCGTCCCCCGTTTTCAGGCTCGCGACAATTCCATCCAGCATATCGAGATAGCCCGCAACGGCCGTGCCGTCGTTCAGCGGCAGCTTGCGGAGGATGAGGTCGATGGCCTGAATGCCGTTGGTGCCCTCATAGATCGGCAGGATGCGCGCGTCGCGCAGGTGCTGCGCCGCGCCGGTTTCCTCGATGAAGCCCATGCCGCCATGGACCTGAATGCCGAGGGAGGCGACCTCGACGCCGATATCGGTGGCGAATGCCTTGGCGACCGGCGTGAGCAGCGACGCGAGCGCCTCCGCGTCCGGATCGGTGGCGGCGCGGTCGAGCGCCGCGGCGGTGGCATAGCAGATGGCGCGGGCGGCGCGGGTGAGCGCCTGCATGGTCAGCAGCATCCGCCGCACGTCCGGATGCGCGATGATCGGG
>DATMEW010000157.1:0-28963 GCA_035556495.1 Xanthobacteraceae bacterium | reverse complement strand
CACATGATTCCGGCGCGCCGCTGCACGGGCGGAAGGGGAAGGACGACCGGCCATGACTGACGAACGCGACAAGCCGGCAGCCGGCGCGGGCAAGCCCGACACGTCCGGCCCCGGGTCATCAGGCACCGGATCATCCGGCACGGGGCCCGCGCGGCCGCGCCCGACCCTCGACCTGAAGGCGACCGAGGTGAAGGAGGCAGCGGGACAGGGTTCCGAGGCGGCGACCGCCCGCGCCAGCAGTTCCGGGGCCACCACATCCGGCACAGCGAATGCCCGGCCGGCTGAAGGAACATCATCCACGTCATCGGCACCGTCCGCATCCGAGGCCGGAGCCGCCGACCGCCGCCCGACCGGCCCGGCCGCGCCGGGGCGCGGACCGGACTCACCGTCCAGGTCTTCAACCGGACCTGTCTCGCCCGGAGCAGCCGCTGGCACGGCAAAGCCCGAGACGGCAAAATCCGACACCGCGAAACCCGGCACGGCATCTTCGGCGGAGGCTGCGCGCACCGGTTCGAAACCTGGGGCGAGCACCTCCCAGTCTGGTGTTTCCCAGTCTGCTGCTGCCCCATCTGGCGCTGCCCCGGCGGCGAAGGCAGCGCCCTCCGCCATCGGCCATTGGCCGAGTGTACTGGCCGCAGGGGTCGCCGGCGGCGTGCTCGCGCTGGGCGGAGCAGCCGGGATTCTCTGGCTGGCGGGCGGATCGGCGCTGCCGACGGCCTATGCCCCCGCGCCAGCCGCGGCCCCCGCCATCGACGAAACGCGGCTGACGCAGCTTGAGGCGCGCATCGCGGACGTCGCCCGGCAGGCCGCCGAGCGGCCGGCCTCCGCAGAGCCGGGGCTCGCGGCGGCGGATGTGAAGGAGACCGTCAGCGCCGGCCTCGCCCCGCTGGCGGAGCGCCTCAGCCGCCTCGAAAGCGCGCCGGCGCCCGCCGCAACCGGTGCCGACCCCGCCACGGCGGAACGGCTCGCAGCGCTGGCTGCCACGGTGCAGACGCTGGACTCCGGCCGCAACGCCCTCGGCGGGCGGCTTGACGAGATCGCAGCGGCGGCCGGGGCTGCGCGGGAACGCGCGGAAGCCGCAGGCCGGCGTGCGGACGAGACTGCCCAGCGGCTCGCGGCCCAGGCCGGCGAGGTCGTCTCCCGTGACGACCTGGCGGCGCAGGAGAAGAGGATCGAAGCCACTGCCGCGGCGCTGGCCGCGCTGCGTGCCGATTTCGACAAACGCGCCGGTGACGCCACCGACCGCGCCGGCCGCCTCGCCATCGCGGCGGAGGCCCTGCGCGTCGCCGTGACATCCGGCGCGCCCTTTGCGGCGCAGCTCGACGCCGTGCGCCAGTTCGGCGCGCCCGCCGACGCCGTGGCGATGCTCGCACCGCTGGCGGCGTCCGGCGTGGCTGCGGCTGACCGCCTCGCGCGGGACTTCGCCCGGCTTGCGCCGGAGCTGCGCAAGGCCGCCGGCGCGCCCGCGCCGCAAGGCAATTTCATCGAGCGCTTGCAGGCCAATGCCGCGACGCTGGTGCGCATCCGCCCGGCCGACGCGCCGGCCGGCGACGATCCGCAAGCCACAGTGACCCGGCTCGACCTGCTGGCCGAGCGGCTCGCAGGCGGCGGCACCGACGCCGATCTCGACGCCGTCGCGGCCGATCTCGCGCGGTTGCCGGCGGAAACCCACGCGCCGGCCGAGGAGTGGCTCAAGCGCGCCGGCCAGCGCCGCGACGCCCGCCAAGCCGCCGACCGCATCGCCGACGCCGCCGTGTCGGCGCTCGCCGCCTCTCCGAAACAGGGCGTCCAGCCATGATCCGCGTCGTCGTCTATCTCATCCTCGTCGGCGCGCTGGCGGCGGGCGCGGTCTGGGTCGCGGACCGGCCGGGCGATGTCGCCATCACCTGGCAGGGGATGCGCATCGAGACCTCGGTGATGGTCATGCTGATCGGCCTCATCGCCGCGATGGCGCTGGCCGTGGCGCTGTGGTCGCTGCTGCGGCTGGTGCTGAACTCCCCGCGGCTGGTGGCACGGTCGTGGCGGGCGCGGCGCGGCGCGCGGGGCTTCCATGCCCTGTCCGGCGGGCTGGTCGCCGTGGGCGCGGGCGACGCGCAGACGGCGCGGCGCTTCGCCGACGAGGCCCGCCGCATCGCGCCGAAGGAGCCGCTGACCCTGCTGCTGACGGCCCAGGTCGCGCAGATGAACGGCGATGGCGCGGAAGCGGAGCGCACCTTCCGCGCTATGGCGGCGCGGGACGAGACCAAGCTGCTCGGCCTGCACGGCCTGTTCGTCGAGGCGCGCCGACGGGGCGACGCCGCCGCCGCGCGGCTGATCGCGGAGGAGGCCGCGCAGACTTCCCCCGCGCTCGACTGGGCCGGGCGGGCATCGCTGGAATTCCGCTCGCTGGCGGGGGACTGGACCGGCGCGCTCGACAATCTCGACCGCAATTACAAGCATGGCCTGCTCGACAAGGCCGCCTGGCGGCGCCAGCGCGCGGTGCTGCTCACGGCGCGGGCCATCGCCCGGGACGAAGGCCACGACACCGGTCTTCACGATCTCGGCCAGCAGGAGACCGCGCGGGAGGCGGCAAAGGCCGACGTGCTGGAGGCCGTGAAGCTCGCGCCGGACCTGCCGCCCGCCGCGGTGCTGGCCGGCCGCCTGCTCGGCGAGAACAACGAATTGCGCAAGGGCGCGCGGCTGCTGGAAGCCGCCTGGAAGGCCCATCCCCATCCCGACATCGCGGCGGCCTATGCCCATCTGCGCTTCGGTGATTCCACCCAGGACCGGCTGGCGCGGGTGAAGACCCTCGTGCGCCGCACCCCCGGCAACGCCGAGGGCGCGCTGGCGCTCGCCCGCGCCGCGCTGGAGGCCCATGACTTCAAGCTCGCCCGCGAGACCTTGCAGACTCTGCTCGCCATGCCGACCCGGCGCGTCGCGCTGATGATGGCGGAGCTGGAGCGGGCCGAGCATGGCGACGAGGGTCGCGCCCGCGAATGGACCGCCCGCGCCGCCTATGCCGCGCCGGACCCGGCCTGGACCGCGGACGGCGTCGTGTCCGAGCGCTGGCTGCCAGTCTCGCCGGTCTCGGGCCGGATCGACGCCTTCCACTGGCGCGTCCCCGTGACCGAACTCGGCGTCGAGCGACCGGTGCTCGAATTAACCGACCCCGCCGACCTGACCGTGGCGGAAGCGGAGGCCGACGCCGACGCGCTCGCGGTTCCCGCCGATCTGTCCGCCCCGGCTGCGGAGGTTTCCGTTTCGGAACCGCCGGCCGGAGTCCATCGTTCGCCCCTGCCGGCCGGCAGGCCGGAGGCCGACCAGCAGAGCGGCGACGGACGGCCCCAGCCTGCCGCCGCGCGCGCCGCCAGCGCCGGGCCTTCCGGGAACGGCACAGCGTCGCAACGGCCGGGGGCAGGCCCGAGGAACGATGCTCTTGGCGATATCTCCGCCCGGACGCCGGCAGAACCACAGGCCGGCACGCCGACACGGCCGCCCGGCGCGGAAGCCGGCGGGACTCCCGCCAGCCGCCGGGACGGGTTGAGCAACGCCGCCGACACCGCCGCCCCCATGGCCGCCGACCCAACCGCCGCTCGGGGCGCGGTTCCAGGAAGCCGGACGCCAAAAGGCGAGCTTCCCAGAGGCGCGGCCGCCGCAAAGCCCGCCGGCGCGCCGTCAACGGTCATCCCGCTGACCCGTGCGCCGGACGATCCCGGTCCCGACGCGGACCCGCTCGCCGCCGACGATCAGACCTCGAAGCCGCGCCGGATGCCGCTCTAGCCTCCGGCGGGGCGCATGGACATGGCTGCCAGCGCCCCCGCACCGACCACCGGACCGGACGTCATGAAGGCCGCGCGCGAAGCCGCTACCCATGGGTTCGAGCATGGCTGACCGAAGGGCTCACAAGCCGCCCCGAACGCAGCCCGTCAGGCCGGTCGGCGGAGCTGCGGCCCCATCCCTTCGCTTGCCAAGGGGGGCCGGAGCCGATATCTGGAGGCGCGCGCCGCAATAGCTCAGTTGGTAGAGCACATCATTCGTAATGATGGGGTCGGGGGTTCGAATCCCTCTTGCGGCACCAGCCTCAATGCAAGCCCTTCCCGCTCTCTTCGCGCCGGTGCTGTCGGCGCACAGCCCGCTGGACGATTGGCGCTCATTGGCCGAAGCTTGCCCTGGGTATCCATCCGGCAACATCCGCCGAGCCGGAGCGATGGGGGCATTTCGTTTATGAGCGACATCAAACTTTTCAGCACCGCCGCATCCTCCGTGACTGAATTGCGGGGCCATGCGGTCGCACTGGAGAAGTCGCTTCAAACCCTCATCGAACGCCATCTGGAAACGTTCCTGGGCGATGACGCCAAGCGCCCGGACGAACGGGATCGGAATTGATGTCTGACGAGAAGCTTATTCTCTACACCGCGGAAGACGGCCGCAACCGCATCGAATTGCGTGCGATCAATGGAACAGCATGGATGACGCAGGTCCAAATGGCTGACTTATTCCAAACGTCTCCTCAGGCCATGACCCAGCAAATTGCAAGTATTTATAACGACGGGGAATTGGAAGAAGTTCGGACTTGTAAAGAACTCTTACAAGTTCGAACCGAGGGCCGCCGCTCGGTCCCTCGCGAACTAAAGCACTACAATCTCGATATGATCCTCACTGTTGGATACCGCGTCCGTTCGCCTCGCGGCGTCCAGTTCCGCCGATGGGCAACGACGCCATTGAGCGAGTATCTGATCAAGGGATTCGTCATGGACGATATCCGGCTCAAGCAGCCGGGGTACGACTATTTCGACGAACTGCTTGAGCGGATTCGTGACATTCGGGCGTCGGAAGCCCGCCTCTAAGAAGGTGCGAGACATCCTGGCGCTCGGCGAAGACTATGATCCGTCCTCCAGGTCCGTGAACACATTCTACGCGACCATTCAGAACAAGATGCTGTATGCCGTGACCGGCCACACCGCCGCCGAATTGATCGTCGCCCGTGCCGATATCACTGCCCCGAATATGGGGCTGACCTCATGGAAAGGCGCTCGCGTCCGCAAGAGCGATGTCGTGACAGCAAAGAACTATCTCGCTCAACCGAGGATTTCGGAACTCAATCTCATCGTCACCATGTTTCTCGATACGGCTGACCTACGCGCCCGGCGACGGCAGACCATGCAACTGGCGCAGTGGGAAAACGTGCTGAACAACTTCCTGCGTTCCAACGAACTGAATGTCCTCGGGAACGCAGACGCGGTCTCTCATCGACAGGCAAACCGGATCGCAGAGGCGCGCTACGAGGACTTCGATGCGGGCCGTAAAGAGGCCGAACGTCTGGCGAATGCGGAAGTTGACGAGCTGGATGAGCTGAAGCGGATCGCGGACAGCGTGCAGAAAAGAAATCCGCACTGACCGCGATCGCTATCGGTTCAAGCGAAACCGCCCCTACTCCGCCGCCTGGGCCGTGGGGCTCATGCGCGCCGCTTCCTCCTCCATCAGCCGCTTGAGGATGCGTCGGGCGGCGTTCGGCGGCACATCGACGCGGATGTCCACTTCCGGCGCATTCGGCATGCGGTCCATGTTGGCCTGCTGAAGATTGAGCACGGCAACGTCTTCCTTGAAGACATTGACGAAGTTGACGCCCATCGCCTCGTCCAGCTTGGCATCGCCCAGGCCGAAGTTGCGCACGAAGCCGAAGAAATAATGCGTGCTCTTGTCGGTCTCCGGCGTCGGCGCGGACAGCGCCATCAGGTCGATGCGCCGGGTGCCGCTCTTGCCCTCCGGCGCGCCGGTGCCGGTGTCCGCCACCTGGGCGAAATTGACGGTGAAGACCGGCGGCTTGAACTCGACGATCTGGCCGCGGTCGGCATTGCCGGGGAACTTGCCGAAGGTTTGATACATCGGCGGCGCCGGGCGGTCGATGACCCAGCGCGTCATGCGCACGCGGTTCTCCTCGCGGTCCACCTTGATCGGGAATTCCGTGATCGCCGCGGTGCCGATCGAGGTCGCATGGACATAGGCGAGATGGGTCACGTCCAGCAGGTTGTCGGTGACGAGCTGATAGTTGCAGTTGATATACAGCAGATCCGGCTGAGTGAAGGCCCAGTCCTTGTGGTCGCACCACCACCAGTCCGGCAGCAGGGATTCGTCGGCCAGCGCCGGCTCGCCCATCCAGATCCAGACCCAGCCGTATTTCTCGATGGTCGGATAGGACTTCACCCGGGCGTCATGGGGGATGCGGTCCTGTCCCGGAATTTCGATGCACGCGCCGGTGCCGTCGAACAGCAGGCCGTGATAGCCGCAGCGGATGTGGTCGCCCTCCACGGGACTGGCGGACAGCGGATAGTGGCGGTGGCAGCAGCGGTCCTCCAAGGCGACGGGCGTGCCGTCCTCCTTGCGGTAGAGCACCACGGGCTGGTTCAGGAACATCCGGGCGCGCGGTTCGCGCGTGATCTCGCGGGCCCAGCCGGCAACGTACCAAGCGTTGGTGACAAACATCGGCGTCTCTCCCTGATCGCGGCGGCGTTGTCGTCGCGTCATTGTCATGGCCGGGCATCGAGGCGCGGCCTTTATTGGAGACAGTCTAGGGAGATAGAGAGCCAGATCAAGACGGCGATTTGCCCATGGATTGGCCCAAGGATCGCCGCATCATCGGCGGCCCACGGGCGGGCAGGGCTGCGGGCCATCGCCCGCAACCCTTACCGTCGCTTCAGGACATCGCTCCCGTTGTCACTTGCAACGCTGGACCCGGTCGAGCGCAGCGGACACGCCCATCAGCGAATAGGTGTCCGTGGTCACGTTGCCCCGTGCTGACGTCGTGCGCACGGTCATCTCCCGCCCGCCCCGCATCGCCTGCACGATCTGCCCGTCGGCGTTGTCGCTGGACCAGGCATGGCCGCCCTGGGTCATCAGCGCGAAGCGGGTCTGATCGATGGCGATATAGGTTTGCGGGGCATCCTTGACCGGAAAACCCAGCTCGATGCTCACCTCGGGCTGGCCGCCCTGCCGCTTGACGAAGAAATAGGCCGGATCGCGATTGAGCCCTTCCGGCGCCCGGCGCTGGGGCTGGGCCAGAGCAAAGCAGACGGTGTCGCGACCGATGGCGGCGGTATAGGCGCTCCAGTCCGTGAACTGACCGAGCAATTCGGGAGCCTTGGCATGGGCGGGAGAGACGGCGGCGGCCGCCAGGCCAGAGACAACCGTGACCGCGGCAAGGGTGCGAACTGCCATATCCGATTTCGCCTTTCTGATAGTGCTTCTGATCCTGAATGGGGACGCGCGACGGCTACCGCCGCAATTCCACGCTGGGCGATCATGGTTGAGAGATTATGGACGCAATGGGAAAATTGCTGCGGCGCGTTGTCGCGATTGATCTTTTTGGCCGCCCGCCCCGCCGGGAAGCGCTTCCGCCGCCGCTCTCGTGACAACGCGCAGCATCTGCCGCAGCGCGGGCGCGGCCCGTCCGCTTTTCGGAATTATGCTTGTTGTCTGAGCATGATCTCGTCCGAAAACCGCTTCGCACTTTTCGGGATCATGCTCTAGCGCAGCGGGGAGAAACCGGTCGGCTGCAAAATCTGGGTGTCCTGCGCGACGATCAGTCCCGGCGGCTCGCCCTTGAGGAAATCCAGCCAGTCCGGATCGCGCATCATCGCGGCGCGGCGCGTCTCGCGGTCGGCGAAGGAGTCATAGGCGCGCATATGCACGATCTGGTTGAGGCGGCCCGTCTCGGTGGTGAAGAAGCCGACCAGCCGGCCGAGATGCCGCTCCTGAATCGCCAGCCCGCTCTTCTCGTAATAGTCCAGCCAGACCCGGACCTTGCCCACATGCAGGGAATAGGTGCGCATTTCGACGATCATGATGTCCCCCGAACAACCGGCCGCACCCTGCCCAAGCGCTGACGCCCGGTCAAACCCGCCGTTGAAACCAGCCGTTTCTTGTCACTGTCGCGGCGGCCCGATAAACAACGAGGCATAATTTTCTTCCCGCGCGATCCCTTTTTGTTGCGAGCCGCCCCCGCCATGGAAACACCCGTCACCTTCACCTCCGCCGGCCTCAAGCTCGCCGGCATCGTCTCCACCCCCGACGATCTGAAGCCCGGCGAGCGCCGCCCGGCCTTCCTCGTGCTGCACGGCTTCGGCACCGGCAAGGATTCCGGCACCACCAAGCCGGCGGCGCAGCTATTCGCCAAGCTCGGCTATGTCGCGCTGCGCTTCGACTTCCGCGGCTGCGGCGAGAGCGAGGGCAAGCGCGGCCACATCATCTGCCTCGAACAGGTCGAGGACACGCAGAACGCCTATGATTATCTGGCGGGCCGCGACGATGTCGATCCCGAGCGGATCGCCGTGTTCGGCCATTCCTTCGGCGCGGCGGTCGCGGTCTATACCGCGGGCATCGACAAGCGCTTCGCCGGCGTCATCTCCTCCGGCGGCTGGGGCAACGGCGAGGTCAAGTTCAAGGGCCAGCACGCGAGCCCCGAGGCATGGTCGCGCTTCACGGCGATGCTGGAGGAAGGCAAGCGCCGCAAGACCAAGGGCGAGCAGATGATGGTGATGCGCTGGGACATCGTGCCGATTCCCGAGCATCTGCGCGCCAACCTGCCGAAGGATTCCGTGATGGAATTTCCGGTCGATACCGCTCAAAGCATGTTCGACTTCAAGGCCGACGACGTCATCGGCAACATCGCGCCGCGGCCGGTGCTGCTGTTCCATGCCGCCAACGATTCGGTGACGCCGACATCGCAGTCGATCTCGCTGTTCCAGCATGCCGGCCAGCCGACCGACCTCGTGCTGCTGGCGGATATCGACCACTTCCCGTTCTCGGACCACAACCCGCGCGCCATCGAGATCGTGAAGGGCTGGCTTGCGAAATTCCTGCCGGTGCAGACGGCGGCGTGAGCTTCCCCGCATCGTGAAGAACAAGCCCCGGCTGACCATCAGCCGGGGCTTTTCGATTCCGGTCCCACGCGGGATGCGGCTTACTTTTCCACCGGCGCGTCGGGGCGGGTGCCCCATTCGTTCCACGAGGCGTCGTAGACCGGCGTGTCTTTCCTTCCGATGAGATGAAGCCCGAGCGCCAGCACCGGCGCGGAGATGCCGCCGCCGCAGGTCACCGCAATCGGCTTGTCGGTGTCCAGCCCCGCGGCCTCGTATTGCGCCTTGAGCGCGTCCGGCGCGGCGAAGGTCTTGTGCTCGCCGGTCAGCACCTTGGCATAGGGCAGGTTCACGCTGCCGGGAATGTGGCCGCCGCGCGAGCCTGGCCGGGTCTCCGGATCGGTGCCGTTGAAGCGGCCCGGTGCGCGGGCATCGACCACCTGCTCGGCTTTCGTATCGACATTGCGGCGCATGGCGTCGAAATCCCGCACCAGTTCGCGCCGGGGCTTCGGCGTGAAGGTCGCCGCCGCCACCGGCTTCTGCGCGCCGCTCTCGGTCGGGCGGCCTTCCGCCACCCATTTGCCGATGCCGCCATCCAGCACCGCGACCTTGTCGTGGCCGAAGCTGCGCAGCATCCACCACACCCGCGCGGAGCCGAGCAGAGCGGTGTTGTCATAGACCACGACCTGGGTGTCGTTGCCGATGCCGAGCGCGCCGACGGCCGCGGCGAAAGCCTCCGCCTGCGGCAGCATCACGGGCAGGGGATTGCCCTTGTCCGAGATCGCCTCAAGGTCCCAGAACACCGCGCCGGGAATGTGCTTGCCGGCATAGTCCTGCGCGCCGGTGCGGCCCGGCACGCCCATCACATAGGTCGCATCGACGATGCGCAGGTTCGCATCGCCCAGATGCGCGGCAAGCCATTCGGTGGAAACGAGGGCGTCGGGCTTTTCATAAGACATGAGGGACATCCTGTTCGGATGAGCGCCGTCAGGCGGCGCGGATGAAGGCGGCAAGGTGTTCGTTGAAAACGTCCGGCTGCTCGGCGCAGGAGATATGCCCCGCGCCGGGGATCACCACATGGCGGGCGCCGGGAATGGCGGCGGCGATGCCGGCCATCACCTCCGGCGGCGCGCCGATGTCGCGCGCGCCGCCGATGCACAATGTCGGGGCGGCGATGCGCGGCAGATGCGGCGTCTCGTTGAGGCCGATAATGGCTTCGCAGCAGCCGACATGGCCGTCGGCGGTCGTTTCCGCGATCATGCGGCGGAAGGCGGCGATGGCGTCGGGATTGGCGCTTGAAAATTCCGGCGTGAAGAAGCGCTGCAAGGTCGGCTCGACCAGCGCGGCCATGCCCTCCGCACGGGTCAGCGCGACGCGCTCCTCGAAGACCTTGGCATAGGCCGGCACGGCCTCGGCGCGGCAGTCGCTCGCGGTCAGCGTGACGATCCGCTCCGGGTGGCGGGAGGCGAGATGCAGCCCCACCATGCCGCCAAGCGAGAGGCCGACGACATGGCTGCGGCGGATGCCCAGCGTGTCCCATACGGCCAGCATATCCGCCGCGAGATCGGCGATGGCATAGGGCGGCGGCGGCGCATCCGTTCCCCCATGACCGCGCATGTCGTAGCGCAGCACACGGAAATCCCGCGCGAAGGCCGGGACTTGCGCGTCCCACATCTCCAGCGCGCAGACCAGCGAATTGGCAAAGGTGATCCACGGCGTGTCGGCTTTGGCTTCCGCCGGTTCGTCGATGCGGATGCGCGTCGCGACGCCGTTCGCAACGACGCGACGTTCCTCGCTATGGATGCCGCTCATCTGTTCAAGCCCGCTGGACGGGCAGCGCGACGCCAAGTTTTCCGGCCGCTTCCGCGATCAGATCCCAGGTCTTGGCCGGCACCGGCACGCCGTCCTTCAGGCGCTTCGCCTCCTCGCGCGCGCCGCGCTCGCCAGGCAGGCGGATCTCGTCGAAGCCCTCGGCGCGCTCCTGCGCTTTCAGCGTCGTGGCGAGCTGTCCGGCCTGCCCCGCGATGTCGCCGCCGAGCACCGACACGTCCACCGCGACGACGAGGCTGTTCTGCTTGAAATTCTTCATCAGCTTCGCATCGTTCAGCGCCGAGGAAATCAGCGGATTGCCGAGCGCGAGCGAGGTCAGGCATTCGATCATGAGCGAGAGGCCCGCGCCCTTGGCGCCGGCCATGGGCAGCAGCGTCTCGGCCATGTTGGGGTCGGTGGTCGGCCGACCGTCCTTGTCGATGGCGATGCCCGGCGCGATCGGCTTGCCGGCCATCTTGGCGACGCCGACCTTGCCGCGCGAGCTTGCCGAGGTGGACATGTCGAGCAGGATGCCGCCGGGAATGCCCATGGCCAGCGGGTTGGTCGAGGCCGCCGCATGGCGGGTGCCGTGATAAGCCATCATCGGCCGGAGCGCGGACATCACCACCGCCGCCATGCCGGCCTTCATGATGCGGTCGGCATAGAAGCCGATGGCCCCGGCATGGGTGTGGTCCTGCACCAGCGTCCAGGCCACCGCCGTGTCCCGCGCCTGTTCGATGGCGAGGTCGGTCGCCTGCGTCATCGCCGCAGCGCCGATGGCCATATTGCCGTTGACGCGGAGAAGCGCGCCCTTGCGCAGCGTCACCTCCGGCCTCGCATCCTTGTTGATGAGCCCGCTCGCGATCCAGCCGAGATAGGTCGGCATCCGCATCACGCCATGGGAGCCATGGCCGCGCAGGTCCGCCCAGACCAGCACGTCCGCCACGGCGGCGGCCTGATCGGACTCGAGGCCGGCGGTCTCGAAACAGGTGAGGGCGAAGGCGCGGAGCGCATCGGCCTCGAAAACGGGAGTAGCGGTCATCGGAAAGCCTGCAAGGAAACGAGCAACAGAACGAATGACGTCATCGGGAACCCGGCCTCAGGCCGGGAGCGGGCCACGGCGCTGATACTGGATCGAGCCGAACTGGATCTCCCATTCCTCGTCGGTATGGGGCGTAAAACGGTTGTGCTCCTTGAGCACCTCAAGGGCGCGCTGCACGGCGGGCCGCGCCGCCACCTGCTCGCGCCAGCGCTTCACGTTGGGATATTCCTCGATCTCGACGCCGTGGAACGCCGGCATCCGCACCCACGGAAACACCGCCATGTCCGCGATGGTGTATTCGTCCGCCGCGAACCACTCCTTGTCCGCCAGATGCAGGTCCATCACGTTGTAGATGCGGTTCGCCTGGCGCACGTAACGGTTGATGCCGACCTCAAGCTGCTCGCGAGGGAAGTGATCCGGGCCGTATTTGTAGAAATAATGCGCCTGGCCGAGGAACGGCCCGACCGTGGACATCTGGAACATCAGCCACTGCATCGTGTCGGTGCGCTTGACCGGATCGGCGGGGAAGAACCGCCCGGTCTTCTCCGCGAGGTAGAACAGGATCGCGCCGGATTCGAACACCGAGACTTCCCGCCCGCCGGGGCCGTCGCGGTCGATGATCGCCGGGGTCTTGTTGTTGGGGCTGATCCTGAGGAATTCCGGCTGGAACTGCTCGCCCTTGCCGATCACCACCGGATGGGCCGTGAAGGGCAGGCCGCATTCCTCCAGCATGATATGGACCTTGTGACCGTTGGAGGTCGGCCACGAATAGACGTCGATCATTCGGAAACTCTCTGGCGGAACTTGTCTGGCGGGATGCCCGATGCTTGCGGAACTGTAGCACCGGCCGGGCCGGATGGGCTACGATGAAAGCGAACTCGGGCGCGGGGCCAGCCGCACGGAGCGTTTCCAGATGAGCCAATCCAAGATCACCACCGTGCCGACCGGCGGCCATTGGGGCGTATACGAGGTCGATGTCGCGGACGGCAAGATCGTCGCGACGAGGCCGTGGGCGCGGGACCCGGACCCGACGCCGATGCACCGCTCGCTGCCCGACATCGTGGAGCATGAAAGCCGGATACGGCACCCGGCCGTCCGCGCCGGCTATCTGGACAAGGGCATCGGCTCGGACCGGTCGAAGCGCGGGGCGGAGCCCTTCGTGAAGGTCTCGTGGGACGAGGCGCTGGACCTCGTCGCTTCCGAGATCGGCCGCATCGCGGCGGACCATGGCAACGAGTCGATCTTCGCCGGCTCCTATGGCTGGGCGAGTTCGGGCCGGCTGCACCACCCACGCACGCTGCTGAAGAAGATGCTGAACCTGCATGGCGGCTTCACCGACCATGTCGGCGACTACAGCCGTGGCGCGGCGCTGGTGATCGTGCCCCATGTGGTCGGCACCGACGAGCCGGTCGGCATCAAGCTCACGGCGTGGGATTCGATCATCGAAAGCGCGGAGATGATCGTCTCCTTCGGCGGGCTCGCCCCGAAGAATTTCCAGATCGACAGCGGCGGCATGGGCGTCCATCGCGGCCGCGGCTGGATGCAGGGGGTGAAGGACGCCGGCATCGAGGTCGTCTATATGAGCCCGCTGCGCAGCGACATTTCGGACACGCTGGGCGCGCGCTGGGTGCCGATCCGCCCCAATGCCGACACCGCGATGATGCTCGGCCTCGCCCACACGCTGCTGACGGAAGACCTGCACGACAAGGATTTCCTGGCGCGCTGCTGCACCGGCTTCGAGGTGTTCGCGCGCTATCTCACCGGCGAGAGCGACGGCGTGGCCAAAAGCGCGGACTGGGCCGCGCCGCTCTGCGAGATCGATGCGGAGGACATCCGCGCGCTCGCCCGCCGCATGGCCTCGCGCCGCACGATGATCACGCTCGCCTATTCGCTCCAGCGCGGCGACCATGGCGAACAGCCGATGTGGATGGGCATCACGCTGGCCGCCATGCTGGGCCAGATCGGCCTGCCCGGCGGCGGCTTCGGCATTGGCTATGGCTCGATGGGCACCAAGGGCCTGCGCCGCGCGGCCTTTCCGCTGCGCGCCATGCCGGCCGGCACCAACCCCACCGGCAGCTTCATCCCGGTCTCGCGCATCTCCGACATGCTGCTCTCGCCGGGCGAGGCTTACGATTTCAATGGGCAGAAGCGGATTTATCCCGATATCCGCATGGTGATGTGGGGCGGCGGCAACCCGTTCCACCACCATCAGGACCTCAACAAGATGCTGGCCGGCTGGCGCAAGCCGGAGACCATCGTGGTGCAGGACATGTTCTGGACGCCGGCGGCGCGCCATGCCGACATCGTGCTGCCCGCCGCTTCGACGCTGGAGCGCAACGACATCAGCGCCGGCTGGTTCGACACCGTCGTCTATGCGATGCGGCAGGCGATCCCGCCGGTGGGCGAGGCGCGGTCGGATTTCGACATCGTCGCAGGCGTCGCGGAGCGGCTCGGCCATGGCGCGGCCTTCACCGAGGGCCGCGACGAGCTGGGCTGGGTGCAGTTCCTGTACGAGTCGCTAGCCGAACAGATGGCGCAGGAACAGGTGCGGATGCCGCCCTTCGCGGAATTCTGGGAAGCCGGCCAGACCGAGCTGCCGGCCGCGGCGAAGCCTTTCGTGCTGTTCGAGGATTTCCGGAAAAACCCCGCGGCCCATCCGCTCAAGACGCCGTCCGGCAGAATCGAGATTTTCTCCGAGAAGATCGCCGGCTTCGGCTATGACGACTGCCTCGGCCATCCGGCCTGGTTTGCGCCCGCCGAATGGCTGGGGTCCGCGGAGACCGCGCGCCACCCGCTGCATCTCATCTCCAACCAGCCGGTGGCGCGCCTGCACAGCCAGAACGACCCTGCGCCGCTGAGTCTGAACCAGAAGATCGGCGGCCGCGAACCGCTCTGGATTCACCCGGACGACGCCGCCGCGCGGGGCCTTGCCGAGGGCGACATCGTGCGCGTGCATAATGCCCGCGGCGCATGTCTCGCCGGCGTCCATGTCACCGATGCGATCCGCCCCGGCGTGGTCCAGCTCGCGACCGGCGCCTGGTACGATTCCGCCGAGCCGGGCGTCATCGGCGCGCTCGACAAGCACGGTAATCCCAACGTGCTGACCATCGACAAGGGCACGTCCAAACTGGCGCAGGCCCCGATGGCGCATTCCGCGCTGGTGGAAGTGACGCGCTGGACCGGCGCGGTGCCGCCGGTCACAGCTCATGTCCCGCCGGACATCATCGAAAAGCCGGCGCTCGACGCGGCGGAGTAGAGCATGATCCCGAAAAGTGGGCACCGGTTTTCGGACAAGATCATGCTCATACAAAAAGCTTGATCCCGAAAATGCCTGGCCCCGGACTTGTTCCGGGGTGAGAACCGGCTTTCGGACAAAGCGTGTGCTCGGGCCGGCCAGCGCTCAGACCGGCCGGACCGGTGTGCCCGGTAATGACAGTCTCTTTCCCGGCCCACGCCGGTTATGCTGAATGTCACCAGAGGCTTTTCAGACAGCCTCCTAGCCGAGCGTCGGATCGAGGATGATCTTGCCGACGCCCTCGCGGTCCGCGACCAGTTGATGCGCCTCCGCGGCGGCGCTGAGCGGCAGAACCCGGTCGATGCGGCCCTTCAGCTTGCCCTCGCTCGCGAACTGGAAGGCTCTGGCGATGCCTCCCGGCGCCTCGCTGCCGTCGCCGATGATCTGGAGCCGCTTGAGATAGAGCCGGCGCGGGTCGAGCGGCACCTCCTGGCTGGCGTGGGCTCCGGCCGTCACCATTCGCGCGCCGGTCGCCATGGACCAGAACGCCGCCTTCCACAGCGGCGGGTCGCCGACATTCTCGCAGACGAGATCGGTGCCATAGCCGTCCGTGATCCGGGCGATTTCGGCCCCGAGGTCCTGCGTCCTGTAATTGACGCCGTGATCCGCGCCGAATTCCAACGCGGCGGCCACGCGGCTGTCCGCCCCTGCTGCGGCAATGACCCGCGCGCCGTTCAGCTTCGCGATCTGCACGATGGCGCTGCCAAGGCCGCCGGACGCCCCCATCACCAGCACCCACTGGCCCGGCTTCACCTCGCCGCGCCGCTCCACGAGATTGAACGCCGTCGGCGCATGGCGGGCGATCACGGTGGCGTCGTGGTAGGACAGCCCATCGGGAATGAGATGGGTCACGAACCGCGGCAGCCGCACCACTTCCGCATAGCCGCCCCAGATATCGACGCCGAGAAGATAGGCGCGGCCGGTCTCGCGGATCTGCGGCGCGGCGGGATCGTCGGTCGGCACGAACAGGCTGGCGAAAACCCGGTCGCCCACTTTCCGGTCCGTCACATTGTCACCCACCGCGATGACCTCGCCGGAGGGATCGACGCCCAGCACATGAGGCAGCGGCGGCCGGCGCACATAGGTGCCGGCGCGCACGGCGAGGTCCAGCGTCCGGTTCACCGAGACCGCATGGACCCGCACCAGCACGTCATTCGGGCCGCAGACGGGATCTGCCACCTCCTCGTAGCGCAGAACGTCGGGGGCGCCGAAGGCGTGCTGGACAATGGCTTTCATGAAAAGGTCCGTGTGTGAGAAAGTGGCCTGATCTTTCTTATCCAGCGGGATCGTCCGCCGCCAGGCAGCCATCGCCGTTGCGGCCGCCGCATCCGCATGCCTATCCTGCGCCGCCGCCCGAGGAAACTCCGCAATGTCCGCAACGATGTCCGCCACCGTCCCCGCGCTCACCCTCTACAACGCGCCCGGCTCCACCTGTAGCCAGCGGGTGCGCTTCGTGCTGGCGGTGAAGGACCTGCCGTTCGAGGAGCACAAGCTCAACCTGCTGACCGGCGACCAGCTCAAGCCGGAGTATCTCAGGCTCAATCCGAACGGCGTGGTGCCGACCCTGGTGCATGACGGGCGGGCCGTCATCGATTCCTCCGTCATCATCGAGTATCTCGACGAGGTGTTTCCGGAGCCGGTCCGGCTGTCACCCGGGGACCCGCTCCAGCGGGCGGAGATGCGGTCGCTGATGCGCTTCATCGACGAGGTGCCGGCGGCGGCGATCCGCGTGCCATCCTTCAACATGGCCTTCGTGCGGGTTTACAACGACATGCCGCAGGCGGAGTTCGACGCGATGGCGGACGCCAAGCCGCTGCGCAAGGAATTCATGCAGGAGATGGGCCGCACCGGCTTTCCCCAAGCCGAGATGGATAAGGCGCTGGACCGCCTCGGCCGCACCATGGCCCGCCTCGACGACAGCATCGCCGCCCATGGCGGCCCGTGGCTGATGGGCGCGCGGCTGACGCTCGCCGACATCATGGTGATGCCGACCCTGGTGCGCATGGCGGATATCGGCCTCGCCGACATCTGGGACGACCGGCCGCGGATCGCGGCCCTGCTGGAGGCGCTCCGCGCCCATCCGGCCTACGACCGCACTTATTACCCCGGCTCTCACGTCAGCGAACGGTTCAAGGACCTCGCGCCGCGCCGCCCATCTTGAAAGCCGCCCGCCTGAAAGTCGTCTGTCCTGAAAACGCGCGCTTATCTGGCAATGCGGCCTCCCGCTGCCCAGCCTTTCAGCAAACCCTTCGCGTTGACGCTGTTCGGAGACGAGAATAAAGTTCTCCACAATAATGCCATATAACCTCCAGGGAAAATTCGGGAGCCTCGTCATGTCCGCTCGCCTTTTTGCCGCCGCCCTCGCGGCGGCGCTCAGCCTCTCCGGCGCCGCTTTGGCGCAGGAGAAACACAAGACGGTGTTCAATCTGTCCTGGCTGCCCCAGGGCAGCACGGCCGGCGTCATCGTCGCCATCGACAAGGGCTTCTACTCAGCCGAGAATCTGGACGTTTCGGCGGTGCGGGGCTTCGGCGGCCTGCGCACCGTGAACGAGATCGACCAGGGCATGTTCGAATTCGGCTACGGCAACCCGGACGGCGTCATCCTCAACCGCTCCAAGGGCGGCAAGACCAAGCTGGTCGGCTCCATCAACGCCACCAACCCCGGCGGCGTCTGCTATGTCGAAGGCCGCGTCGCCCCTAAATCCGTGAAGGACCTCAAGGGCATGACCCTTGGCGCCGCCGCCGGCACGCCGGTGACGACGACCTTCCCGGCGCTGCTGGCGCTCAACGGCTTGCCGAAGGATCACGTCAAGATCGTCCAGCTCCAGGGCTCGGTGATCTATGCGTCTCTCGTGAACGGCACCATCGACATTTACGAATGCTGGATGGGCTCGGGCAAACAGATCCTCGATCATCAGGCCAAGGCCGCCGGCATCAAGATCGGCTTCCTCTCCTATGAGGACATGGGCCTCAAGAATATCGGCAGCGGCGTCGCCACGACCGAAAAGATGATCAACGAAAAGCCGGACGTGGTGCAGCGCCTCCTGAAGGCGACCTATCGCGGCTACGAATATATGCAGAAAGAGCCCGCCGAGAGCGCGGACATCGTCAAGAAGATGTTCCCGGAATCGGCCCGCGACGTGGTCTATGACCAGATTCTCGACATCAACAAGCTGATCATGGGCCCCGGCGTCGCCGAGCACGGCATGGGCTGGCTCGATCCGACCCGCGTCAAGGCCACCTTCGACTTCGTCGGCCAGACGATGAATGTCGGTTCGGTCAAGGTCGAAGACATCTACACCAATCAGTTCATCAAGAAATAAGACCGGGAGCGGGAGGCTGGCCAGCCTCCCGCTTCCTGACCGAATAACGGGGCATGGCGCGGCGGTCTGCGACAGGGTCCGCGCGTGAGCGGGGTTGAACGACGTGTTTGCAAACGAGCGTTTCCGGAGCGCTTTCGACCCGCTGGTGTTTCTCGTCGCGCTGGGCGTGGCCTGGGAAGCCTCGGTGCACCTTTTCGACATCAAGCCCTATCTGTTCCCGGCGCTCAGCGACGTGTTCCGCGTGATGTGGGAGCATCGCTGGCAGATGATCATCGAGGGCGGCTACACGCTGCTCGAAGTGCTGGTGGGCTTCGCTTTCGCCGTCGTCGGCGGCGTCGTCATCGCGCTGCTGATCTTTTTCTTCCCGACCGCGCGCCGCACCCTCTATCCGATGATCACCACCATGCAGTCGATCCCCAAGGTCGCGCTCGCGCCGGTGATGGTGGTGTGGTTCGGCTACGGCCTCAGCGCCAAATTCGTGATGGCCTTCCTGTTCGCCGTATTCCCGATCATCATCGCGACGCTCGGCGGCCTGCACGGCACGCCGTCCAATCTGGTCGAGCATTTCCAGTCGCTGCGCGCCTCGCGCTGGGAGACGATCTGGCGGCTGCGGGTGCCGTCCGCGCTGCCCAGCTTCATGGACGGCTGCAAGATCGCGATCCCGCTCGCCATGATCGGCGCCGTGGTCGGCGAATTCATTGGCTCGCAGAACGGCCTCGGCTACGTGATCCTGGTGTCGTCATCGACCGCCCAGACCGACCTCATGTTCGCCGCGCTCATCACGATCGCGGTGCTGTCGATGGTCCTGTTCGCGATCATGGAACTGATCGGGCGCATAGCGTGGTGGCGGGCGGTATGACCATGACGAACGAACCGACCTCCCCGCAAAGCCCGGCCAACGCGCAAGGCATGCTCGCCGTCGCGATCGACGGGGTCTCCAAGACCTATCCGGGCGCCGATGGCGGCACCCTGGCGCTGAGCGGGATCGATCTGCATATCCGCAGCCGCGAATTCGTCTCGGTGATCGGTCCCTCCGGCTGCGGCAAATCGACCCTGTTGCGCATTCTGGGCGGCCTGCTGTCCTACGACGGCGACGTGAAGGTCAACGGCGTGCCAGTGGACGGCCCCTCGCCGGACATCTCCATCGTGTTCCAGAAGAGCAACCTGCTGCCCTGGCTCACCACCGAGGCCAACCTGCGGCTCGGCGCGGAAATCCGCCGCAAGCCCGTCACGTCGGCGAGCATCGCCGAGATGGTGGACCTGCTCGGCCTGAAGGGCTTCGAGAAGAATTATCCGCACCAGCTTTCCGGCGGCATGCAGCAGCGCGTTTCCCTCGGCCAGGCGCTGGTGCTGCGGCCGAGCATCCTGCTGCTGGACGAGCCGTTCGGCGCACTGGACGCCTTGACCCGCGACCGCCTCAACATCGAGCTGCTGCGGATCTGGGAGGAGGAGCGCCAGACCGTGTTCCTCGTCACCCACAGCATCACCGAGGCCGTGCTGCTCTCCGACCGGGTGATCGTGATGTCGGCCCGGCCGGGCCGGATCGTGGATGATGTCCGGATCGACCTGCCGCGGCCCCGCTCGGTGAAGGAAACCCGTGCGGACCCGCTGTTCAGCACTTATGTAAACCAGTTAAGCGAGTTGATGGGCGTGGTCTGACCGCAAACGACTCGGCCCCGGCTCGATAACCCTTGCGCGCGCGGCCATCGCGCGCCGTCTGAAAGGACCATTTCATGGTGAAGGTTTCGGATATCGCCTATGTCCGGCTGCGTTCGCCGGACCTCGACTTGCAGGAGAAATTCCTGCTGGACTTCGGCATGCAGCGCTCGGCCCGCACCGAGAAGGCGCTCTACATGCGCGGCACCGACCCCGCGCATCACATCCACATCACTGAACAGGGCGAGCCCGGCCTGATCGGCATGGGTTTCTATGTCCAGACCGAAGCCGAGCTGCACGACGCCGCCCAGATCGAGGGCGCTTCGCCGGTCGAGGATATCGACGAGCCGGGCGGCGGCAAGCGGGTGCGTCTGCGTGAACCGAACGGCTATCTGATCGAGATCATCCACGGCGTCGAACAGCTTGCACCGATCCCCGTGGAGCCCAACACCATGAACTGGGGCGAGGACCGCGGCATCCGCGTCGGCGACGAGAAGCGCCTGGCGCCCGGCCCCTCGCGCGTCAAGCGCATCGGCCATTGCGTCTTCGCCGCGCCGGATCAGAAAACCACGCTGGCCTGGTTCAACAAGAATCTCGGCCTCGTCAATTCCGACGTCTATTATGCCGGCGACGAAAACAATGTGGTGGCAACCTTCGCGCGGGTGGATCGCGGCGAGGATTATGTCGATCATCACGCGCTGTTCTGCACCGGCGGCGCCCATGCCGGCCTGAACCATATCGGCTTCGAGGTGCAGGACATCGACGACATCGCAGTCGGCCACGACTACCTGAAGGCCAAGGGCTACGAACATGCCTGGGGCATCGGCCGCCACCTCTCCGGCTCTCAGGTGTTCGACTACTGGCTCGACCCCTGGAAGCGGCTGCACGAGCACTGGACCGACACGGACCTGCTCAACAACAAGAACCAGACCCATGTGATGCCGATCTCGCAGCTTCGCTCGCAATGGGGCGAGCCTGCGCCGGCGTGGTTCGCCAAGCATATCTCGGCCTGACGGCCCGCCGTCTCTGACGCCGTCACGCTTCATCAGCGTGACGGCTTCGTCACGGCGCGCTGATGCCGCCGCGCTCAGACGTTGGGGTGCTGGCCGTTGCAGCGCCCTCGCAATGCGAGGGCAGCCTCACGAGGGCGCCGACACCTCAATATCCCGCGTCATGGTCATGCCCGGTCCCGCGCCGGGCATGATTGCGAATCGGCACCGCAGCCGCCTTCCCACATCCGGCTCCGCTGCGTGATTCGCGCCGGCTCAGCCGCCGTCGCTCAGCTTGCCAGCCACGGCCCAGTCCGACTTTTCGATATCGTTGAAGATCACCAGTGTCTGGTCCGGCGGCACGCCGAGATCGCGCTGGATCAGATCCGTGATTTCCTTGGCGACCTTGGCCTTCTGCTCCCGCGTGCGGCCTTTGAACAGGTCGATGCGAACGATGGGCATGGCGGCTCCTCATGAGTTGCAGCACAGTGCGGGACGTTCCGTCTCCGCTGCTCCGGAGTATCGGACACCACATGGTGCTGACAAGATGGCGGACCGCCTGCGAAGCCGGCAGTGGCGCGAAGCAGGCCGGCGACACGGCGCAGCGGCACGACAGAGCACGATATTGCGCACAGCGCGCCCCATCCGCTTTCCCGCTCGCGACGAGAAAGATTCGCCACAAGAAAAAGGCGCGGCCGCTACGACGGCCGCGCCGGATTCATTGAGTTCATGCACCAGGTCGCGAACGACCCTTCTGCGCGTTACTGCTTCTCGATCTTGGCGAGATCGACATACTCGCCCCAGGCCTTGACCTCCTTGATCATCAGTTCGCGGGTTTCCTCCGGCGTGCCGGGCATCGGATCGTTGGCGATCTTGCCGAGGAAGGCCACCGTCTCGGGCATCGCCAGCACCTTGTCGAAAGCGGCGCGCAACTTGTCGATCACCGGCTGCGGCGTGCCGGCCGGCGCGAAGGCCGCCCACCACGCCGTGAGCGAGACACCGGCGATGCCGGCCTCCGCCATGGTCGGCACATCCGGCAGAACGGTGGAACGCTTCGGGCTGGTCACGGCGAGGGCCTTGATGCGGCCTTCCTTCATCTGTCCGGCAACGAAGCTCGAATCCGTGAAGACGAAATCGACGTGGCCGGCCGCCATGTCCTTGAGGGTGTCATGCAGGCTCTTGTAGTTCACCCGCTCGGTCTTGAGGCCGGTCTGGCGCTTGTACAGTTCGGTCGCGATGATCCCCGTATTGGTCGATGCGCCATAGAAGCCATTGCTGGCCTTGGCCTTCAGCGACTCGGTCAACTCGGCGACGGAGTTGATCTTGCTCTTGCCGTCCACCACCAGCGAGAAGGACAAGCTGGAAATGGTGGTGATCGGCGTGAAGTCCTTCACCGGGTCGAACGGCAGCTTGTTGAACAGGCTCACCGCCGCCGCCATGGTGGAACTCGCCGGCGTGATGGTGATGGTGTAACCGTCCGGCTTGGCGCGCGCGACCGCTTCCATCGCCAGCGTGCCCTGGGCGCCGGGCTTGTTCTCGACGATCATGGTCTTGCCCAGTTCCTCGCCCAGCTTGGCGGCGAAGTAGCGCACCAGAACGTCCGCGCCGGTGCCCGGCCCGAACGGACAGATGGTGATGATTTCGCGGGTCGGATAGTTCTGCTGGGCCTGAGCCGGCAACGAAGGGGCCGCCATGGCAACGGCGGCAACGGCGGCCACCGCCGCCAGCTTCGCGGCGCCACGGCGCGTCATGGAATGGCCGGCATGGTGATGTCGTGTCATATGTTCTCTCCCGGATCTTCGTTGGGCCCCGCGGATGACCGCCGCCAGCCTGGCATTCTCCATGCGCGCGCGCGGCGGTCAATGCGATGTCCTATTCCGCCGCCTGGTTCTGGCTGCGCTGGGGCGGACGATCCTTGAAGGCCGGCAGGATTTCCTCGGCAATGGCGTGCATATTCGCGACCACCATGTCGTTGGGCATGGTGCCGAACTGGGTCTTGGTCAGCGAGGTGTTGAAGCCGGCGAGGTCCTGATATTCCGCGAGCTTCTCGCGCACCGTGTTGGGGCTGCCGACCATCACGACGCCAGCCTTCACCAGGTCTTCCGCGCTCTGGATCTTGATATTCACCTTGGCGGCGCGGATGCGCTTCATCGACTCGATGTTGGTGTAGCCGGGCGGCAGCAGCATGTCCGTCGGCATCTTCAGCAGCGTGTTCGCCAGCGCCTCCAGATGCGGCTTGGCCTCGCGCATCGCCTTCTCGTCGGTCTCGGCGATGTAGATCGAGTTCGACCATGCGAGCTGGTCCGGCGAAGCCGTATAGCCGTGCTTCTCGGCCGCCTCGCGATACATGTCGAAGAATTTCGCCACCGTCGCGATCGGGCTCAGGGTCTGGCAATAGGTATAGCGCATCTTCGCCGCCCAGTTGATCGTGGTGCTGGAACCCTGCGAGGGCACCCAGACCGGCGGATGCGGGTCTTGATAGGGACGTGGCCACGGATTCACATAAGCGAAGCGATAGTGGTCGCCGGCATATTCGAACGGCCCCGGCTCGGTCCATGCGCGGATGATGAGGTCATGAGCTTCCGCGAAGCGGTCCAGCGAATAGGCCGGATTGATGCCCATGGCGTGGTATTCCGCGCCGATGCCGCGCACGAAGCCGGCGATGAAGCGGCCGCGCGTGAGATTGTCGAGGATCGCATATTCCTCCGCCACGGTGAGCGGGTTGTTCAGCAGCGGCAGCGCCCGGCCGAGGATTGCGATCTTTGCACGCTTGACGCTGCGGGCCAGCGCACCGGCCAGCACACCCGGAATCGGCATCATGCCATAAGCGGTCTGGTGATGCTCGTTGAGGCAGACGCCATCGAAGCCGAGGCGGTCCGCCAGTTCCATCTGGTCGAGATATTCGTGATAGAGGTCGGCGCCCTTCACCGGGTCGTAATGCTTGTTCGAGAACGTCACCCAGGCCGAGCCATTGTCGTTGATGGCGTCGAGATCGACATGCCGGTAGGGCATCAGGTGGAAATTGAAGATCTTCAAGGCTGGCCTCCCGTGAAGCATGGCGCGCCGCGACAACACGTCGCCGCGCGCAGGGTCGGATCGTTGCCGTGACTTTACGCGATCCCGCCCCGCGGACAAGGACCCGCGACGGGGATAGCGACCGGGACCCGCTGCACGCGGAGGTGCGACAGATGCGCGGAAGACAGCTCGCGCAACGCGTCGCGCAAAATAAAAAGCCCGGCGCGTGGCCGGGCTTTTCCTGACGGATGGCGAAAGCTCAGTCGAGCTTGATGCCGGTGTCCTTGGCGACGCGCTGCCACTTGTCGTAGTCCGCCTTCATGAAGGCTTTGAACTCCTCCGGCCCGCGGACATCCGGCAATGCGCCGACCTTGGCGAGCTTCTCGGCCATGTCGGGCTCGTTCATCGCCTTGATGATGGCATCGGAAATCTTCTTGCCGATCTCGGGCGGGGTGCCCTTCGGAACGGCAAAGCCTTCCCACGAGGCCACATCGAAGCCGGGAATGGTCTCGGCGATGGCCGGAATATCCTTCATGGATTCGATCCGCTTCGGCGTGCCCACGCCGAGCGCCCGCAGCCGGCCGTCCTGCACCAGCGGATAGATCGACGGCAGCGTGTCGAAGATCATGTCCACATGGCCACCCAACAGGGCATTCAGCGCGGGGGCGCTGCCGGTGAAGGGCACATGCAGCATGTCGGTCTTGGTCGCGGTCTTGAACCACTCGCCGGCGATGTGGATCGAGCTGCCGAAGCCGGACGAGGCGAAGCTGTATTTGCCGGGATTGGCCTTGGCGATATCAGCCAGTTCCTGCACCGACTTGGCCGGGATTTCGTTGCGCACGGCCAGGATGTTCGGGAAGGTCACGACCAGCGCCAGCGGCTCCAGGTCGGTCATCGGCTCGTAGGGGATCTTGCTGCGCAGGTTGGCGAGCAGGCTGGTGGTGGTGCCCACCGTCGCCGTGATGGTGTAGCCGTCCGCCGCGGCGCGGGCGCCCTGGGCGGTGCCCGTCATGCCGGTCGCGCCGGCGACGTTGTCGATCACCACCGCCTGCTTCCAGTAGCCCGTCATCTTCTCGGCGATCAGCCGGGCGATGATGTCGGTGGCGCCGCCCGCGGGGAACGGCACGATGATCCGGATCGCGCGGTCCGGAAAGTTGGCGGCCGGGTCCTTGGCGCCCTGGGCCTGGGCCGCGCCGGCAAGCAGCGCGGTGGCGCCGGCCAGCACGGCCAGGCGCGAAATAAGCTGTTTCATGATCCCTCCGAGGGTCTTCCCTGCGATTATTCGGTGCGGCCGGCAGTGAGCGGACCCCTGCCAGCCTGCCAGGCAAATCCATAAACCCATGGCATGTGAAAGCAACCGAAGTTATGGCTCGCCGGAACCGGGCGTTGGCCTCGCCAGAATTGTTCTCGACTTGCCGGCAGCGATAGCGTTCGATGCGGTAAAAGTAGGGAGGACTCCCATGGCCAAGTTCGGTATCGGGCAGGCGGTGCGGCGCGTCGAGGATCAGCGCTTCCTGACGGGACAGGGGCGCTATGTCGACGACATTTCCCTGCCCCGCATGGCCCATGGCGTGCCCGTGCTCTCGCCCCATGCCCATGCCCGGATCAGGCGCATCGACATTTCCGCCGCGCAGGCCGCCCCCGGTGTGCTCTGCGTGCTGACCGGGGCGGACGCCGTGGCCGACCATCTCGGCGCCTTCACCTCCCACCTGATGCCGGAAGACGTGGGCGCGCCGAAGGGCCACCGCACCTTCCAGCCGGTTCTGGTGGCGGACCGGGTCCGCGTCGTCGGCGACCGCGTCGCCTATGTCGTCGCCGAAACCCAGGCCCAGGCCCGCGACGCCGCCGATCTGGTGGAGGTGGATTACGAGCCGCTGCCCGCCGTGGTGGACGTGGAGGACGCCGCGAAAGCCGACGCGCCGAAGCTCTGGGACGACAACCCCAACGGCAATGTCGCCTTCCAGCTCATGTTCGGCAACAAGGAAACCACCGACGCCGCCTTCGCCAGGGCAAAGCATGTCGTCAAGCTGCGGGTCGCCAACAACCGCATCTCGCCCAACGCCATGGAGCCGCGCGTCGCCATCGGCGACTACAGCGCCGGCGATGACAGCTACACGCTCTATACCGGCTCGCAGAACCCCCATGGCGTGCGCATGGAGATGTCCCATATCTTCCATTGCTCCGAGGCACAGATCCGCGTGATCTCGCCCGATGTCGGCGGCGGCTTCGGCCTCAAGGGCGGCGCCTTTCCGGACGACGCGCTGGTGCTATGGGCCTCGAAGAAACTCGGCCGGCCAGTGAAGTGGCTGGCGACGCGCTCCGAGAGCATCCTGACCGACCATCACGGCCGCGAGATGGTGCATTACGGCGAACTGGCGCTGGACGAGAACGGCAAGATCCTCGGCCTGCGCGCCGAGACCTTCTTCCAGTGCGGGGCTTACTTCATCGGCGCCGTGCTCGCGCCCGCCGCCTTTTCGCAGCGGTTCATGCCGGAAGCCTATGACATCCAGAATCTGCATGTCAGTCTCAAGGGCCTGTTCACCAACACGGTGCAGATCGGCCCCTATCGCGGCGCGGGCCGGCCGGAAGCCGCCTATTTCATGGAACGGCTGATCGAGCATGCGGCGACCAGCATCGGCATGGACCCGGCAGAAATCCGCCGCCGCAACCTGATCGCACCGGAGCAACTGCCCTATACGACGCCGACCTTCTGGACCTACGACAGCGGCAACTTCGGCCATATCCTCGACCGGTGCCTGGAGACCAGCGACTGGAAGGGCTATGCGGCGCGCAAGGCGAACAGCGAGAAGGCCGGCAAGCTGCGCGGCCGCGCCGTGAGCTTCTATATCGAGCAGGGCGGCGTCTTCAACGAACGCATGGACCTGCGCTTCGACCCCTCGGGCTCGGTGACGATCCTGGCCGGCACCCATTCCCACGGTCAGGGCCATGCCACCGTCTTCGCGCAGCTCGTTCACGAGATGCTGGGCATCGACTTCGACAAGATCCGCTTCGTGCAGGGCGACACCGGGCAGGTCGCGATGGGTCGCGGCACCTATGGCGCGCGCTCGTCGGTGTGCGGCGGCAACGCACTGAAGAACGCGGCCGAGACCATCATCGAGAAGGCCAGGCCGATGGCCGCGGCACTGATGGAGACGGCGGAGGCCGACCTCGAATTCAAGGACGGCGCGTTCCGCGTCGTCGGCACCGACAAGACCATCGGCCTGCCCGATGTCGCCAAGGCGTTCTATGCGCCGATGGGACCGCTGACCGAGAAGCTCGGCGTCGGCCTCGAAGCCGCCGGCAACTATTCGCTCGACGTGCCGAACCATCCCAACGGCAGCCATGTCTGCGAGGTCGAGATCGACCCCGAAACCGGCATGGTGGAGGTGGACCGCTATTTCATCGTGGACGATGTCGGCCGCGCGCTGAACCCGATGATCATCCGCGGCCAGATCCATGGCGGCGTGGCGCAGGGCATCGGCCAGGCGCTGCTGGAGAACGTGGTCTATGACCGCGACAGCGGCCAGATGGTCACCGGCAGCTTCATGGACTACGGCATGCCGCGCGCGGCCATGTTCACGCCGTTCGAGGCGGAGCTGGAGGAGGTGCCGTCCAAGACCAACCCCCTCGGCGTGAAGGGCATCGGCGAATCCGGCACCATCGGCGGCCCGCCCACGGTGATCAACGCGGTGATCGACGCGCTGCGCCCGCTCGGCGTCACCGACATCGACATGCCGGCGACGCCGGGCCGCGTGTGGGAAGCCATTCGCCGCGCCAGGGCCGATGGAGCCGCCGGCAAGACCGACAAGAACGCCGTCGCGGCCTGAGCGCCGCGACCGACAGCAGGACCTTCCTCCCGTGACCGACCGTTACGACTACATCATCATCGGCGCCGGCGCCGCCGGCTGCGTGCTCGCCAATCGCCTGACCGCCGATCCCGCCATTCGCGTGCTGCTGCTGGAAGCCGGCGGACAGGACCGCCATCCGCTGCTCAAGCTGCCGATCGCCTGGCCGATGGCCATGCAGGACCCGCGCTTCGGCTGGGGCTATCTCAGCGAGCCGGAGCCGCATCTGGACGGCCGGCAGATTCCGCTGCCGCGCGGCAAGATGCTGGGCGGCTCGACCTCCATCAACGGCATGCGCTATTCGCGCGGCCATCCGTCCGATTTCGACCAGTGGCGGCAGCTCGGCCTCAAGGGCTGGGGCTATGACGACGTGCTGCCCTATTTCAGGAAATCCGAACGGAGCTGGCGCGGCGACGGCCGCTATCACGGCGGCGACGGCCCGCTGAACGTCCGCGTCTCGGCGCAGCCGCCGGCGATCTATCGCCCGCTGGCGGATGCCGCGGCCGCCGCCGGCTTCGCGGAAACCGACGATATTCATGGCGACGTCACCGAGGGCATGAGCCGGCCGGAGATCACCATGTCGGCGAAGGGCCGGCGGCAGAGCGCCTCCGTGGCTTTCCTGCGCCCCGCCATGGCGCGGCCGAATCTCACGGTCGTCACCGGTGCGCTGACGACGCGCATCCTGGTCGGGAACGGGACCGCCATCGGCGTCGAGTATCGCCGCGACGGCGCGCGCGTGACCGTGCTAGCCGACGCGGAAGTGATCCTGTCCGGCGGCGCCTATAATTCGCCGCAGGTGCTGATGCTGTCCGGCATCGGACCTGTTGATGAGTTGCGTCAGCACGGCATCGCGGTGGTCCATGCCATGCCGGGTGTCGGCCGCAATCTGATGGAGCATCCGCTGGTGCCCGTGGTGATGGAGGTGGCGGAAGGCGATTCCTTCCTGCGCCATCTGCGCTGGGACCGCGCCGCGCAGCACGCGCTGCGCTGGTTCCTGACCGGCGGCGGACTCTATACGGACAACGGCAACTCCGCGGGGCTGTTCATCCGCAGCCGTCCCGGCCTCGACCGGCCGGACCTCCAGTTGCTCTATTCCGCCATGGCGCGGGATTCGCGGCTGTGGTGGCCGGGCCGGCTCGGCACGCAGAAATTCGC
>DATMEW010000156.1:0-60840 GCA_035556495.1 Xanthobacteraceae bacterium | reverse complement strand
GCCCATCACCATCGGATCGTTGACGGCGGTGAGCGCCACCACATCCACGCCCTTGGCGCGCAGCGCGTCGGCATTCTGCACCACGGAGGGCAGGTGCTGGTTGCTGCATGTCGGCGTGAAAGCGCCCGGCACCGCGAACAGTGCGACCTTCTTGCCCTTGAACAGTTCTTCCGTGGTCTTCCAGGCCGGGCCTTCCGGCGTCGAGACGCGCAGGCGGGAACTGGGAATGCGATCGCCGACCTTGATGGGCATGTTTCTCTCCGTTGCAGATGCGTGTGACGGTCCGTCGCTGCGGGCCTTCACGCCAAGGTTAGGCCATGCGCGCGGAAAGTGGAAACCGGTTTTCGGGCAAGGCTGCATTGCCGGGACGAGTTCTCTGCGCTTCGCCAGCGCAGCCAAAACGGCGCAACCACGGCGGCGCGGGGCCGCGCCAGTTGCGGCCCGTGAAGACGTGCGCGGCCTGCGCGGGACGGTTCAGCCGAGCTTGCGGCCGATGGCGAGGAATTTCTCGCGCCGCTGGCGACGCAGACCGTCGCGGTCGAGGCTCGCGAGGTCCGCCAGCGCGGCCGCCACGGCTTCGCCGGTTGCGGCAATGGCCGCCTCGGGGTTGCGGTGCGCGCCGCCGGCGGGCTCCGCGACGATCTGGTCGATCACGCCGAACCGGGCGAGGTCCTCCGCGGTGATCTTCATGTTGGTGGCGGCGTCCTGGGCCTTGCTGGTGTCGCGCCACAGGATCGAGGCTGCGCCCTCCGGCGAGATCACGCTGTAGATGGCATGTTCGAGCATCAGCACCCGGTTGGCGGTGGCGAGCGCGATGGCCCCGCCCGAGCCGCCTTCACCAAGGATGACCGCGACATTCGGCACCCCGAGGCCGAGCCCGGCGTCGGTGCTGCGGGCGATGGCTTCCGCCTGTCCGCGCTCCTCCGCGTCGATGCCGGGAAAGGCTCCGGCGGTGTCCACCAGCGCCAGCACGGGGATGTCGAAACGGTCCGCCATTTCCATCAGCCGGACGGCCTTGCGATAGCCCTCCGGCCGGGCCATGCCGAAATTGTGCTTCAGGCGGGTCTCGGTGGTGGCGCCTTTCTCCTGGCCGATGACGCAGATGCTCTCGCCCCTGAAGCGGCCGAAGCCGCCGACGATGGCGTCGTCGTCGCCGAACTTGCGGTCGCCGGCCAGCGGCGTGAAGTCGGTGATGAGGCCGGCGATATAGTCGAGGCAATGGGGCCGCTGCGGATGGCGGGCCACCTGCGTCTTCTGCCACGGCGTCAGCACGCCGTAGAGGTCCCTGAGCGCCGCGGCTGCGTTGGCTTCGAGTCGCGCGATCTCGCTGGACATGCCCTCGCCGCTGTCGCCGGTCTGAAGCCCGCGCAGTTCCTCGACGCGCGCCTCAAGATCCGCGACCGGCTTTTCGAAATCGAGATAGGTCCGCATGGGCTAGCGTGCTCCCGTCCGGAGTGGCGGGAGGGGGAGGTCGCGCGCTGAGAGCGCGGGAAAGACTTCGGAACACGTCATGATGGAGACATATACGGCATGATGGGCAGCTTTTCACCCCTCCGCGAGCGGGTGGAGATCGCGAACCATCGCTTTCAGCCGGTCCTCGATCACATGGGTGTAGATCTGGGTGGTGGCGATGTCGGCGTGGCCGAGCAGGGTCTGGACGATGCGCAGGTCCGCCCCGTTATGCAGCAGGTGGCTGGCGAAGGCGTGGCGCAGCACATGGGGGCTGACGCGGCGCGGGTCGAGCCCGGCGCGCAGGGCGAGGGCCTTCAGGTCCCGGCCGACATGCTGGCGGGTCAGATGGCCGTCCTCGCCGAAAGAGGGAAACAGCCAGTGGGCCGCGCTCTTGCCGGCTGCATCTTTTCTGGCCTCCGCAAGCAGGGCGAGATAGTCGGTCATGGCGCCCTTGGCGGCGTCGTTGAGCGGCACCAGCCGCTCCTTGTCGCCCTTGCCGCGCACGGTGAGCATGGCGGCGCTGGCCCGCGCCGCGGTGCGGGGCAGGGCGATGAGTTCGGAGATGCGCAGGCCCGTCGCGTAGAGCAGCTCCAGCAGGCAGGCGAGGCGGGCCGCGCGCATCCGCTGCGCCGGCGTCGCCTCGGGCGCGTCGAGCCCGGCCCGGGCGGCGGCCAGCAGCCGGTCCACCTCCGCGACTGTGAGCACCTTGGGCAGGGCGCGGTCGCGGCGGGGACCTTCCAGCACGGCGGCGGGGTCGTCCCCGCGCAGGCCCTCGGCATACAGGAAGCGGTAGAACTGGCGGATGGCGGACAGCCGCCGCGCCACGGAGGTCGCCTTGAATCCGCGGCGGTCGAGGTCCGCGAGATAGTCCCGGATGGCGTCGGTGCCGGCGGCGAGGAGGTCGTGCCCCACGAAATCCGCAAAGTCCTCAAGGTCGCGGGCATAGGCGGCGAGCGTGTTCAGGCTCGCGCCGCGTTCGGCCGCGAGCATGTCGAGGAACAGACGGACGGGGCCGGACGAGGAACCGGACGAGGGCGCGGCGGGGGCAGAGCGGTCTGGCATTCTGGGTCCGCGGTTCCGGCACGGCGAGGACGGGAAGTCAGCCTAGGCGGCCGGCCTCAACGTTTCATGAACCGGTCCGGCGGCACGACGATGGTGATCTCGCGCGGCTGCGGCTCGAACAGGGTGACGAGCGCCAGCATCCCGCCATAGACGAGGCCGGCCAGCACGCCGATCACAAAAAGGAAGCGCAGAAGGCTGGGCATCTGGCCGTCTTGAGTTCTTTTCAACCCCGGGAGGCGCGGCCGGACCGTCCGATGCGCGCTGCCTCCTTCGACCATGTTCGTATCGCGGAGACAACCCGCCTGGACCGGGGGAGGGCGTGGAAAAGCCCCGCGCCGACGACGCCCGGTTGTCTCGGCGGGTGGTTTGTGGGAATCCTCGCCTCATCGTGATCCAGAACGCCATCCATCCAGAGCCGGAAACGGCGCCGCCAGACAGGACCGCCGCCGGAACCCTCGTGGGGCGGCTGGGCGTGCGCTCCATCGTGCTGGTCGGCATGATGGGGGCGGGCAAGTCCTCGGTCGGACGCCGCCTCGCCGCACGGCTCGGCCTGCCCTTCGTGGACGCCGACAACGAGATCGAGGCCGCGGCGGGGATGACCATTCCAGACATCTTCGCCAAGCATGGCGAGCCTTATTTCCGCACCGGCGAGGCCCGCGTCATCGCCCGCCTGCTGGACGGCGGGCCGCAGGTGCTCGCCACCGGCGGCGGCGCCTTCATGAATGCCGAGACCCGCGCCGCCATCGCGGCCAAGGGCGTGGCGGTCTGGCTCAAAGCCGAGGCCGAGACCCTGCTGAGGCGCATCAAGCGGCGCGGCGACCGGCCGCTGCTGATGACCGACGATCCGGCAGCGACCCTGCGCAATCTCATCGAGGAGCGCTATCCGGTTTATGCGGACGCGCGTTTCACCGTTCATTCCCGCGATGTGCCCCACGAGAAGATCGTGGACGAGATCATCGAGGTGCTTGGCGACGGGATCGACTCCGCCGGCGGCGTATCCCCGCCCCAGACTTCAGGAAAGCCTTCTGCCATGACCGTCCAGCCCAGCCCCCGCGCCCCGACCGTCGTGGATGTGGCGCTTGGCGAGCGCGCCTATGACATCGTCATCGGCCGCGACGTGCTGGCCTCGCTGGGCGCGCGGGTCGCGGCGTTGCGGCCCGGCGCGCGGGTGGCGCTGGTGACGGACGCCAATGTGGCGGGCCTGCATCTCGGCACCGCGCGGGCCTCGCTCGCGGCGGCGGGCGTCGATGCGGTGGAGGTCGTCGTCGCGCCGGGCGAGGGCTCCAAGAGCTGGCGCGGCATCGAGCAGGTCTGCGAAGCGGTTATCGCCGGCCGGATCGAGCGGCGCGACCTTGTCATCGCCCTCGGCGGCGGCGTCATCGGCGACCTTGCCGGCTTCGCGGCGGCGCTGGTCAAGCGTGGCGTGGACTATGTGCAGGTGCCGACCACGCTGCTGGCGCAGGTCGATTCCTCCGTCGGCGGCAAGACCGCGATCGACTCGCCCCAGGGCAAGAACCTGATCGGTTCCTTCCATCAGCCGGTGCTGGTGCTGGCCGACACGGCGGCGCTCGACACGCTGCCGCCGGAACAGTTCCGCGCCGGCTATGCCGAGGTCGTCAAATACGGGCTGCTGGGCGATGCCGGTTTCTTCGACTGGCTGGAGGCGAACTGGCAGGAGGTTTTCGCCGGCGGTCCGGCGCGCGAGCATGCCATCGCCGTGAGCTGCCGGGCCAAGGCCGCCATCGTCGCCCGCGACGAGCGCGAGACCGGCGACCGGGCGCTGCTGAACCTCGGCCATACCTTCGGCCACGCCTTCGAGGCGGCGGCGGGCTTCGGCGGCGAGTTGCTCCATGGCGACGCCGTGGCGCTGGGCATGGCGCTGGCCTTCGAATTCTCCGTCCGTCAGGGCTTGTGTCCCGCCGCCGACATGGAGCGTGCGGTGGCGCATCTCGCCCGGACCGGCCTGCCGGTGCGGGTCGGCGATCTCGCCGGCGAAGCGCCTGGCGTGGACCTGCTGATGGACCTCATCGCCCAGGACAAGAAGGTGAAGCGCGGCAAGCTGACCTTCATCCTCGTCCGGGCGCTGGGAGACGCTTTCGTGGCCGATGATGTCGATCCGGCCGCGATCCGCGCCTTCCTGACAGAGAAGCTTGCAGCGCGATGACCCCCGCCGACTGGCTCGCGCTGGTTGTCGTCATTCCCTGCCTTCTGCTGTCCGCCGTGCTCGCGGGCGCCGAGGCTGCGCTCGCGGCCTGCTCCCGGGCGCGGATGTATCGCCTTGAGAAGAAGGGCAGCAGCGAGGCCGCCTGCGTGATCCGGCTGCTGGACGCCCCGCGCCGCACGCTCGACGCCATCATGCTCGGCAGCAACCTCATGAAGATCGCCGCCGTCGCGCTGGTCGTGGCGACCATGGACATGCATTTCGGGCCGTGGGGCATGGTCGGCGGCGTGGCGGCGGTGACGCTGCTGATCGGTGTGTCCGAGGTGCTGCCGCGCATGGCGGCGCTGGCCGCGCCGGAGCGCATGGCGATGCGGCTGGCGGGTCCCGTTGCGGCGCTGGCGAATGTCGCGACGCCGATCCATGACGCCGCCCGGCGTGTTGCCGAATGTCTGCTGCGGCTGGCCGGCTTCCGTGGCGAGCCGGCCGCCACCGTCCGCGCCGCGGATAGTCCAGCGGCGGCCGCGAGCCTGCTGGTGCGCAAGACGGAAGGCGTGGACCGCGACATGCTCGCCGGGGTGCTGGCGCTGCGCGAACTCACCGTCGGCGATGTGATGATCCACCGCACCGAGATGATCACCGCCAATGCCGACCTGCCGCCGGCGGCGCTGGTGCGGGAAGTTCTGGCGGCATCCGTGACCCGCGTGCCGCTCTGGCGCGGCACGCCGGAGAATATCGTCGGCGTGGTCCATGCCAAGGACCTCGTCCGCGCCGTTCAGGCTGCCGACGGAGACTTCGACAAGGTGGACATCGCCGCGGCGTCGCGGGCGCCCTGGTTCGTGCCGGACCTGCGGCCGCTCGACGAGCAGCTCAAGGCGTTCCGCCGGCGCCGCACGCCGCTGGCGCTGGTCGTGGACGAGTATGGCGAGGTCATGGGCCTCGTCACGCTGGAGGACATTCTCGAAGAGATCGTCGGCGACATCGCCGACGAATATGATGTCGAGGTGCCCGGTCTGCGCACGCATCCGGATGGTTCGGTGACGGTGGACGGCGGCGTGCCGATCCGCGACCTCAACCGCGCCATGCACTGGCGGATGCCGGACGAGGAGGCCACGACCGTCGCCGGCCTCGTGATCCACGAGGCGCGGCTGATCCCGGAGCCGGGACAGATTTTCACCTTCCACGGCTACCGCTTCCGCGTGCTGCGCAAGGACCGCAACCGGCTGATGGCGCTGCGGGTCAATCCTCCGGAGCCGCCGCCTTCGTGAACGGGAGGCCGCTCAGCGGGCCGCTTCTTCCGGCGTCCGGGCCTGGATCGCCAGCGCATGGATGCCGCCGGCCAGTTCCTCGGCCAGCGCCGCATTGACCATGCGGTGGCGCTCGACCCGGCTCCTGCCGCCGAAGGCGTCCGACACGATCGTCACGCGGAAATGGGATTCGCCGCCGGGCCGGTGTCCGGCGTGGCCGGCATGGAGATGGGATTCGTCCACGACCGTCAGGCTGGCCGGCGCGAAGGCCGCGGTGAGCTTCCGGGTCAGGATGTCATGGATATGCATGGCGTCATCGATAGGATCTGCGCGGGCGCCGGGTCAAGGCGACGCGGCGAGATGCGCCTTGCCGCAAGCATGCTTTGCCGCGAGTGTGCTTTGCTGTCTGTCAAGACTTGAACGTGACGGGCCGGCGGTCGCATATGTGGGCTGTCATGAAATTCGACTCTCCGCTCTTCGACGGTATTCGCGTCAAACCCGACCGGGATCGCCGGGCGCGGACCGCGGCCGCGCCGACCTGCGAATGGCCGGGCTGCCAGGAGGCTGCGACCAATCGCGCGCCCAAGGGCCGGGGTCTCGAAAAGGACTACTGGAACTACTGCCTCGCCCATGCGCGGGAGTATAACCAGTCCTATAACTACTTCGCCGGCATGAGCCCCGACGATGTGCTGAAATACCAGAAAGACGCCATGATCGGCCACCGGCCGACCTGGAAGATGGGGCAGGGCGGCACCGGGCAGGCCAGCGAGCGCTCCGGCGCGGCGCGGTTCCGCAAGGATCAGCGGCAGTTCGACGATCCGTTCGATCTGCTGCGTGGCGGCGGGGCGCGCCAGCAGCGCGCGGCCCCCGAGCGCCCGGTGGTCGGCAATGCCCAGCGCAAGGCGCTCGACACCATGGGGCTGGAGCCCGGCGTGACCGCGCCGGAAGTGAAGGCCAAGTTCAAGGACCTCGTGAAGCGCCACCACCCGGACACCAATGGCGGCGACCGGTCCACCGAGGACCGGCTGATCGAGATCATTCAGGCGTATAATTATCTCAAATCCATCGGGATGGGCTGACGCCGGCCGGCGTCGTGGGCGCTCTCAGCCACGCGCGGCCCGCATGGCGGCCGTGACGGCTTTCATCCTGCCGGGCCTTTCTGCTAGGCTAACATCATCAACATTATCGCATTTTCGCCTGTTTCGAGGAGTCTGTGCGGATAAGGCCCTCCTGGAGGATCAATGACTGCCGCAAATGAAGCCGTCGCCGGAATGCCGGATATGCAAGTCTCGGTCCGGCAGGTCTTCGGGATCGACAGCGACATGACGGTGCCGGCCTACGCCGAACCGAACGAATATGTCCCCGACCCGGACCCGGATTATCTGTTCGACCGGCCGACCACGATGGCCATTCTCGCCGGCTTCGCCAAAAACCGCCGCGTCATGGTTACGGGCTATCACGGCACCGGAAAGTCCAGTCACGTCGAGCAGGTCGCCTCGCGGCTGAACTGGCCCTGCGTGCGCGTCAACCTCGACAGCCACATCAGCCGTATCGACCTGATCGGCAAGGACGCCATCGTGGTCAGGGACGGCATGCAGGTCACGGAATTCCGCGACGGCATCCTGCCCTGGGCCTATCAGAACAACATCGCTTTGTGTTTCGACGAATATGACGCCGGCCGCCCGGACGTGATGTTCGTGATTCAGCGCGTGCTGGAATCCTCCGGCCGCCTGACGCTGCTGGACCAGAGCCGGGTCATCAAGCCGCATCCGGCCTTCCGCCTGTTCGCGACCGCCAACACCGTCGGCCTCGGCGACACCTCCGGCCTCTATCACGGCACCCAGCAGATCAACCAGGCGCAGATGGACCGCTGGTCCATCGTCACCACGCTGAACTATCTGCCCCACGACAACGAGGTGGAGATCGTGCTCTCCAAGGCGCGGCACTACCGCACCGAGGAAGGCAAGGCGATCGTCGGCCGCATGGTGCGCGTCGCGGACCTGACCCGCAACGCCTTCATGAACGGCGACATCTCGACGGTGATGAGCCCGCGCACGGTCATCACCTGGGCGGAGAATGCCGACATCTTCCAGGATGTGGGCTTCGCCTTCCGGGTGACGTTCCTCAACAAATGCGACGAGCTGGAGCGGCCGATCATCGCCGAATTCTACCAGCGCTGCTTCGGCGTCGAGCTGCCGGAGAGCACTGCGAACATGGCGCTGAGCTGACCGCTTGTCGTCGTAGCACCCCCCGCAGTATCGAGCGGCCCATTCATGGCGTCCAACCAGCGTCCCCGTTCCCAACCCAAAGAAAGCCCGACCGAGCCTTTCAAGCGCGCGGTGGCGACCTGCATGCGCTCGATCGCCCGCAAGCCGGACCTCGAAGTCGCTTTCGCGGCCGAGCGGCCCGGCATCGCCGGCAACAAGGCCCGCCTGCCGGAGCCGGCGCGGCGTCTTTCGGCCGAGGATGTGGCCATCGTCCGGGGACATGCGGATTCCATGGCGCTCAAGCTTGCTTGTCACGATCCGGCCGTGCACCGGCGCATGACGCCGGGCGGCCAGCAGGCGCGGGCGGTGTTCGAGGCGGTCGAGCAGGCGCGGGTGGAGGCCATCGGCTCGCGGCGCATGATGGGTGTCGCCAGCAACCTCACCGCGATGCTGGACGACAAGTATCACCGCGGCAAATACGACGACATCACCGAACGGTCCGAAGCGCCGATCGAGGAAGCCGTCGCCATGATGGTGCGCGAGCGGCTGACCGGCCTTGCGCCGCCGCCGGCCGCGCGCCGGCTCGTCGATCTGTGGCGGCCGGTCATCGAGGACCGGGCCGGGCGCAATCTTAACCGGCTGGAGGAACTGGTCGAGGATCAGGAGCGCTTCGGCGACGTGGTCAAGGACCTGCTCACCTCGCTCGACATGGGCGAGGATCGCAGCGCCGAGTCCGAAGACACCGAGGACAGCGAGGGCGACGACCAGAACGAGGATCAGGATTCCGGAGACCAGAACGAGGACTCCCAGAATCCGGACGCCCAGGCCCAGCCGGAACAGACCGAGGCGTCGGCCGAGGAATCCGCCGAGGCCGCGTCGGAATCCATGGAATCCATGGACGCCGACATGATGGACGACATGGAGATGGGCGAGGCGGAAGTGCCGGGCGAGCAGCGCCGGCCGCATCGCCAGGGCGCCAACGAGCCGCGCGGCCCGGACTACAAGGTCTATGCCCCCCGTTTCGATGAAACCGTGGGCGCCGAGGATCTGTGCGAGCCGGAGGAACTCGACCGGCTGCGCAGCTATCTCGACAAGCAGCTCTCGAACCTGCAAGGCGTCGTCGCGCGGCTTGCCAACCGGCTGCAACGGCGGCTGATGGCGCAGCAGAATCGCGCCTGGGAATTCGACCTTGAAGAAGGCATGCTCGATCCGGCGCGGCTGTCCCGCGTGGTGCTCGATCCCATGCATCCGCTGTCCTTCAAGCGCGAGAAGGACACCAATTTCCGCGACACGGTCGTGACGCTGCTGATGGACAATTCCGGCTCCATGCGCGGGCGGCCGATCACCGTCGCGGCGACCTGCGCGGATATCCTGGCGCGGACGCTGGAGCGCTGCGGCGTGAAGGTCGAAATCCTCGGCTTCACCACCCGGGCCTGGAAGGGCGGCTCGTCCCGCGAGGCGTGGCTCGCCGCCGGCAAGCCGGCCAATCCCGGCCGGCTCAACGACCTGCGCCACATCATCTACAAGGCAGCGGACGCGCCGTGGCGGCGCGCGCGGCGCAACCTCGGCCTGATGATGCGCGAGGGCCTGCTGAAGGAGAATATCGACGGCGAGGCGCTGAACTGGGCGCATCAGCGCCTGCTGGCGCGGCCCGAGCAGCGCAAGATCCTGATGATGATCTCCGACGGTGCGCCGGTGGACGACTCCACCCTGTCGGTCAATCCGGGCAACTACCTCGAACGGCATCTGCGCTGGGTGATCGAGGACATCGAGACCCGTTCGCCGGTGGAGCTGATCGCCATCGGCATCGGCCATGACGTCACACGCTATTATCGCCGGGCGGTTACGATCGTCGATGCCGAGGAACTCGGCGGTGCGATGACCGAGAAACTGGCGGAGCTGTTCGATGACAATGGAGTGGGCGAGCCCGTCTCGCGGGGCCGGCGGCGGCGCGTGGCCTGAGGCCGGGCCGCGGTGCGGGCTGACGACACTCCGGACACGAACATCCCGGCCATGAACGAGCCGGACATGAACATGCCGGGCCTGCGGTTGCTCAAGGCTCGCGGCCGCGTGTGGTCCCGGCTGCCGGTCGCCTTGTGCCTGGGTTTTGCCGTGGCTGTGCTGGCGATCGGCGCTGCCGCGCGCGGCCCCTCAGCGGCCATGGCGCAGACCCTGACGCAGACTGCGACGCAAACGTCAGCCAGCCGGCCCGTCGTCGCCGGAACGGAAGCGCCGGCGGACATCTCGATCACGGCGACGCCGATCATGGCCTTCGATCCGCGCGATCCGGCACGCCGGCAGTTCGGCAAGCTGCTGTTTCGCGGGGGGCTGGCGCTGACTTCGGCGGCCAAGCCGTTCGGCGGCTTCTCGGGCATCGTCATGGCGGCGGATGGTCGCCGTTTCGTCGCCATCAGCGACCGGGCCTGGTGGCTGACCGGCGAGATCGTCCATGACGGCGAGCGGCCGGCCGCGATCACCGGCGCGCGGATGGGGCCGGTGCTGGGGCCGGATGGCGCGCCGCTGACGCGGCGTGGCTGGTACGACACCGAGTCGCTGACGGCCGATGGCGACACACTGTATGCCGGCATCGAGCGCGTCCACCGGATCGTGCGGTTCGACTTCGGGCGTGACGGCATGGCGGCCCGCGCGCGGACCGTGGGGCTGCCGGCGTCGTTCCGCAACCTGCGCAGCAATCGCGGCATCGAAGGGCTGGTGGCGGTGCCCAAGGGGACTCACCCCCTCTCAGGCGCGCTGGTGGTCTTTTCCGAGGGGTCGCTGGACGAGGCGCGCGACCTGCGGGCGCTGCTGCTGGGCGGGCCGAAGCCGGGCGCTTTCAGCGTGCGGCGAACCGAGAATTACGACATCAGCGACGCCGCCCTGCTGCCGGGCGGGGACGTGCTGATTCTCGAACGGAAATTCTCCTGGCTCGCCGGTCTCGGCATCCGTTTACGCCGGATCGCGCAGCAGGATATCGCGCCGGGGCGCACGGTGGATGGGCCCGTGCTGTTCGAGGCGGACCTCGGCTACCATATCGACAACATGGAAGGGCTCGCCGTGCATCGCGACGCCGCCGGCACGGTCGTGCTGACGATGATCTCGGACGACAATTTCTCGATGCTGCAACGGACGCTGCTGCTGCAATTCGCGCTGCCGGGCGAATAAAGCATGATCCCGAAAAGTGGGCACCGGTTTTCGGACAAGATCATGCTCAGGCAAAAGCATGATCCCGAAAAGTGGGCACCGGTTTTCGGACAAGATCATGCTCAGGCAAAACCATGATCCCGGAAAGGGACCGCGCTTGCGGCCCTCCCAAAAGCAAAAGACCGGGCGTGAGCCCGGCCTTTCACGACATCAGACCCGTTGCCGGGAATCAGTTGGAGGCGGCTTCCGCCGGCGCTTCCGCCCGCTTCTTGGAGACCTGACGCTTCAGGTCCAGCGCGCGGACGGACAGTTCCTCGTCATGCGCCTTGAGCAGGAAGGCATCGAGCCCGCCGCGATGATCGACGCTCTTGAGGGCGTTGGCGGAAATGCGCAGGCGCACGCTGCGCTGAAGCGAATCCGAACTCAGGGTCACGTTGACCAGATTCGGCAGAAAGCGCCGCTTGGTCTTGTGGTTGGAATGGCTCACCTTGTGGCCGACCTGGGGGCCTTTGCCGGTGAGTTCGCAGCGCCGCGACATAGCGAGACCTTTCGAAACCTGAACTGGCGAAATCTTTCGATCGAAATCTTTCGCGCGGGCCGCATCCCGAAGGACGCGGGCAAACGGATATGATCCGGAATGGATTTAACCCCTGACGGGGACCGCGGACCTATAGTGGCAGGTGGCCGCATCGTCAAGACGCACGCCGCCACGGGCCGGGCAATTCGCCGGGTTTCTACGGAGTTTCCGGCACCGGCTGCCTTGATGACGTCATGAAGCCGGGGAATATCGGGCGGCATGATGGCGGCCGCGGGGTCCCCGCGCGACGGGCCCGGTGGACGCCGGTGGTGCCGGGCCACTGTCGCGTATTCCGGCCCGGATCGCTTACAATAGAGCAAGTCCTTGATTCGACAGCCATCTGCTCGAACCGCGACACGATTCAAAGCGCCACACGATTCAAAGAGGGTCCGGCCGTGACGTCATTCGGTGGGTCAATACGGGGGGCCGGATTTGGCCTTGTCCTCCCCCTTGTGGTTGCCGGCGCGCCGCAGGCGCAGGCCCAGTCTCAAGCCAAGCTCGACGCGACCTACACCGCGACGCTGGCCGGCGTGCAGGTCGGGCGCGGCGCCTGGACGGTCACCGTCGACGACGACAAGTTCACCGCCGCCGCCAGCGGCATGACGGCGGGCATCCTGCGCATGTTCAGCGCCGGCCGCGGCAACAGCGCCGCCCGCGGCGTCATCACCGCCTCCGGTGACTTCGTGCCGGTGGCTTATACGTCCAACGTGACGACCGACCGCCGCAAGGACGAGGTCCGCATGGTCATGGCCGGCGGCGCGGTGCGGACCATGTCCGTCGAACCCCCGGTGACGCCGGACCCGGAGCGCATCCCGGTGTCGGAGGCCCACCGGCGCAGCATTCTCGATCCGATGACGGCGGCGCTGACGCGGGTGCCCGGCAGCGGCAGCGTGATCGGCCCGCAGACATGCCAGCGCACGCTCCAGATTTTCGATGGACGCATCCGTTACGAGCTTGATGTCGAATTCAAGCGGATCGAGCAGGTCAAGGCGCAGAAGGGCTATCAGGGACCGGTCGCGATCTGCGGCGTGGTGTTCAAGCCCATCGCCGGCCATATCCCCGACCGGGCCGGCATCAAATGGATGGCGGAACAGCGCGGCGCCGAAATCTGGGTCGCCCCGATCGGGGAAACTCGCGTCGTCGTGCCGTTCAAGATGGTTGTGCCGACCCCGGTTGGGAACGGCGTGCTCGAAGCCAGCAGTTTCGTGGTCTCCCCGCTGACCGCCACCGCGTCGAAATCCCCGTGATTTTTTCGGGTCCCGAGCGGGAAGCCGCCCGGCGGTGTCCGTCCGCCGCGGGGCGCGTGATCCCGACCGCTTGACTCCGGCGGCGATTCGAGTCCGTCCGCGCTTAACGGTTTCGGCCGAAAAAAGGTGGCAAATTCTCTCGCGAATCATCATCTCGTGGGGTGTAGGCGGCTGCTCTGCCATATGTGGCGTGAACGAAACCCGACTCCCGCGGAGTCCGCGATTCGGCCGTGTTTCGTTCCAGACTCGTTCCATTGCTTAAGACGATGCCGGCCGGCTGTTGCAAAACGGGACGGATTTCGCGGGTTGACCCGCCTCCGGGGCGGGCACATGTGTGGAAACGGTTCCGCGTGTATGGTGCCGGAATGGCCCGCCGCCGGGCGTGCCGGCTCGGACATCAGTGACCAGCCCCGCCGGGGCCGATGAAAGTCGATTTCACGACCGATGGCGATCACCTTCTCCAGACCGTCCCCGCGAGGCGACGACCGCGCCCGCGGCGCGGGCGTCACCGCCGTTCTCGGGCCGACCAACACCGGCAAGACCCATCTCGCCATCGAGCGGATGCTGGCGCATTCCTCCGGCGTCATCGGCCTGCCGCTGCGGCTGCTGGCGCGGGAGGTCTATAACAAGCTGGTGCAGCGCGTCGGCGAGAACGACGTCGCGCTGATCACCGGCGAGGAAAAGATCAAGCCGCCGAACCCGCGCTTCTGGGTCTCGACCGTCGAAGCGATGCCGCGCGATCTCAATCCCGCCTTTCTCGCCATCGACGAGATCCAGCTTGCGACGGATTTCGAGCGCGGCCATGTCTTCACCGACCGCATCCTGAACTATCGCGGCCGCGACGAGACCCTGATCCTCGGCGCGGCGACCATGAAGCCGATGGTGGAGCGGCTGCTGCCCGGCGCCAACATCATCAGCCGGCCGCGCCTGTCGAACCTGTCTTTCGCCGGCGAGAAGAAAATCACGCGGCTGCCGCGGCGCTCCGCCATCGTCGCCTTCTCGGCGGACGAGGTCTATGCCGTCGCCGAACTGATCCGCCGCCACAGTGGCGGCGCCGCCGTGGTGCTGGGCGCGCTGTCGCCGCGCACGCGCAACGCCCAGGTGGCTTTGTTCCAGTCCGGCGACGTCGATTACATGGTGGCGACAGATGCCATCGGCATGGGTCTCAATCTCGACGTGGACCATGTCGCCTTCGCGTCCGACCGCAAATTCGACGGTTATCAGTATCGCAAGCTGAACCCCTCCGAACTCGCCCAGATCGCCGGCCGCGCCGGCCGCGCCTCGCGCGACGGCACCTTCGGCACCACCGGCCGCTGCCCACCTTTCGACAGCGAGCTGGTCCAGCAGATCGAGGCCCATGCCTTCGAGCCGGTGAAGCTGCTGCAATGGCGCAACTCGGCGCTGGACACGGCCTCGGTGGCGGCGTTGCAGGCATCGCTGTCCGCCGCGCCGAAGCTGCCGGGCCTGACCCGCGCGCCGGTCGCGGAGGACATTCTGGTGCTGGAGCATCTGGCGCGGGATGCGCAGGTGCGCGCCATGGCGCGCGATCCGGCGGCTGTGGCGCGGCTGTGGGAGGTTTGCCAGGTCCCGGATTACCGGAAGATCGCGCCGGCCACCCATGCCGAGCTGGCCGGCACTCTTTTCAGCTTCCTGATGCGCGAGGGAAGGGTCCCGGATGACTGGTTCGACCGGCAGGTGAAACAGGCGGACCGGACCGACGGCGATATCGACACATTGTCGAACCGCATCGCCCATGTCAGAACATGGACCTTCATCGCCAACCGTGCGGACTGGCTGGCGGACCCGGATCATTGGCAAGACGTCACCCGCGCCGTCGAAGACAAGCTGTCGGATGCCCTGCACGAAAGACTCACGGCGCGGTTCGTGGACCGTCGCACCAGCGTGCTGATGCGACGGTTGAGAGAGAATGCAATGCTAGACACCGAAATTTCCAAGACCGGCGACGTGGTCGTCGAGGGCCACACCATCGGCCGGCTGGACGGCTTCACCTTCGCGCCGGCGGTGTCGGAAGCAGGGTCCGACGCCAAGGCGTTGCAGGCCGCCGCGCAGAAGGCGCTCGCGGGCGAGATCGACCAGCGCGCCGCGCGCCTCGCCCAGGCCCCCGACGATCAGTTCGTGCTCGCCAATGACGGCGCGCTGCGCTGGCTCGGCCAGCCGGTGGCGAAGCTGATCGCCGGAGAGGACGCGCTGAAGCCGCGCCTGCGGCTGATCGCGGACGAACAGCTTTCAGGCGCGCCGCGTGACGGCGTGCAGGCGCGGCTCGAACTCTGGCTCAAGACCCAGATCGAGAAACTGCTGGCGCCACTGTTCCAGCTCACCGCCGCCGAGGACGTGACCGGCATCGCCCGCGGCGTCGCCTTCCAGCTCGTCGAGGCGCTGGGCGTACTGGAGCGCCAGAAGATCGCGGAGGATGTGAAGGGGCTCGACCAGCCCTCGCGCGCGACCCTGCGCAAATACGGCGTGCGGTTCGGCGCCTATCACATCTATCTGCCGGCGCTGGTGAAACCGGCGCCGCGGGCGCTGGCCTCCCAGCTCTGGGCGCTGAAGCAGGGCGATGTCGATCCCGCCGCGCTCGCCACCATCCAGCAGCTTGCCTCCTCGGGCCGCACCTCCATCGCCACCGACAAGGAGGTGCCGACGGAGCTGTATCGCGTGGCGGGCTATCGCGCCGCCGGCGAGCGGGCGGTGCGCGTCGATATTCTCGAACGCCTTGCGGACCTGATCCGCCCGGCGCTGGCCTGGCGCGCGGGTGCGCCGGGGCCGAAGCCGGCCGGCGCTTTCGATGGGCGCGGTTTCACCGTGACGGTCGGCATGACCTCGCTGGCGGGCTGTGCAGGCGAGGACTTCGCCTCGATCCTGCGGGCTTTGGGTTACCGGATGGAGAAGCGGCCGAAGCCTCCGGAGCCGGAAGTGACGGTTGCGGAGGCAACGCCGGAGGCCGCTGCGGAAGCGGCGGTCCTCGCCGAAGGAGCCGCCCCGGAGGCGGATGCCGCTGCCGCCGAGGCGGCGGATATGCCGGCGGGCCTTTCGGATGCGGATGCCGATACGAATGCCGATACGGCGGAGGCCGGGCCGGTCACCGCTTCCGATGCGGCAACTCACGATACGGACGACGCCACCGTCGAGACCCCGGAGGCGGGCGCTTCCGCCGAAACCGCCGTGAGCGAGGCAGCCCCCGAAGGCGCTGCGCTGCTGGCTGATGTGCAGCTATCCGATCCGGAGCCTGTCGCTCTGCCGGGGGCCGAAGCGGTCGCCGTGGAAGAGCTTCCGGGCGAAGTTTCGGCAGCGGCTGGGCCAGCGCCGGTTTCAGACGAGGCTGGCGATACCGAGCCGGCGTCCGCTGACAGCGCCATGTCCGTGACGAGCGAGCCGGAAGCGTCCGCCGAGATGTCGGCGGAAGCTGCATCGGAACCAGCAACGGACCTTGCCGCGACGGATGCGGCGCCGGCAGTTGCGGGCGCGCAAGCAGATGCGTCCGGATCGGAGACCGCAGACGCTGCCGCCGCGCCGTCCGAGCCGGAACTTGTCGAGGTCTGGCGGCCGGGCCGCCCGGAAGGCGAGCGCCGGGCGCATCACCAGCGCCGCCCGGATCGTGGCCACGGCAATCGCGGCCAGGGCCGTGGCCGTCCGCCGCGCGGGCAGTTCCCGGATGCGGCTCCTGCCGAGGGCGCGGCTGGCGAGGCTGTCGCCGCCGAGGGACAGGACCGGCGCGACTCCCGGCCTCCCCGAAAGTTCGGGCGCGATGGCGACCAGCAGCGGGGAGATCGTCCGCAAGGCTTCAAGGGCAAGGACAGCTTCAAGGGCAAGGAAGGCTTCCGCGGCAAAGACAGTTTCAAGGGTGGCTTCAGGGGCCGTGACGACCGCCGGCCTTCGCGCGGGGACGAACGCGGCGGCGCGGGCGGATTTGATCGCGGGGCGGCTTCGCGCCGGGATCGCGCGCCGGACCCGGATTCTCCCTTCGCCAAGCTTGCGGCCCTCAAGGCCCAGCTCGAAGGCAAACCGGAGTGACCGCTGGCGCATGAGCCATGGAGGCCGGGCCTGTCCGCTGTTCGGGACATCTGGCGGCCCCGTCCGGGGCTCGCCGGTGCGCCGTGGAGGCGTGCCGTGAGCCGCGGGGGAGGACAGCGGCGGAGTGGGCCGGAGGAGGCTCCCGGCCGTCAGCGCATCGACAAGTGGCTCTGGCATGCCCGCGTGGTGCGGACCCGCACCGACGCGGCGGCGCTGGTCGCCGGCAGCAAGGTCCGGATCGACGGGCAGCGGGTCACGGCTCCGGGCCATGCCGTCCGTCTTGGACAGGTCGTCACCGTGGCGCTGGACCGGCGGATCCGCGTGCTGCGCGTGACGGGTTTCGCGGAGCGGCGCGGCGACGCTGCCTCGGCGGCGGGCTTGTATGAGGCGCTGACCGGCACCATTTTTTAAATTATTCGAATCCTGGAATGTTTTGAACCACTTGTGCGCGATGCGAAAACGGGGGTTTCTCCTGCGAAACGCGCGCTTTACACCCCCCGCGCCATGGGCTAGCCACCGCGCAGTCAACCCGCCGGAAAAGGATACTGTCTGGATCGGCGGCTGAGGTGCACATGACCTACGTCGTCGTCGAAAACTGCATCAAGTGCAAATACATGGACTGCGTGGAAGTTTGTCCGGTGGACTGCTTCTACGAGGGCGAGAACATGCTCGTCATCCACCCCGACGAGTGCATCGACTGCGGGGTCTGCGAGCCCGAATGCCCGGCCGAGGCGATCAAGCCCGATGCCGAGCCCGGCCTTGAGAAATGGCTCAAGCTCAACGCCGACTATGCGAAAACCTGGCCCAATGTGACGATGAAGCGGGAGCCGCCGGACGACGCCAAGGAGTGGGACGGCAAGCCGGGCAAGGAAGCCCTGTTTTCTCCCGAACCCGGCGAGGGCGACTGACGCCACGCCTCCCGCCCTTGAAAGTCGGGGATTGGGCCCGCCGCATTAACCTCGGGGTTACACTTTTTCCCGCCGACAGGCCTCTTATGGCCGGTTCATAGGTCCAACCCTTTGAATTTCGGGGAAAATGTGATATATATAACAAAATAGCGAATATCCCGGTCCGGAATACCTCCGTTTTCCGGCCGCCTCGTGTTTGGCGGCGCGGAGCGCTTTTTCGCACCATCTCGTTTCTGTTTTCCCGCGATGCGTCAACCAGGGGCGTGGGATTTCCCACGCGAAGTCCAGTGGCAGAAAAAACGCGTAAGAAAGCCAGCACGCCGGCAAAGGCCGCGTCTGTAAAAGCTGCGGCCTCGAAGGCGACGGCTGTGAAAGCGGCGCCGGCCAAGTCAGTGGCCGCCAAACCCGCCCCGGTCAAGACCGCAACTGCAAAGCCGGCCGCCACGAAGGCGGCGCCGGCCAAAGCCGCCGCCGTGACGTCAGCTTCCGGAGCGTCCGCCAAATCCGCGCCTGTGAAAGCTGCTGCGGGCAAGCCGGCAGCCGCCAAGGTGTCCGGCGCGAAACCCGCCGCCCCCCAGACCGCCACGAAGCCGGTCGCGAAGAGCGCCCCCGTGGCTGCGGCGGCCAGGCCGGCTGCTGCGCCCGTGGGAGAGGCGAAGAAGATTCCGTCATCCGCAAAGAGCACGGCTGATCGTGCTCCCGCGGCAAAGCCGCCCGTCCGGTCCAAACCGGAGGGCGAAGGAGCAGCCCCTGTAATGACAACGAAAAAGACGACCCAGCGGCAAGGGTTCAAGACCGGCGAATTCATCGTGTATCCGGCTCACGGCGTGGGACAGATCATGTCCATCGAGGAGCAGGAGATCGCCGGGGCGAAGCTTGAACTGTTCGTGATCAACTTCATCAAGGACAAGATGACCCTGCGTGTGCCGACCGCCAAGATCGTGTCGGTGGGCATGCGCAAGCTGGCCGAGGCGCCGACCGTCAAGAAGGCGCTGGAGACGCTGAAGGGCCGCGCCCGGGTCAAGCGCACCATGTGGTCGCGCCGCGCGCAGGAATACGAAGCGAAGATCAATTCCGGCGACATCGTCTCGATCGCCGAAGTGGTGCGCGACCTGTTCCGCTCCGAATCCCAGCCGGAGCAGTCCTACAGCGAACGCCAGCTTTACGAGGCGGCGTTGGACCGGCTGTCCCGCGAGATCGCGGCAGTCAACCGCATCACCGAGACCGAGGCGGTCAAGGAGATCGAGGCGGCCCTCGCCAAGGGGCCGCGGCGCGGCCCCAAGGCGGATGCGGAAGCCGAAGGGGCAGACGCTGACGACGATGCCGTCGAGGACGAGGCCGCCTGATCGGCCATCATATTCAGGCAGAAGGCCCGGCTCAGCCGGGCCTTCTCGTTTGTGGCGCCGGCGCAACGCCACACATCCGGATGTTTGACGGCTGAAGACGAGGCGTGCAGTAAAGACGTCAGGGACGTTTTGTGCGCGTGTTTGTCTGTGAAAAGAGGCGTCGGTGCTGCCTTGCTGTTCAGGCCGCCGGACCCGCCTGAAGTGTTGGCGCGGGGGTCTCCCGGTCGTCGGGCTGAACGACCCCATCAGCCAATCCGACAGGCAGGCGGAGAGGCAAAGGCGACAAGGCAAAGGCGACAAGGCAAAGGCGACAAGGCAAAGACCGAGAGCCGACGCGCATCGGCCGTCTGATCAATCGGCTCAAGAGGTTCATTGGCTGCGCCACGATGCGCTGCAAGGGAGGTGGATCGCCGGCCGTGCCCGGGAAGCCGCGGTGCCATCGGCCCGCGGGGGCGGGAGGTGTTGCGGAGGCGACAGGCTGGTTTCTGCGGGATGTTTCTGCGGGATGTTTCTGCGGCCTGTCACGACTGCATGAGATGGCCGCAGCGACACCGAAGCGGCCGATGGCGAAACGGAGGTCACGAATATGGTCGCGGGCACGGTTGCAGACATGACCACGAACACGATGTCGGAACATCTCTCCGGCAGGGTTGTCGCGGTGAGCCTCAGCCCGCGCCATCGCTTCAGCAAGACGGGACAGTTTTCCATCCGCCTGCTGGCCGGACTTGGCGTAGAAGGCGATGCCCATGCGGGGACTACGGTGCAGCATCTCTCGCGCCGCCGCTTCCATCCGGAAGCGCCCAACCTGCGGCAGGTGCATCTGTTCGCTTCCGAGATGCTCGACGTCCTCAGGGATCTTGGCTTTCAGGTCGCGCCCGGCGATCTCGGAGAGAATATCACCAGCGAAGGGCTCGATCTGCTGGCGCTGCCGGCGCGCACCCGTCTGCGCATCGGGCCGCAGGCGGTTCTCGAAGTCACCGGCCTGCGCAATCCATGCGCTCAGCTCGACGGTTTCGCGCCGGGCCTGATGGAGGCACTGCTGGAGCGGAGGCCCGACGGCGGCATCATCCGCAAGGCGGGCATCATGGCGGTGGTTCTGGCCGATGGCGAGGTGAGGGCCGGCGATCATATCGAGATCGTCCTGCCGGACGGCGCGCCGGAGCCGCTGCGGCCGGTGTGACACCGACCGGGCGGGTCTCCAGACCGGACAAGCTCCGGCAATGCTTGAACAGTCTGAACGCACGAAGGTCCGGCGCTTGGTTGCACCGGACCTTCGTCAAACCGTCCGGACTTTTAGCGCCAGATCGCGAAGCCCATGCCGCAGCCGGTGCCGGCGAGCGAGCGATAGCACGGCACGTAATCCTGCCAGTCGCAGGTCAGGTGCGATGCCGCCGCCGCCGTGGTGATCCAGTTGCGGACCTCGGAGGTGCCGGAATTCAGCTTGTTCGCCGGAATGCCGAGCAGCGCCGCCTTGTCGTGATTGCGGCAGGCGTCGAGAATGAGCCGGTCCAGCTCCTCGTCCACGGTGAAGTGGCTGAGGCCGCCCGAGGCGAGAATGCCGACACGCGCCGGTTCGGACCAGGACCGTACCGCATCCCGGATCGCCTCGCCGAGGGCATAGCAGCGCTTCGGCGTCGGCTGGTTCGGCGGGAAGTATGTGTTGAGCGCCACCGGGACGATCGGCACGATATCCTCGCCCATCAGGCGGCGATGAACGAAGCCGAATGCGTGGCCCTCGCCATGTTTGGCCGAGAAGCGCTTTGAATGGCTGATATCGAATTCGGCATTCACCAGCGCCGTGGTGAGGTGGCGGGCGAGCGGCGCGGCGACCGGATATTCGCGCGCTGCGGCCGGCTCGTGATACTGGCCGCGGGCCTTGCGCCAGAATTCCGGCGCGTCCTCCGGCATGTCGAGAGTGCGATTCTCGATGGTGTCGCCGGAGTAGATCAGGATGGCCGGCATATTGTCGTCGAAGAACTGCTCATGCTGATCGTCGCCGATGATGATGAGCGCATCGAGCTTCGCTTCGCGGATGGCGGCGGCGACATGGTCGATATCGGCATTGCAGCGCGCTGCGCGCTCGCTCATCACCTCAAGGGAAATCTGGTCCGCGATGGTGGGGTCCGCGGCGGCGAGCAGATCTCCATAGGTGGCCGGCTGTCCGTTTCGGTCGAGCAGCTTGCGGCCCTTGGCGTCGATCTCCGCGTGCTTTGGATAGTCTTCCGGTGGACTTGCAAGCAGCGGCGAGTGCGATGTGCCGATCGCGAGAACGATATCCGCCATTCCGTGTCATCCTCCCTTGGTTCGCAGCAGTTATGCCGGAACCCCCGGAAAACACAAATGCCGCTGGGTTCGGTAGAACCCCGGCGGCATCCGGTGGAGGATCGCGTCAGCGGGCGGCGAGCTTGGCCGCGATCTGGGCGACATGCCGGCCCTGATAACGGGCGCCTTCCAGCTCGACGGCGGACGGCTGGCGGCTGCCGTCCCCATCGGTGATGGTCGAGGCGCCGTAGGGCGAGTTCCCCATGACTTCCGTTACGCCCATCTGGCCCTGGAAGGTGTAGGGCAGGCCGACTAGCACCATGCCGTGGTGGAGCAGGACGGTGTGGGTCGAGAGGATGGTGGATTCCTGGCCGCCATGCTGGGTGGCCGTGGAGGTGAACACGGAGCCGACCTTGCCGGCCAGCTTGCCCTGCGCCCAGAGGCCGCCGGTCTGATCGAGGAAATTCTTCATCTGCGCGGTCATGTTGCCGAAGCGTGTGCCGGTGCCGATGATGATCGCATCATAGTCCACAAGCTCGCTCACGGTGGCCACCGGTGCGGCCTGATCGAGCTTGAAGCCGGACTTTTTCGCGACTTCTTCCGGCACCAGTTCAGGCACGCGCTTGATGATGGCTTCCGCCCCGGTTTCTTTCACGCCTTCGGCGACAGCCTGTGCCATCGTCTCGATATGGCCGTAAGCGGAATAATAAAGGATCAGCACTTTCGTCATGGTCTGCTCCGGACATTCAGGAGGGAATTCGTGGCCGGAACACTCCGCCCCAGCATAATGATAGATTTAAGCTGAAATCTCCGACATTCCCATCCATCGGGATGCAAGACGCCAGTGATGCTCTATGCACCGCTGCAAGGAACGTGCGGGCCGGTGAGAAACCCGGACCGCGTGCCGTGAGCGGCGCGAGCGACGGCATGGCCGGGCGGCACGCGCCCCGCCCGATCCTATTTCCAGTCGGCGATACGGGTAACGGCTTCTCAACCATTCAGGCCAAGATTAGGCGATGAAAAGTCCTAGTTCTGGTATGAATGGTCCGGGATGAAACTGCACCCCAAGCAGGGTTGATAATGCGCGGTGCCGGGACGCGAACATTGCCATGTCCACAATGTCTGAAGGGCACCATGAGGCCCGTGAAGACCGTCCCGGCTTATGCAGGATTGCCAGCGATCGCGTCGTTCCGCTGTAGCGACTGTGGCCAGGTGATGCTCAAGGAACTGGACGAGCCGAAGCCCCGTGAGGACAAGCCGCCCGCTTCAAAGGGGCGACGTCCGCCGGACCGCCGCAAGGGCAAGCCGGTGAAGACCGAAAGCCTGCGCCATGACAGCGATGGCTGGGGATTCGGCTGGCCGCGGCTGTTCGCCTGAGCGAGCGCCGGAGCCTTGATTATCATTCCACCACGATCTTCACCCGGTCGCCGCTGCGCAGCGCGGCGCCCGGCTCCAGCCCGTTGAGCACCAGGAATCGCTCCGTGGCGCGGTCGCTCACCGCCATCCGCGATGCGAGTTTCTCGGCCGTGTCGTCGGCGCCGACGGTCACGATGCGAAGGCGCAGCGGATGCGCCGAATCGGCCTCGGCTACGCTCATCCGGCGGAAGCTGCCGACGGCCTCCCGGAACGCACGGTCGGTCTCGAAACTCTTGTTCCGGCTGGCGAAGATGAAACGATAGACGTCGCTGCCGAAGCGGATGGCATAGAGGCGGAAATCCCAGGAGTCGCCACCGGCCGTGGCGGTTGCGGCGGGAAAGCCGTTGATCACCGTTTCTTCCAGGCTGCGGGTCTCGACATTCTCGATCCAGCCCGACTTGAGATAGTCGATCAGGCTCTGATCGCCGGAGACGCGGACCACGTCGAGACGCAGCGCCTCACGGCCGCCGTCCTTCAGCCCGAGCACGGCCTGCGCGGTGTTCTCCAGCACGAAGCCTTCCGGCGCGACGAAGGTGAAGCCGAGTTTGGGGTGCAGAAAGCGCCGGCCCCGAACGAAGCCCTCGCTCGGGTCCTCGCCATAGACCATCCCGTCCAGGCTGGCGAGATAGGCGTTCCGATCCTGAGCGCCGGTGCCTGGCGCGCCGAACTGGCGCGCGATGGTCTGCGCGTTCTTCACGCGGTCCAATGTGGCGGGGTGAGACGACACGAAATCCGGCGCGCGCTGTTCGCCCGGCTTGGTCTGCACGCTGTTGCGCAGGCTGGCGTTGCGGCCGAGCGACGTCAGAAAGCGGGGCGCGCCGAAGGGATCGTAGCCGGCCCTCGCAGCGATGCCGACGCCGATGCCGTCCGCCTCGAATTCCTGGGCGCGGGAGAAACTCGCCAGCGCGATCCGTGATTTCGCGAGCGCCAGCGCCCCGTTCTGAGGGTCGCGCAACACGTCGTTGGTCACGCGGGTCACGAGCGCGGCCTGCCGTGCCTTGTTCTCGCGGCTGGCGGCATGCTGCGCGATGACATGCGCCATTTCATGGGCGAGAACGGAGGCGAGTTCAGCGGAATCGTTTGCGAGCGCCACGAGACCGCGGGTCACGTAAAGCTGTCCGCCGGGCAGGGCGAAGGCATTCACGGCCGGCGAGTTCAGCAGCGTCACCTGATACGGCACGTCCGGCCGCTCCGAGGCGGCGACGAGGCGCGCCACGGTCTGGGACACCATGGCCTGAACAGCGGGCGCGTCATACCGCCCGCCATAAGCGGAGAGAATGCGCTGATGCTCGCGGCGGATCGCAGGCGATACGTCCGGCTGTCTTGCTTCCTGCCGTTCCGGCGCCGGGGGGGAGAGGTGATCGGCGGAGGGGCCGAAGGAGGCGCAGCCGGCCAGCAGCATCACGGCCAGAAGCGGCGTGACCGAAATCGCGCGCCTTGCCGCGGAAGACCTGCGCCGCGTTGCCTGCCTGGACATGCCTCTCACTTGTCGGCCATCTCGATCTGTTCCGGAACGCTGACCTCGATGCGCGGGCCGTTTCGCTCCTCCACCCATCCCCTTACGCGAATCCTGCGGTTTTCGAGCAGGCGGGGGGCGAGGCCGGCGGCGGTCAGCGTCTTCTCGTTGCGTTTCAGCACCGTGACGGTGAGCGCCTGCGACCAGCGTCGTCCAAAGTTGACGTAGATGACGCCGCCGCTTTCCCGGACCGAAATCACCCGGCCCTCGGCCACGGTCATATGGCCGCGATCCTTCAGCAGATCCGCGGCCCGGTCCGCATGCCGCATCGCATAGCGCGGATCGCCCCAGACGCCAAGCTTTGCCAGCCGGGCGGCGGTTTCCACCGCCCGCAGGGCCGCGCGGCAGCCTTCCGGAAGCCGGGCGAGGCCGAATGGCGTCAGGCGGGATTGCCCTTGCGCCAGCACCGCGGACTGGAGAGGTGCGTCGGCACCATCGGCGAAGGCAAGCGCCGGCATGCGGCCATAGCGGTCCGCCGGTGGAAGTTCCCGGAATGTGAAACTGTCGCCGCCGATCATCTGGTCGAGCCGGGAGGGGGCGATGCCGGGAGGTTCGATGCCGGCCAGGATAAGCCTGCGGCCATCCGCCAGCACCAGCGCGCGGTCATCCGCGAGGCTCGCCATCCTGCCGTGGGACAGGGCGTCGTCCCTACAGGCACCCTGCGCCGGCGCCATGGGGAAAAACGGAACGGCCAGAGCCAGAATATACGTCGCGCCGCGAGCCATGGCTGCAAACCAGCGGTCCGATTATGGCGGCACCGCGGCAGATGCGATGCGGCGGAAACATGCTTTCAGATCATCGGCAGGCTGCGCGGGCGTCCGCGCGGAAAGGCGGCGTCCAGCAGGGCGATATCGCCTTCCGGAAGAGCGATGGCGGCTGCGCCGGCATTTTCCTCCACATGGGCTGGGTTCCCCGCCTTGGGAATGGTGAACAACGCCGGCCGGCGGGTCAGAAACGCCAGCGCGACCTGCCGGGGCGTCGCGCCGTGCCGGGCGGCAACCTGCGCGAGAACCTGCCCTGACGCCGAGGCCGCTGCCGGAAACCGGTCATGCCCGAAGGGCGAATAGCCGACGACGGCCACGCCATGACGCTCGCACCATGGCAATACGGCATGTTCGATGGCGCGTTCCTGCAAGTGATAGAGCACCTGATTGCAGGCGATCGCGGATGGCGCGGCGACGGCGGCGAGGTCGTCGAGGTCGGATTCGTCGAGATTGCTGACACCCCAGGACAGGATTTTGCCATCCCGTTTGAGTTGCTCGAACGCCGCGACGGTGTCCGCCAGCGGTTCGCCGCCACGCCAGTGCAGCAGATAGCAATCCAGCCGGTCGGTCTTCAGCCGGCGCAGCGACCGTTCGCAGGCCGCGACCGTGCCGGCGCGGGAGGCATTATGGGGCAGCACCTTGGAGACGAGGAAAACTTCATCCCGCCGGCCGGCAACGGCCTTCGCGATCAGCGGTTCGGCTTCGTCATACATCTCCGCGGTGTCGATATGCGTGAGCCCGAGGTCGAGCCCGCGCCGCAGCGCGGCAATGGCAGCTTCGTCATCCCGTCCGTCGAGCTGCCAGGTGCCCTGGCCGATCGGCGGCACCGCTTTGCCGGTATGTCCGAAGGTTCTGGCTGTCATGGTCGCATCCTTGTGCGTGCCCACAACCAAGCATGGCGCGGGGGCCGCGGCAAATGACCGGGAAGGGGGCCGCTATCGGATCAACGGAACGAAACCGGCGCGCCGGCCTCGTTCTCATTGAGATGAGCAGAGCCTCCATCCTGCCCGCGTGATGTAGCGGCGATGTCAGCTTGCGCGGCGGTTGGACAGGATCGAGACGACGATCAGCGCGCCGATCATACCAACATGCTCGGTTGCGGTATGAAAGGCTGTGATGCCCCGTTCGCCTTCGAGCCGCCAGAACGCATGGACGAGCGGGATGGTCAGCGCGGTGAATATGCCAAGCGCGCCGGCCCCGAGCCAGGTCATGCGATTGAAGATGATGAGGGCGGACCCGCCCAGTTGCACGATGATCGTGAGAATATTGTACAGTTCGGCCGGCTCCAGGCCGAACTGGCGCATTTCGCCGACACCGCCGGAGAAGTCCAGAAGCTTTGCAAGGCCGCTGCCCCAGAACGGAAATGTCAACAGGACCCGTGCCGCGATTTCCACTGCGCGGTTGGACAGAATGTTTGAAACCCATCCCGGTGTCATAGTTGAGCCCCTCCAAACACTTCGCAATGAAGTGAGTCGATAGAGAAAAGCTCCGTCGGAAGAAAAGCAATGGCTCGCGTTGCGATGCGCACCGATTCCGGATGGCCGGCCGAGCGTCGCCGGCGCGCTGATCTCGGACATCGGACCAGCCGAACATCATCAATCGATGGCGAGATTTCTTGCAGCGCCACAGGTGCTGCCCATCATGATGCAACGTCTGCCTTTGGCGGCCGGCCGCCTGACGCATGAACGGATCAGACGTGTCAAGGAAACGGGGTTACCTCGGCAGAGACTTTGCGATCTTTGCCATGCTTGTGCGATACGCCTGTCACTTCCGCAATGAATCCGGGGTTGCAAGCGGACGGCCGGGCATTCGAGCGCGTGCCGTCACGTCGGGCTTCCATTCACATATGCGGCCAGCATATGCAGGGAGACGCAGCCGCCCGCGTTGACGATGCGCCGCATGACGCCATACAAGAGCGCCAGAAAAATACGGAAAGCCGCTTCGCGCAACGGCGAAAATCGGCCAAATCGTTGATATTGCTTGGATTGGTCCCGTAGCTCAGCAGGATAGAGCAGCGGTTTCCTAAACCGAAGGTCGGGGGTTCGACTCCCTCCGGGACCGCCATCCGGCAATCCGGTATCGCGCGAGGTGAGAGGCGCGATCCACCGGACCAGCCGAAGTCATGAGAGCGGGGTTTGAGCGGGCCTTGCGCCCAGCGCATCACCCGCTCGCGCGGATGGGCGGACCTGTCTCTCTTGGAAGCAGGACCGCTCCTTTCAGGCAGGCAATCTCATTTATGAGGCGGTGCCGGCAGCCGCTGCGATCCGCCGCGCGGATGAGCGACCGTCGGCCACTCGCCCGCTGCGACAGGGGCGCAGGTCAGCCTCTGCTGTCCAGCGAGACGCCGAGCTTGAACGCCTGCTGGCGCGTTGCGCCTTCGCTGCGCTTGAGTTTTCTGGCGATCTGCGGCGCGGGAGTCTTCTGGCGCGCCATCTGCTTCAGGTCGCGAATGTCTTCCTTGGTCCAAGGACGACGCTTGGAAGCGCTCTTCTTCGCCGTGGCCTTTACGGCTTTCTTCGCGGTAGTCCGCAAGGCTTTGGCAGCCTTCTTCGTTGTTTGCTTCACGGCCTTCTTGACCGCGCGCTTTGAAATCTTCTTTGCGGAACGCTTGACTGCCTTCTTGGCCATATAAATCTCCAGAAAAAACCGAGTGGAGCGCTAACACGGTGTGTTGCTCAATGCAAAGCACTCAATAGTTGTCATTTTTATGAAGAGTGCTTCTTTCCTGTTCCAGATGGAAAGTGGGTGCTGCGTAGCGTTGCAGCAAGACAGATGCCGTATTTTCTCAGGAACTGCATGCTGATTTTTTGTTTGTTCTCAGCTTGTTCTTTTGAAGCAGCATGCGAACGGCAAGCTCTGAATCAAAAAGGGCCGCTCTCGCGGCCCTTTAAGAAAGTGTGAATCAGTTATTATTTTTCTTTGACGACGGGATTCTTCAGCGTGCCGATGCCGGTGATCTCGACCTCGGCGGTGTCGCCATCCTGCATATAGACCGGAGGCTTGCGCGCGTTGCCGACGCCGCCCGGCGTACCGGTCACGATCACGTCGCCCGGAACGAGTTCCGTGAAGGTCGAGATGTAATTGATGACGGCCTCGATGTTGAAGATCATGAGGCTGATGCTGGCGTCCTGCATCACCTGCCCGTTGAGGCGGGTAACGAGGTTCAGCTTGTAGGGATCGGGAATTTCATCGGCCGTGACCATCCACGGACCGAAAGCGCCGGTGCCGATGAAATTCTTGCCCGGCGTGTATTGATGGGTATGACGCTGCCAGTCGCGCACCGAGCCTTCGTTGTAGATCGAATATCCGGCGATATGGGACAGCGCCTGATCGGCGGGAATGCGACGGCCGCCCTTGCCGATGATGGCGACCAGTTCGCCTTCATAGTCGAAACGGTCGGACTCGCGCGGGCACACCAGCGGCTGGAGGTGGCCGACCTGGCTGGAGTTGAAGCGGCCGAAAATCACCGGCTGGTCTTCGTCCTTGCGGCCGGTTTCCTCGATATGCGCCTTGTAGTTGAGGCCGACGCAGAGAATCTTGTCCGGGTTCGGAATGACGGGAAGCCAGGTCACGTCCGCGGTGCTGACATCCGGCGCATCCTTGATAGCGGCCGCCTTCGCAAGGCCGTCGCCAGCCAGCAGGCTGCGAAGGTCCGGATATTCGTTGCCCAGCCGGCGGCCCAGATCAACGATGCCATCGCCGGAAACAATGCCGTAGCTCTGCTTGCCGCCATGGGAAAAAGTCGCAAGTTTCATGTCATAACCTCGTCAGCAGGGGCGCTCCGGAGCAGCCAAGCGGCGCCGTGCGGATTCACGCCAACCACGGCCGGAGCGTGCCGGCGGCGCAGGTGAGCGTGCCTTCATAGTGCGCCCGCGGGCCGGGGACAATGCTCCTGCCTTCCGCCAGCCGGGACCGTGGCTGGGGCCAACGGTCGCTGCGGGCGAACGGCGGGGCATGCCTGCCGCCCGGCATGGCCGGTCCGGCACGACTTTTCACCCTGAGGCGGGCCAGAACGGAGGCGCTCAGTAGGAGCGCGGCATGCCGAGGACGTGCTGGCCGAGATAGGCGAGGATGAGGTTGGTTGAGATCGGCGCGATTCGCATCAGCCGGGCCTCGCGCCACTTGCGCTCGATGTCGTATTCGCGGGCGAAGGCAAAGCCGCCGAAACTCTGCATACAGGCTTCGCCGGCATTCCAGGCCGCTTCCGAGGCCAGCAGCTTGGCGACGTTGGCTTCCTCCCCGCAGGGAGCGCCGGCATCGAATTTCGCAGCGGCCGCCCGGCACAGCAGATCGGCCGCCTTCCATTCCGCATAGGCGCGGGCAATGGGAAACTGGATGCCCTGATTGGCGGCGATAGGGTGGCCGAAGACGACGCGTTCGTTGCCATAGGCGGTGGCGCGGTCGATGAAATAGCGGCAGTCGCCAAGGGATTCATGGGCGAGCAGGATGCGCTCGGCATTCATGCCGTCGAGAATGTAGCGGAAGCCCTGGCCCTCCTCACCGACGAGATTCTCCACGGGCACTTCGAGGTCGTCGAAGAACACGGCGTTGGTCTGGTGGTTCACCATGGCATCGATGCGCTGCATGGTGATGCCCCGGCCGCTATTCTCGCGCAGATCGACCAGCAGGACCGAGAGGCCCTCGGTGCGCCGCTGCACCTGTTCGATCGGCGTGGTGCGCACCAGCAGCGTCATCAGATCGGATTTATGGGCGCGGGAGGTCCAGACCTTCTGGCCGTTCACGACATAGACATCGCCCTTGCGGACCGCGCGGGTCTTGAGCTGGGTGGTGTCGGAGCCGGTGGTCGGCTCGGTCACGCCGAATGCCTGGAAGCGGATGTCGCCCGCGGCGATGCCAGGCAGGTAGCGGCGCTTCTGGTCCTCGCTGCCATGGCGCAGCATGGTTCCCATCATATACATCTGCGCATGGCATGCGGCTGCATTGCCGCCGCTGGCGTGAATTTCTTCGAGGATGATTCCGGCGGCGCGCAGCGGCAGGCCGGAGCCGCCATAGCTTTCCGGGATCAGCGCGCCGAGAAAGCCGGCTTCGCCGAGAGCATTGACGAAGCCTTCCGCATATTCCGCGGTCCTGTCCAGTTCGCGCCAGTATTCGCCCGGAAAGCGGGCGCAGATGGCGCGGACGGCCGCCCGGATATCGGCATGATCTTCGCCGAGTTGCAGGAGCACGCCGGTTTCGGCATCGGCAGGCGTTGCGGTGTTCATCGGACTTTCCGTTGCTGTGGCCCGCGGCTGCTTGCACCTGCCCCGTGCGCCATCGTATCCCATAACTGTCGTGGAGGGAGCAACGCCATGTATTACATCGCCACCTACCGGGATCGGCCAGACGCCGGCGAAGCCCGTCAGAAATTCCGGCCGGAGCATGCGGCTTACCGGATCAGTCTCGGCACCCGGCTGCTCACGGCCGGCCCGCTGCTCGGCCCCGATGGCAAGACCTCGATCGGCAGCCTGCTGGTGTTCGAAGCTTCCGATCAGGCCGCGGCCGAAGCCTTCGCCGGCGGCGATCCGCTGGTGCGGGAGGGCGCGCTGGACGTCGTGTCCGTGACCGGATTCATTCCGCGCGCCTTCAATGCGCCGACCCTGACGCCGCCCGGCCACTGAACGGATAGGAACAGACGCACTCCGGAAACTGCATCACGCCGGCGGCGTTGTCGCCGGCGTGATTTTGCCTGAGGCGCGCGTGCCGGCGGCCCAGAGCATGATCCCGAAAAGTGGGCACCGGTTTTCGGGCGAGATCATGCTCAGATAAAAAGCATGATCCCGAAAAGTGGGCACCGGTTTTCGGACGAGATCATGCTCAAATAAAAGAGGACTAACGGGTCTGATTCAACGAAGTTGGATCAGACCCTAAGCCGCCCGCGCGCCGAGGCCGGCCTGGACCGCCTGCCAGACGCGCTCCGGCGTCGCCGGCATGTCCATGCCATAGCCGGCCTCGTTCGGGATCGCGTCGATGATCGCGTTCATCACCGCGCCCAGCGAGCCGGTCGTGCCGGCTTCGCCGACGCCCTTCACGCCGAGCGGATTGGTGGTGCAGGGCACCGGATGCTCCTCGAACACGATCGGCGGCAGGTGCAGGGCGCGCGGCATGCCGTAGTCCATGAAGGACGCCGTCAGGATCTGCCCGTCGTCCTCGCCATAGACCGTGCGCTCCAGCAGGACCTGTCCGAGGCCCTGGGCGATGCCGCCGTGGATCTGCCCCTCGACGATGGTCTTGTTGAGCAGGATGCCGGAATCGTCCACCGCGACATAGGAGACGAGTTCGAGATGGCCGGTGTCCGGATCGACCTCGACTTCGGCGATATGGCAGCCATTCGGGAAGGTGAGGCCGATCTCCACGCTTTCCTTGCTGTCCAGCGTCTCCGCGATCTCGCCCCTGGCCTTCATGTCCCTGGCGTGTTTCGCGACATCGAACAGCGACACCCGGCGATCCGTCCCGACGACCTGGAACTGGCCGTTCTCGAATTCGATGTCCGAATGGTCCGCTTCCAGCATGCCGGCTGCGATGGTCCTGCCCTTTTCGAGCATCACATCGACCGTGCGCCGGATGGCGGAGCCGGCGGCCTGGGCCGAGCGGGAGCCGACCGCCGGCCCGCCGGCCAGCTTCATGTCGGTGTCGCCGGACTTCAGTTTCACCGTATCGGCGGCGAGGCCGAGCTGCTTCGCCACGAGCTGCGGAAACACCGTGGCATGACCCTGCCCGGAGGACTGGACGCCGACGCCCACGACCAGCGAGCCGTCTTCGGGAAACACGATGGAGGCCGATTCCAGCGGCGTCGCGCCGGAATGTTCGAGAAAGCAGGCGATGCCGATGCCGCGCAGCCTGCCGCGCTTTGCCGCGTTCCGCCTGCGCTCCTTGAAGCTCGCATATTGTGCGAGGTCCAAGGCGTGATCGAAAACGGCGGCGAAATCCCCGCTGTCGTAGGTCAGGCCGATGGCGTTCTTGTAGGGCATCGCCTTCGCGGGGATGAGGTTGCGCTTGCGCAGCTTGACGCGGTCGATGCCGGTCTGGCGCGCGGCCTCCTCAACGAGGCGCTCCATGAAATAATTGGCCTCGGGCCGCCCGGCGCCGCGATAGGCGCCGACCGGCATGGTGTTGGTGTGAACGCAGAGGCCCTGCACGTCGATCTTCGGAATGTCGTACATCGTCGGCAGGCAGTTGCTCATGCTGGCGGTCTGGATCATGGCGCCGGGCGGCGCGAGGAATGCGCCGAGGTTCGAGATCAGCCGCATCCGCAATGCCAGGAACTTGCCCCGGGCATCGAGAGCGAGTTCGCAATCGATCACCGAGTCGCGGGCCTCGTTGTCGCTGAGGAACGCTTCCGAGCGCGTGGACATCCAATGGACCGGACGACCGAGCTTCTTCGCCGCCAGTAGCAGCACCGGATATTCCGGATAGACGCCGCCCTTGAGGCCGAAGCCGCCGCCGACATCCTCGGTCGTGACCCGCAGCTTGTCGGTCCCCATGACGCTGGCCATGTTCTCGCGGATCGGCCCGGCGCCCTGAGAGCAGACGCGCAGGTGATAGCTGTCCTCTTGTGCGTCATAGGCTCCGGTCGCGCCGCGCGGCTCCATCGGCACGCCGGACAGCCGCTGGTTGGTCATGGACAGCTTCACCACATGGGCGCTGCCGCGCAGAATCTCGTCCACCGCGCGGACGTTGTCCTCGGTGTTGGTCCTGGGGCCGGTCCAGTCCAGCGAGATGTTGTTGGGAATGTCGGGCCAGACCTGCGGCGCGCCGGGTTCGGCGGCCTTGCGCAGATCGGTGACGGGTTCGAGGCCCTCATAGTCGACCACGACGAGGTCGGCCGCATCCTGGGCCTGTAATGGCGTTTCGGCGATGACCGCGGCGATGGTCTGGCCGACATGGACAACGCGATCCCGCGCCAGCGGCAGTCGCTCCGGCACCACGAATTTCGCGCCGTTGCGCCCCGGGACCAGCGGATGGCGGGTGATGTTGCCGATGTTGGCGGCGTCCATGTCGGCGGCGGTCAGCACGGCCAGCACGCCCGGTGCCTTCGCGGCTTCTTCGATATCGATGCCCTTGATGGTCGCGAAGGCATGGGTCGCGCGCACGAAACACGCATAGACCTGTCCCTCCTGCGGGACGTCCGCCGCGTAGCGGCCATGGCCGCGCACGAGATAGTCGTCCTCCACGCGAATGGTGCGGGTGTTGTCAGACATCGGAAATCCCGTTCGAGAAGGTGGCCATCGGGCGGGCAGAACTATCATGGCCCGCGCGGCGCTGTCACGGCTCCTGAAACGCGACGGGCGGGGCTGTTCGCCCCGCCCGTAGCATCTGTCTGATCGCGGGACTGCCGGTCAGCGCGAAAGCCGCGCCTTGGCGTCCTTGGCCAGCGAATCGATCGCGGCCTGGACCCCGCCCTTGTTGTGGGGGATGCCGGCCACGTCCAGCGCCAACTCGGTGACGGACAGGCCGCCGAGCAGCATCGGCTCGTTGATGTCGCCGAGATGGCCGATCCGGAAATACTTGCCGAGATACGGCCCGAAGCTCATGCCATAGGAGATGTGGAAAGCCCCGGCCTGTTCGCGGAACTGGTCGGCGTTGTAGCCCTCCGGCAGCAGCACCGCCGTCACGGTGGACGAATAGTATTTCGGGTCACGGCACAGCATTTCGAGGCCCCAGGTCTTGACCGCCTGGCGGGTGGCTTCGGCCAGCCGGTCGTGGCGGGCGAAGACGTTGTCGAGCCCTTCCTCGTGCAGCATGTCGATGGCCACCGCCAGGCCCTGGATCATGTTGGTGGCCGGCGTATAGGGGAAATAGCCGGACTTGTTCAGGTTGAGCATGTCCTCCCAGGAGAAGAAGGACTTCGGCAGCTTCGAGGTCTTGGAAGCGGCCAGCGCCTTGTCGCTGATGGCGTTGAAGGACAGGCCCGGCGGCAGCATCAGGCCCTTCTGCGCGCCGCCGATGGAGACGTCCACGCCCCATTCGTCGTGGCGATAGTCGGTGGAACCGAGCGATGAAATGGTGTCCACCATGTAGAGCGCCGGGTGGCCGGCGGCGTCGATGGCCTTGCGGATCGCGGCAATGTCCGACAGGCAGCCCGTGGCCGTTTCGTTATGCAACACGCACACGGCCTTGATCTCGTGGGCCTTGTCCTCCTTGAGGCGGGCTTCGATCTGGGCCGGGTCGGCGCCGCTGCGCCAGTCGCCCTTGATGAATTCCGGCACGAGGCCGAGGCGCTGGGCCATGTTCTTCCACAGTGTGGCGAACTGGCCGGTCTCCACCATCAGCACCTTGTCGCCGGGCGAAAGCGTGTTGGCGAGCGCCGCTTCCCACGCGCCGGTGCCGGTCGCGGTGTAGATGATGACGGGGTTCTTGGTCTTGAAGATGGTCTTGATGCCGTCGAGGGCCTTGTACGCCAGCTTCTGAAATTCGGGACCGCGATGATCGATGATCGGCGTGTCGATGGCCCGCAGGACACGATCCGGAACGGGGGTCGGCCCCGGAATATGGAGGAAGTGGCGGCCGGCGGCCCGCGCAGTGTTTGTCGACATGAAAGGCATCCTCAAACCGCTGCTCTGGCCGCTTGGGTAGCAGCCGGCAGGTGGCCGTCATGAAGGCCGAATGCGCACCAGCGTCAAGAGTGGGCAGGTGGGCAGGAATCCCGGAAAAAGCGCAACGATTTCAAAAGGAAATCGGCGGCCGCGCGGCGCCGGGGTGTGGTCCCCGCCACACCTGCGGCGCCGTGCCCGGCGAAAAACAGCCGGATGGTTTTCACATGGTCCGGCGGCAGCGTCGCCGCAGGCTTCAAGCCGGCGGCCGGGGCCCTCAGAGCCAGCCCACGGCCAGCATGAGGCCGGCGAGGGAGACGGCGCCGCCGCTCAGCCGATATCCGATCTGGTCATGATTGCGGCCGAGCCGGGCGGCGGCGAAGCCGATGCCGAGGCCGAGCCCATGCAGCAGCGCCGTCGCGGCCAGGAAGCCGGCGGCATAGCCGAACGCGGACATATCCGCCGGCATCTCGACGCCGTGGGCATGGCCATGAAACAGCCCGAACAGTCCCGTGACGGCCATGGCCGCCGCGACCGGCGCCTTCCAGCCGAGCGCGACCAATGCGCCAAGGCCGACGACGGAGGCGACGATCCAGGCTTCGCTGGCGGGCAGGGTGATGCCCATGATCCCGACCGCCCCGCCTGCCGCCATGGCGGCAAGAAAGGTGCCGGGCACGAGCCAAAGCGCCCGGCCGCCCAGTTGCCAGGCCAGGATGCCGACGGTCACCATCGCCAGAAGATGGTCGATGCCGCCGAGCGGATGCAGGAAGCCCGTGAAAAAGCCGGGATCGTGGGGCACATCCATCAGGTCGTGGCCGGGATGGGCATGGGCCGCGAAGATGCCCGGAGGGACGGTGATTAGGGCTGTCAGGGCGGTGCCGGTGATTGGCTTACGCATCGACTGTTTCCTGTTGGACGGGACGGACATCGAGTTCATTGTGGGGCGGAACAGCGGCTCCGGCAACCGTGTCCAGCGCCAGTTTGGCGCCGTTGAAGGCCGGGCAACGAGGCCATGTAGCGAAAGCTGCGTAGCGAAAGCCATGCCACTGCACTGCCCGCAGCTTCTCGCCGGCCCGAAGACAAGCGAGGACGCGGATTCTGCTGCTTCTTTGCCCTTGAATGGTTCGCCCATATCGGTTCTTTCGCGGGTGATACCGGGCTGGTGATGTCACAGGAGACGGCGATGGATCGACGGAAGGGCCGATGGGGCGTGCTGCTCCTCGCGGCAATGCTCGCGGGCGGCACCACCGGCAGCGCCCATGGACAGGCGCCGGACAAGGTGCGCTTCGGCACCAACTGGGTGCCGGAAGCGGAGCATGGCGGTTTCTATCAGGCCGCGGTGGATGGCACCTATGCCAGATACGGCCTCGACGTCACCATCGTGCCGGGCGGCCCCAATACCAACAACCGGCTTCAGCTCGCTGTCGGCAAGCTGGATTTCATCATCAGCGGCAATTCCATTGCGACGATCGAGGCGGTGGACCAGAATGTGCCGACCATCGCGGTGGCTTCCGTCTTCCAGAAGGACCCGCAGGTGCTGCTGGCCCATCCCGATCAGGGCATCCGGACCTTCGAGGACCTGAAAAAGCTCACGCTGTTCATCTCGTCGGAAGGCATGGCCGGCTTCTATCGCTGGATGATGAAGGATTTCGGATTCACCGAGCAGCAGGTGAAGCCCTATACCTTCAACCCGCAGCCCTTCCTTGCCGACAAGCGCAGCGCCATGCAGGGTTATGTCACGTCCGAGCCCTATGCGGTGGAAACGGTCGGCAAGATCTCCCCGCGCATCTTCCTGCTCGCGGATCATGGCTTCAGCAGCTATTCGACCCATATCGAAACCCGCCGGGAACTGGTCGAGAAGAAGCCCGATGTGGTGCAGCGGTTCGTCGATGCCTCGATCATCGGCTGGTACAATTATATCTATGGCGACCGCAGCAAGGCCGATGCGCTGATCCGCAAGGAAAATCCCGAGATGCCGCAGGCGTTGCTGGATCACTCCGTCGCGAAGATGAAGGAATACGGCATCGTCGATTCCGGAGACACGCTGACGCTCGGCCTTGGCGCGCTGACGCCCGAGCGAATGAAGGATTTTTACGACAAGATGGTGAGTGCCGGTGTGGTGAAGGCCGGGCTGGATGTCGGCAAGGCGTACACGACGCGCTTCGCGAACAAGAAGGTCGGCCTGGAGCTGCGGCCGCGGTAAGCTGCACCGATGCGTTCGCCGCGGCCAAGCCGTCCGGATGTTCGGGCCGCGTCTGTTGCGGTCGATGCCGGAATGACAATGTAACAGGCGCATCAGCCCGTCAGCGCGGATGCGCCGAACAGGGGTGTCGATGGATCTGTCGTCTCCTTTGCAGTTGCGGGTCGATGGCCGCCAGTCTGCCACGGCGCTGACCGTCGCGCGGGGAACCACGCGGCTGCTACACTCCCTCGGCCATGTGGTGGTGAGCGAATTGCCGCTGCCCTCGGGCCGCCGGGCGGATCTGGTCACGCTGGGGCAGGGTGGCGAAATCTGGATTATCGAGATCAAGTCCTCGGTCGCGGACCTGCGGGCCGATCATAAATGGGCCGACTATCGCCAGCATTGCGACAGGCTGTTCTTCGCCACCACCGTCGATGTGCCGTGCGATCTCTTTCCACCCGACACCGGCCTGATCGTCGCGGACGGCTTCGGCGCGCATATCGCCTGCGAGGCTCCGGCTCATCGCCTGCAAGGGGCGACCCGCCGCAGCATGACGCTGGCTTTTGCCCGTGCGGCCGCGCTGCGGCTGTCGTTGCTGGCGGACCCGCTCGGTTTGCGGGGAGAGGCGTTCGAACAGGGCTAGTCTTTTGGAGTGAACGAGCCCGGCCAAGGCTTGCGGCGTTCGCGTCGCGTGGAAACGTCAGCCGCAAGGTGAGCCTGTATCGCAAGCTTGACCGCAAGTGTGCATCCTGTCAGCGGCAATGCCGTGTCGGCCTTTCAACAAAAGCCGCGCGGAGGTCAATCGGCCGCGATGGAGATACGCTGTTCAGGCACCATTCCTCGGAGCAGTTCGGCCACATAGCTGTGCAGCAAGACTTCGGCTACATCCGCGCTGCGCCAGACGGTGACCTTCGGCTTCAGGCAGCCTGCCAAGCCGCTCCAGGACACGAGATAGTCCGTCACGAGGCCGAATTTCCTGGTCGCTTCGAGGCGCTCGAAAATGGCGTCCTGATAAACCATGCTCGTGCCCCCATGCCGCATGCGATTGCATCGCGCCAGGAACGCCCGGACGGGGAGATGGTTTCAGAGACGCGACAAAAATGTGTCGGGTCAGATCGCCGTTGCGGTATCAAATTGCCTGAAGCAGACCTGATACAGGGCCGCGCCCTATTTCGGGGCGCGTTTGGCGAGAATGCGCTGGAGGGTGCGCCGGTGCATGCCCAGGCGGCGAGCCGTTTCCGAAACATTGCGGCTGCACATCTCATAGATGCGCTGGATATGCTCCCATCGCACGCGGTCCGCCGACATCGGATTCTCGGGCAGCTCCGCGGCCGTGCGCTTCACCGCAAGCAACGCGGCGGCAACGTCGTCGGCATCCACCGGCTTGGAAAGATAATCGACAGCGCCACGCTTCACGGCATTGACCGCCGTGACGATATTGCCATAGCCGGTCAGGATGATGCCGCGCGCATCGGGGCGCCGGTCCGTCAACGCCGAGATCACGTCGAGGCCGTTGCCGTCGCCGAGGCGCATGTCCACCACCGCGAAGGCGGGGGCGTCGCTCTCCACCTGACGCAGCCCATCGGCGACCGACTCCACAGTTGTCACGGTGAACCCACGGCACTCCATGGCGCGCGCGAGGCGCTGGCCGAATGAGCTGTCGTCCTCAACGATCAGCAGGGAACGGTCGGTCGGGACTTTGTCGGTGGCCGTGTCGGTCAGAGACATCCTTATCCTCGCGCGGAAGGTGTTGAAATTATCTTTCAATATTTATGTCGCTTCCAGCGAACTGCAAACCCCTGATGCGGAATTCATGCGTCGGCCTCTGCCGCCATGTCCTCGAACACCGAGCGTTTCCAACGCAGCGTCACGATGGCGCCCGTCTGCGGCAGAGGATTGTTTTTGAAGGATAAACGGGCCCCGGCGCGCTGTAGCAGAGTTTGAGCGATGAAGAAGCCGAGGCCCAGACCGCCGGAACTTTTTTCCGAGGCGCTTCTGCGGCGGGTTGTCACATAAGGCTCTCCGATCCGGTCGATGACATCCGGAGCAAAGCCGGGACCGTCATCGCGGATGCTGATGACGACATGATCGCTGTCCCATTCGGCCCGGATCTCCACCCGGCCGCGCGCGAAGTCGACGGCATTCTCGATCAGGTTTCCAAGGCCATAGAGCAGCGCCGGATTTCGTGCGCAGATCGGCTCCTCGCCGGCGTCGCCCGCCAGCGTGACATCCACCGCCACGCCGAAGGTGCGGTAGGGGATCACCGCTTCGTCGATCAGGGCCGAGACCTTGAGCCGGTCGAACGGCGCGCCGCCGGAGGGCAGCTTGGTCAGCTTGCCGAGAATCTCGCGGCATCGCTGCGCCTGTTCGCGGAGCAGGCGGACATCGGAGAGGTATCGCGATCCCGGTTCCATCATGCGTTCGAGTTCGCGGCTGACCACGGTGATCGTGGCCAGCGGTGTGCCGAGTTCATGGGCGGCTGCGGCGGCCAGCCCGTCGAGCTGTGACAGATGCTGGACGCGCGCGAGCGCCAGTTCGGTCGCCGCCAGTGCGTCCGACAACTGGCGGCTCTCGTCGTTGATCTGCCATGCGTGAATACTGATGAAGCCGATGGCGAGCACGATCGAGAGCCAGATGGCGATCAGATAGATCAGCGGCAGCTCGAAAATCTCGTCCGGATCCCAGGGCAGAGGGTAGCTGAAGAAGATGAGCAGCGTCGCGCACAGGATCGCAAAGCCGGCGAGCATCATCACCAGCCGCGCCGGCAGCGCTGTCGCCGTCAGCAGGACCGGCGCGATGATGAAGAAGGAGAAGGGATTCTCCAGGCCGCCGGTGAGAAACAGCAGGCCGCTCAGGCTGGCGATATCGAAGGCGAGCAGCCAGGCGACCTGTCCCGGATCGAGCCGGCGTTCATTCGGATAGCGCAGCCGCAGCACGAGATTGACGCACAGGCTGAGCGCGATGATGCCGAGGCTGGAATAGACCGGAACCGGAAAGCCGAGAACGGCGAAGACGACGAGAATGGCCAGCACCTGGCCGAACGCCGCCACCCAGCGCAAGCGCAGCAGCGTATCGAGCCGCACGCTTCGCCATGGCAGCCGCGGCGGGACGAGCGGCACCTGCGCCGGATGGTCATCGAGCGCAGCGGGCGTTTCCGGCATGGGTGTCATTCCGCGACTTTATCGATCCGCGCGCTTCGTTCAAACTCCGGCAGGCCGTGACATAAGCGCCGCATGGACGGGATATCCAGATGCGATATCCATGCGACACCCGCATGCGATCGAAGGTCAGATCTGCAACTGTCGCGAAATCTCTTCCACCACGTCGTAGCTGTAGAGCTGCTTGCGGAACTCGGCATGGGCCGCCAGCTCCGCGTCGCGCACCGCGAGATCCGCATAGGCGGAATCCACCCGCAGGCCGTTCTGCCGTGCGCCGAGCTGGACGGACGCGACCCGCTCGCGCCGCAGCCGGTCATAGGCCAGCAGCGCCGCGGGAATATCACCTGTGTCCGTTCGGGACAGGATGGTGGCCAGCGCGATGCCGTCCTCGATCGCCTGATTGGCGCCCTGTCCGAGATGCGGGAGCATGGGATGCGCGGCGTCCCCGAGCAGGGAGAGCCGCCCCGCGGTCCACACCGGCAACGGCTCCCGGTCATAGAGCGCCCAGCGGAAGCAGGTGTCCACCTGCGCCAGCAGGTTGGAGATCCGGGGATCCCATCCGACGAATTCGGCGCGCAGGGTGTCGGGATTGCCCGGTGCGGACCAGGATTCCTTCATCTCCTCGTCGGCCGGAACGAAGCCGACGTAGTTCACCATCGTGCCGTGGCGGACGGGAAACACGAGGAAATGCTTCGAGGGACCCGCCCACATCTCCCAGCGGTCCATCTTCCAGCCGGGCAGGCGCTCCGCTGCCACCAGCCCACGATAGGCGATGGTGCCGTGAAACACCGGGTTGGACGGCGGAAAGACATGCGGCCGCATCTCCGAATGGATGCCGTCCGCGCCGATGACCACGTCCGCTTCCGCAACCGCGCCATTGGCGAAGGTCACGCGCGCGCGGTCCTCGGTCTGGCTGAAGCCGGTGGCGCGATGGCCGCATTTGACCACGTCCGCTGGCAGGGACGCGGCAAGGAAATCGACGAAATCCGCGCGGTGCATGCCGAAGCAGGCGTTCCACCCGGCCGCGTCCTGAACCTGGACCGGCGCGATCGGCGAGCCGTCGAAACGATAGTAATGCGAATGGGTGCCGACCCGCGCGCCCCATTTCTCCACGGCATCGCCGAGCCCCACCCGCTGCATGTGGCGGACGCTGTTGGGCGTGACATAGACGCCGGCGCCGACCTCGCCCAGCGCGGGGGCCTGCTCATAGACCGTCACCTCCAGGCCCTTGTCGATCATCGCTCGTGCGGCGAACAACCCTCCGATGCCGCCGCCGACGATCGCGACCTGCGGGGTGGTTCTTGTCATTGGCTTTCTCCGGCATTCACAACGAGGATCTGCGATCCTGCCGCTGTCTTGCAACGAGGCTCGTCACAAGGCAACGGCGTCGGGCGCGGCGCCATTGATGGCAGAATGTTCGTGTGTCGTGAAGGAGACGGGAGCGCTGCATTCCGAGGGAAAGAGCTCGCGAAAAGCCGACGCCGGCGGTCAGGCCGGCGACCAGCCCGGCGGCGCCAGCACGAATCCGGCAAAGTCGAAGCCGGGCGCGACGGTGCATCCGACCAGCGTCCATTCGCCCGTGGATTCCGCTGCCTGCCAGTGATGGGTCGGCACGATGCCCTGTGGCCGCTGTCCGGCGAGAAGGTCCGGACCCAGCACGATCTCCTGAACGGGGCCGGTGTCCGTGGCCGCGATGGCGAGCCGCAGCGGCGCGCCGGCGTGATAGTGCCAGATCTCCACGGCATCGACCTTGTGCCAGTGCGAACGCTCGCCAGCGGGCAGCAGGAAATAGATCGCCGTCGAGGCCGCGCGTGTGCCCTCCGGTCCCGTATCGCGGAAGGTCTCGCGGAAATGGCCGCCTTCCGGATGCGGCTTGAGGTCCAGCAGGCCGATGATCTCCGCTGCGGTGAGCGAGGAGAGCGAAGTGTTCTGGTTCGGAGTGTCGTTCATGGCGCGCCGACGGTTGATTCAGACGGCTTTCTCCCATGGCCGCCGGCATAGGTCCAGGCGAAGTCGCGATCCTGCCGCCGGACCTCGTCGATGACGCTCGCACCGGCGACATCCTGGCCGCAATTCCAGCGCTCGGTGCCGATCATGAAATCCGCCTTGTTCAGATCGGTCTCCTGCCGCCAGAAGCGTGCTTCCGGCCGGCGCCGCAGCGGCGCGATCATCATCTCCCGATAGGGGATGCACACCACCACGCGTGCGGGCGTGACGGCATAGCGCGGATCGGCGGCCAGCTCGCGTTCGAGTTTGCGCAGGGCGGTGGTGCCCGCCGCGCTCCAGTAGTCGAGTTCGAAACGGCCATGGGCGCCGGCGGTGCCGCCGGTGAGGCTGTTGGTCGCGACATATTGCAGGGGATGAAGCCGCACCAGCTCCGGCAACGTCGTTGCAAGATGCAGGGCGACGAGCGCGGCCGCCGTGGCGGTGGCGAGCCGTGACGCGAGGATGATAGGCGCGAGTTTCAGCAATGCGCCAGCGGCCAGCAGCGCCAGCAGCGGCAGCACGAAGAAGATATGGCGGATGCCGTCATAGAGCGTGGTCTCCTGCAAGGCGATATAGGCCGGGGGAAACAGCGCGGCGACCATGACGACCAGCACGCCGCGAGACCGCGCCAGCGCCAGCGCGGGATTTCGCAGGCCATCGATGCCGCGCCGCCGATAGCCGGTGGCGACATCCCGCAGGAACATCACGGCCGACATGAGAGCGATTCCGGCGGCCGCCACGAGCAGCAGCAGGAAGCCCTCCGGCAGCCGCGCCAGCAGTTGCATCGGGATGTAGCTCGCCGGCAGGTCGTCGGTCGCGACCGTCTCGCCCCAATGCAGGAAGGTGAAGGGCGTCTGGATAGTGCGGAAATGCTCGAAGGCGATGGCGAACTGGCGGAACGGATTGCCGATCTGAAGCCACGGCCACAGGGCGATGGCGGTGAGCCAGGCCAGGACGACGACCGCGCCGGCGCGCAGGGCGATCTGCGTCAGCGCCGGGCCGAGCGGGCGATCCCGCCGCGCAACGACCTCAAGCGCGCAGAGCGCCATCGCGCCGAACAGATAGCCATGGGTGAGGATGCCGCCCGTGCGTGTCGCGATGGCAAGGCCCGTGGCCAGCCCGGCGAGGATCGTGGCGCGCCATGTCGGCACCGGCTGCGCGGCCATAACGACCACGGCCAGCGTCGCCCATGTCATGGCGGCCATGAACGGCACATCGATGGGCGTGAAGAACAGATGGCCGTAGATATAGCCGGTGGTCAGGCACAGCAGGATTGCGGCGGGGGCGGCCCAGCGCCCGACAGTGTAGCGAGCGAGCGGCAGCAGCGCTGCGAGGCCGGCGAGGCCGACGAGGAAGGTCAACGCATGGCGCGCCGTGACGGGATCGAACAGGTGCGTCGCCTGCACGGCGGCGACGACGATCTGGAACCATGGCCCATAGGCCCAGAGCCATTCCTCCACAGTCTCGAAATGGGACCGGTCCATGAAGCCGCTGGTGTACCAGGCGAGGGCCTTGGGTCCGTAGTCGTCGGTGTTGAATTCGTCGATGGTGAAGCCGTAGTCGCTGGCGGTCGCAAGGCCGATCACAAGGGCGAGGGCCAGCAGCGCGAGGCCCGCACCGGTCGCGCCGCGGCCGGTGGCCAGCCGGGCGGCGATGCGCTGGCGAAGCGGGGGAGTATGTGTGGAAGACAGCAGGGCAGCCTCGCGACGGGATGATCCGACCAACGGGGCTATGTGGTGCCGCCGGATCGCGACCGATCTCCGGCGAAGCCGTGATGTCTTCGCCACATCGAAGGCGAAACAACGGCAGGGAAAGCCCCGACCTGCACAACGGCGCAGGCCGGGGATGGTTCAGGCGAAGCCCGATTTCGGGCGGGACCTTGTGTCGCGTCCGCGCCCGGCGGGCCGCGGCGTCAGAACGTGTTCTTGCGCGCCCGCACTTCCGTGAACACGGCGGCGGGGCTCGCGCCCGCAAGGCCGACCGCAGCCGCCACCGCCGGCACATCGGCCCGCAGGAACACGTTGGCTTCCAATTCCTCCGCCATGACGGAAGGGATCGTCGGCTTGTTCTCCGCGCGCAGCCGCTCCACCTCGGCGGCGCGCTTGCGCAGGGCGGCATTGTCCGGCTCGATGGTCAGCGCGAATTTGACGTTCGCGGCGGTATATTCATGGCCGCAATAAATCCGCGTGTCGCCCGGCAGCTTGCGCAGCTTGTCGAGCGAGGTCCACATCTGCTCCGGCGTGCCCTCGATGACGCGGCCGCAGCCGATGGAGAACAGCGTATCCCCCGCGAACAACAACTTGTCGGCGGGGAAGAAATAATTGATCTGGCCGAGGGTGTGGCCGGGCGTCTCGATGCAGGTCGCTTCGAGATTTCCGACCCGGACAGTGTCGCCGTCCCCCACCGTTTCGTCCACGGCGGGAATCTTGCCGGCCTCGCTGCGCGGCGCGACGACGCGGCAGCCATGCCGGGCCTTCAGCTCCGCGATGCCGCCGGTGTGGTCGCCATGGTGATGGGTGACGAGGATGTCGGTCAGCTTCCAGCCGGTGGCCTGCAACGCGGCCTCGACGGCGGCGGCTTCCGGCGCGTCGATGCTCGCGGTCGCGCCCGTCGCCGGGTCATGGACCAGCACGCCGTAATTATCTTGCAGGCAGGTAAAAAGATGGGTCAGTGCGGCAGATGAAGCCATGAGTCGATGAAACCTCTTGCTGGAATGATTTGAAAGCATCATCGGCCGTGAGGTTCCGCGAAGCAACCGGCCAGGCAGATTGGCCGGGAACAAACCGGCCGTTTTCGTGCTAGCCTCATGCGATGTCGCTCGATGTGGTGGACTTAAGGAATTTCTACGCCCAGCGGCTGGGCACGGTGGCGCGCCGCTTTGTCGGCCGGGGCGTGCGGGCGCGCTGGCCGGATGTGCGGGGCCTGCGTGTGCTCGGCCTCGGCTATGCGACGCCCTATCTGGGTCTGTTCCGGGACGAGGCGGAACGCTGCCTCGCCTTCATGCCAGCGACCCAGGGCGTGGTGAAATGGCCGTCCACGCGACCCAGCCTGTCGGCGCTGGCGGACGAGCGCGACTTGCCGCTTCCGGATGCCGCGGTGGACCGTGTGCTGCTGGTGCATCTGCTGGAGGTCAGCGACGATCCTCACGGCATGCTGCGGGAGGCATGGCGCGTGCTCACGGCCGGCGGCCGGCTGTTGCTGGTGGTGCCGAACCGCCGCGGCTTGTGGACGCGGATGGACAACACGCCGTTCGGCAACGGCCGGCCCTATTCGCGCAGCCAGATCACCCATCTTTTGCGGGAGACATGGTTCACGCCGACGGGATGGGGCGAGGCGCTGTATGTGCCGCCGGTGAACCGGCGCTGGCTGCTGGGCTCGGCTCCCGCCTGGGAGCGGACCGGCGCGACGCTGTCGGCGCCCTTCGCGGGCGTCCATATCGTCGAGGCGACCAAACAGGTCTACCGCCCGCTCATGGCGCGGCGTGGGCGGAAAAGCCTGGTGCCTGCGCTGGAGCCGGTGCTGGCGCCGGGCGCGGCGGCGCGGGAGGGCGGCGGGTCGTCTTTGTAAGTCCGCGAAAGGCGGGGGACGATTCGCGTCAGGCCGCTTCCACCGAAGCCATGATGCCTGTGAAGGCAGGTGTGCCGCGACGCGGCCAAACCGGCTGCCGTCGGTTTGTCCATTGGAGCATGATCCCGAAAAGTGGGGACCGGTTTTCGGACAGGATCATGCTCAAACAAAAAGCATGATCCCGAAAAGTGGAGACCGGTTTTCGGATCAGATCATGCTCAAACAAAAAAGCACCGACGGGTCTCGCTCAACGAAGCTGGATCAGATCCTGGCGGCGAGACGGAGCGAGTTGCTCCTCAAAGAAATCGGGGCTCGAAAGCCCCGATCTGATCCGTCTCATGTCGGTTGATGCTGCGGATTATTCGCCCGCCGGGGCCTGCTCCTCGCCTCCGGCTGCTGCCTCCGCGCGCGGGGTGCGGCGACGCCGGCGGCGATGCAGGGGAAAGCGGTCCGCCTCTCCTTCCGCGCCGCTCGCGGTGTCAGTTTCGGCTTCCTGCGCCGGCTGGGCCGCCTGAAGGATCGGCGCACCGCCGGTGATGAAGGACGGCAACTGGTCAGTACCGTGCTCGGCGTCCTGGTTGTTCTCGATACGGGGGGCGCTCCGATTGGGGTTCGGTCCGCGCCGCGGCGGTTGCGGGCTCTGTTCACGGGGCGTGTGCTGATAAGGCTGCGACTCCCGGTAGCCGTTGCCATAGCCGGGCCCTTCGTTGAAATTCTGCTGCTGGTCGGACTGGTCGCCGCCTTCCTCGTCTCCCTGGTCGGAAATGCGGGACTCATAGTCCGGCCGGAACATCTGCGGTTGATTCTGGCGGAATTGCTCCTGCGCGGCTGCAATCAGCCGGTAATAATGCTCGGCGTGCTGAAAGTAGTTCTCGGCTGCGACGGGGTCGCCGGACGTCTGGGCGTCGCGCGCAAGCTGAATGTATTTCTCGGCGATATGAGAGGCGTTGCCACGAATCTTGACGTCCGGGCCGTTGGATTCAAACACGCGCGTCAGCGGATTCTGGTTCTTGCGATGGTTGTTGTTATTATTGTTGTTGTTGTGGCCGTTGTTGCGGCCGCGCATCCGCTGCTTGTTCTGATTGTTTCTCATGATGTGCCTTGTTGCCAACCTCTCATGATGCGGCGGCTGCGCCGCTGAATATGCAAATACACCGTCTACGGAAAGCCGAAGCGCTCAGACGTTCGGGCATCTTCCGGCGTTCCGGTCCTCAGATTTTCAGCATTCGGGTTCTCTGTTCCGTCATCTCGCCGGCGCGATCCTGCCACCCCGGACAACAGACGGTGCGCAGCGGACATTCCGGCTTGCGACATCATCCGGGGCCGATACAGCCTTCCATCCTGCGAAAGGCGATGTCATGCGAAGCGAACGGGTGTGGCGCAGGGCCAGCCGCCAAGCCGCCATGACATGGCAATAACGCCAGATTTCATAATGTTGTGACCGTCAAGGTTCTCATGAACCGCGTCGAGCTGGTTAAGCCAAGCTGGTTAAGCCATGTCGTCCCGTGCCACCGCTCCGGTCAACCTGCACATGCAGACAACGGGACGAAGCTGCGAATAAAAGCGCTTTTCAGGTTCTGCATCAGCCGGTTACGGCCCGGCCACATTCCCGAACGGCACGTCGCTACGAACGACTCCTGAACCCAACCTAGTCGTTCGGCCCGGATATTCCAAGAGCAAAATTACGACTTTTCCCGGAGGGGGAGGGTGTCAATCCGCCCGAGGGACGGTGATGACCCGGGGCAGACCCGCCAGATCTGCCCGGATCGTGGAGTCGGCCCGCCCCGCCGCGGCGAAAACCTCTGCCGCGGTGTGCGCCTGATCGTGGCCGATCTCGGCGATCAGCGCGCCGCCGGTACGCAGCAGGCGGCCCATGTCGGCGGCGATGGCGCGATAGGCGTCGAGGCCGTCCGGCCCGCCATCGAGAGCCAGATGGGGGTCGAAGCACTTCACTTCGGCATCGAGCGTGTCGATTACCGTACGGGCGATATAGGGCGGATTGCTCACGATGAGATCGAAGCCGCCGGCCAGCGCCGCCCCATAGCGGCAGGCGACGAAGCCGGCGCGGCCATCCAGTTTCAGGTCGCGCGCGTTGTCCCGCGCGCAGGCCAGCGCCGGTATGCTGAGGTCCGTGGCGAGACCGGTTGCGTTGGGACATTCCTTGAGCAGGGCCAGCAGCAGCGCGCCGGAGCCGGTGCCGAGGTCCGCAAAGCGGAATGGCTTGTCGCGTAGGCCCTCGGCCTCCAGCCATGCGAGTGCGGCCACGACGACTATCTCCGTATCCGGCCGGGGCACCAGCGTGTCGGCGTTGAGCTTCAGCGGCAGCGACCAGAATTCGGCGGTGCCGAGAATGCGCGCCACCGGCTCGCGGGCAAGCCGCCGCTGTGCCAGCGCCATGATCGCCGCGGTCCGTTCGTGGGAAACCACGACATCGCCGCGCGCCGCCAGCATGGCATGATCGAGGCCGAGGGCATGGCCGACGATGAGCCGGGCGTCGAGATCGGCATCGCCGATGCCGGCGTCGTGCAACATCGCGGCGACATGCCGGCGCATCGTGGCGATGGTGATGTTCTCCGACGGAAGCGGAGCAGACGCCGTCACGCGGCCGTCCCCTGTTCCGCCAGCAGCGCCGCCTGATGCTCGGTGATGAGCGCGTCGATGATCTCGTTCAACGCTTCGCCGGTCATCACCTGGGGCAGCTTGTAGAGCGTCAGGTTGATGCGGTGGTCGGTCACGCGGCCTTGCGGGAAGTTGTAGGTGCGGATGCGCTCGGAGCGATCCCCCGAGCCGACCTGTCCGCGCCGCTCCGCCGCGCGGGCGCTGTCGCGCTTTTCGCGCTCGGCGTCGTAAAGCTTGGCCCGCAGATAGGCCATCGCCTTGGCGCGGTTCTTGTGCTGGGAGCGTTCCTCCTGCACCGCGACCACGATGCCGCTGGGGATATGGGTGATGCGGATCGCCGACTCGGTCTTGTTGACATGCTGTCCGCCCGCGCCGCTGGATCGCATGGTGTCGATCTTCAGGTCGTCGTCGCGGATGACGATGTCCACATCCTCCACCTCCGGCAGCACCGCGACGGTGGCGGCCGAGGTGTGGATGCGCCCCTGAGTCTCGGTGTCGGGGATGCGCTGGACGCGATGAACGCCGGATTCGAACTTCAGCTTCGAGAACACGCCGCGGCCGTGAATGCCGGCGATGATCTCCTTGTAGCCGCCCATGGTGCCGTCGCTGGCGGAGACGATCTCCACGGTCCAGCCCAGGCGTGCGGCATAGCGCTCGTACATGCGGAACAGGTCGCCGGCGAACAGGGCCGCCTCGTCGCCGCCGGTGCCGGCGCGGATTTCGAGAATGGCGTCACGCTCGTCCATCGCATCCTTGGGCAGGAGCGCGATCTGGAGTTGCTGTTCGAGCGCCGCCTTGCGGTCTTCGAGGGCGGGGAGTTCGTCTTCGGCCAACTTGCGCATCTCGCCATCGGTGGCGGCGTCCGCGGCCAGGGCCTGAAGATCCCCCATTTCGGCGACGATCGCCTGATAGTCCCGGACGATCTCGACGACGGGCGTGAGTTCGGCGAGTTCGCGTGAAAGCTGCACGAAGCTGTCCGGCGAGGTCGGGCCGGAGAGTTCCGCCTCAAGGGCGGCATGGCGGAGCGTCAGGGCGTCGAGCTTGTGTCGGGGCAGCATGAAAGGAACTCAGGTCCGGCAGCGGTCGGGGGCGCTTGCGCGCGAGCGATGGCGCGGGTCGCCTCGCTACAGGAACGGCGGCGGTGCCGCGTCCTTCGCGAAAGAGATATGCCGGCCGGCGGGGCGGACAATAGCCGCGGGATTCATAGCGAAAGCCCTTCCGCTTCCGCAAATGCGACGAGCTGTTCGCGCACCGAAGCCTTGCTGTCCGGCTGCTGGAGCAGCGGCGTCACCAGGGCCTGCACCTTTTCGATGTCGAGATCCAGCAGCAGGGCTTTCACGGGGCCCACGGCCGATGGCGAGAGCGAAAAGGAGTCGAAGCCGAGCGCGGCGAGCGCCAGCGCGCCGATCGGCTTCGAGGCCATTTCTCCGCACAGCGTCACCGGCTTGCCGTGACGCCGTGCGGCATCGACAATCTGTTTCAGCACCCGCAGCATGGGCGTGGACAGCGGGTCGAAGCGGTCCGCCACGCGGGCATTGCCGCGATCCACCGCAAAGAGGAACTGCATCAGATCGTTGGAGCCGACCGAGAGGAAATCCGCCCGCGCCAGCAACTCGTCGAGCTGATAGAGCAGGGCGGGCACCTCGACCATGGTTCCGATCTCGACCCGGTCCGGCAGCTTGTGGCCGTGCCGGCGCAGATGGGTCAGTTCCAGTTCGACATAGCCCCGCCCCTGGTCGAACTCATCGACCGTGGCGACCATGGGAAACATGATCTTGATTTCCCGGCCGCCGCCGGCCCGCAGCAGCGCCCGAAGCTGGCTGCGCAGGAGGCCCGGCCGGTCGAGGCCAAGGCGGATCGCGCGCCAGCCCAGCGCGGGATTTTCCTCCTCGATGTTGCGCATATAGGGCAGCACCTTGTCGCCGCCGATATCGAGCGTGCGGAAGGTCACAGGCCGTCCGTCCGCCGCGTCGAGCACTGTCCGGTAGAGCGCGTATTGCTCATTGGTGCGCGGCAGCGTCGGCGCCACCATGAACTGCAACTCGGTGCGGAACAGGCCGATGCCGGTCGCGCCGGTCTCGCGCAGATGTGGCAGGTCGATGGACAGGCCGGCGTTGATGAGCAGCGTGAAGGGCTGGCCGTCCCTGCTGATGCAGGGTTTGTCGCGCAGCGCGAGATACTGCATCTGCCGCCGCGCGCGCAGCCGCACCCGTTCGGCATAAGCCGCCTCGACCTCCGCCGGCGGGCGGATATGCACGTCGCCGGTCGAACCATCCACGATGATGGCGTCTGCGGGATCGACGATGCCGACGGCATTCTCGATCTCGCCGACGGCGGCAATGCCCATGGCCCGCGCGACGATGGCGACATGGGAGGTCGGCCCGCCTTCTTCGAGGATGATGCCCCGGATGCGGGAGCGGTCGTAGTCCAGCAGCGCCGCGGGTCCCATGCTGCGGGCGACGATGATGGCGTTTTCCGGCAGTTTCTCGCGAGCCGGCACGAAGTCCTTGCCCAGAAGCTGGTGCATCAGCCGGTTGGCGAGATCGTCGAGGTCGTGCAGGCGGTCGCGCAGATAGGGGTCGGTGATGCGCAGCATGCGCGCGCGGGTGTCGGATTGCACGCGCTCGACGGCCGCCTCGGCGGTGATGCCGGTGCGGACGGCTTCCTCCAGCCGGTGTACCCAGCCCCGGTCGTAGGCGAACATGCGGTAGGCATCGAGGATGTCGCGATGGTCGCCGTCGCCGACGCTGTCGCGGTCGAGCAGCGCGTCCAGGTCGGCGCGCATGGCGTCGATGGCCGTTTCCAGCCGCGTCAATTCTTTTTGAACGTCCTCGGCGATGATGTTGGTGATGACGACGCGCGGCTCGTGCAGCACCACATGGCCGAGGGCGATGCCGTCCGACAGCGCCGTGCCGGCAAATCGCATCGGCCGGCGGACGGCGGGCTCGGCTCCCGGACTGGCGAGCGCGGCCAGTTCGCCTGAGGCGATCATCTCCGCCAACACCATGGCGGTGGTCTGGAGCGCCTCCTCTTCCTCCTCCGTATAGGTGCGGTTGGCGCGGTTCTGCACCACCAGCACGCCCAGCGTGTTGCCGGCGCGCAGGATCGGCACGCCGAGGAAGGAGCCGTAGATTTCCTCGCCGGTTTCGGGCCGGAACGAGAAGGCCGGGTGGTTCTGGGCGTTGGAGAGGTTGATGGGGTTGGCTTCGCTGGCGACGAGGCCGACCAGGCCCTCGTCCGCCCGCAGCACGGTTTTGTGAACCGCCTCCCGGTTAAGGCCTTCGGTGGCGTAGAGCTCCAGCGTGCCGTCGACGCGCAGCACATAAACCGAGCAGACCTCGGCCACCATGTTGGCCGCGATCAGCACCACGATCTTGTCGAGGCGCTCCTGCGCACTGACCGGCTCCGCCATGACCTCGCGCAGGCGGCGCAGCAGCACGCGCGGACCGCCCAAAGCGCCACGCATCTGCGTTCCCTCGGGCCGGAACTGGCCGAGTCCGGTTGGATCAGCCCCGCTCGGTCGGAAAAACCGCCCCAGACCAGAAGGCCGGAACCGTTCACCCTCCCGCTATAGCGAACGGGGCGACAGAGTCGCAAGCAGCACGGCGTCGGGCCGACCCTGCGCCCCGCGCGGGCCCGCGGCGGCCGCCCCGCCGGGGGTCGCGGTGTTGTCTTCCGGTTGGAAGTCTGGTCCTATTCCGGGAGAGCATTTTATGAATGCTGCGCCTGCTCACACGGGGCCCATGGCGGCCGCCCGGCGGGAGCGAAATTTTACGGCCGCGCCAGCGCCTCGCAGATACATGATCCGCGGGACTGCTTGAATTCGAACCCTGGTTCATTCAATGATCGCGCCGGCTTTTCTCGTGATGAACCGTAGCTGACGCCGTGCCGGCGGGATGCGCTTCACCGAAGTGGAATCGTTTGAAACAGGAGGTCGCGCCATGAACATCGCCGTCAATTCTCCGGAGCGTCAGAAGCTGGCGGCGGAATTCTTCGCCAATCCGCACAAGCTGCTGATCGACGGAAAGTGGGTCGAAGCCCGGTCCGGCAAGACCTTCGAGGTGTTCAATCCCGCGACCGGCCAGGTCATCGCCAATGTCGCGGACGGCGGCAAGGAGGATGTGGACCTTGCCGTGAAGGCCGCCCGCAAGGCGTTCGACACCGGCCCGTGGTCCAGGATGTCGCCGTCGGAGCGCGCCAAACTGATGTGGAAGCTGGCTGACGCCATCGACGCCGTCGCCGACGAGATGGCGCTGATCGAGACCCTCGACAATGGCAAGCCGCTGAAGATGGCGCGCATGGCCGATGTCGCCGGCTCCGCCGAGCGCTTCCGCTATTACGCCGGCTGGGCGACCAAGATCTCCGGCGACACGCTGGCGCTGGCCGGGCAGAATGGCGCGGCCTTCCATGCCTATACCCTGCGCGAGCCGGTCGGCGTCTGCGGCCTCATCGTGCCGTGGAATTTCCCGCTGCTGATGGCGGCGAGCAAGATCGCCCCGGCGCTGGCCGCCGGCTGCACCGTGATCCTCAAGCCGGCCGAGCAGACGCCGCTGACGGCTCTGCGGCTCGGCCAGCTCATCCAGGAGGTCGGCTTCCCCGAGGGCGTCGTCAATATCGTGACCGGCTTCGGCGAGACCGGCGCCGCGATCGTCGATCATCCGGGCGTCGACAAGGTGTCCTTCACCGGCTCGACCGAGGTCGGCAAGCTAATTCTGAAAGCCTCGACCGGCAATCTCAAGCGCGTGACCCTGGAGCTGGGCGGCAAGTCGCCGGTGCTGGTGTTCCCGGATGCGGACATGAGCACCGCCATCGACGGCGCGACCCGCAGCATCTTCACCAACACGGGACAGGTCTGCGCTGCGGGCTCCCGGCTGTTCGCGCATCAGAGGGTGTTCGACCAGCTTGTCGAAGGCATCGCCGCCAATGCCAAGAAGCTGAAGGTCGGTCCGGGCGTCAATCCGGATACCGACATGGGCCCGGTCGTCTCGCTCGAACAGCTTGAGCGCGTCACGGGCTACATGAAGGCCGGCGTCGAGGCGGGCGCCACGGCCGTCACCGGCGGCGGCCGCGCGGAAGGCGAGGGCTATTTCGTTCAGCCGACGATCCTGACCGGCACCACGGCGGAGATGTCGGTGCGGCGCGAGGAGATTTTCGGGCCGGTGCTCTGCGCCATGTCGTTCTCGGACGAGGACCTCGACCGGATCGCGGCGGAGGCCAACGACACCGAATATGGGCTCTCCGCGCAGATCTTCACCCGCGACCTCTCGACCGCCCACAAGATGGCGCGGCGCATCAAGGCCGGGTCGATCCGCATCAACGGCGGCATGCTCGACGCCAACGTGCCGTTCGGCGGCTACAAGCAGTCCGGCTGGGGCCGCGAGAACGGCCGCGAAGGCGTGGAGATCTTCACCGAGATCAAGTCCGTCACCATCGGCCTGTAAGCCATTCCGGCCCCGCCGCCTTGTGTTCGACACCGGCGGCGGGCCGGTCCATACTGTTCCCAACCGCGCGCCGGCCAACGGCCGCGTTCTTTAAGATCACGGAGAAACGCCGATGTCCCCCACCGCCGCCAACGATGCTGGCGTAGTCGCCTACGAATTCACCCACACCATCGACGGCAAGGCCGAGACCAGCCCGTCCAGCATCGATGTGATCAACCCGTCCACGGCGGCCGTTTTCGCCAAGTGCCCCGATGCGACCAAGGATCAGCTCGACCGCGCTGTCGCCTCGGCCCGCAAGGCGTTCAACGCCTGGAGCCGGCTCTCCTTCGCGGAGCGCGCCGACTATCTGAAGAAATACGCCGCTGCCGTGCGCGAGCGGGCGGACGAGATCGCCGCCATCATCACCCGCGAGCAGGGCAAGCCGTTCTCGCATTCCCAGCGCGAGATGGCGCAGACCGCGATGTGGCTCGAAACCATCTCCAAGGTCGAGGTCAAGGACCACGTGCTGCGCGACGACGGCAAGAACCGTCTGGTCATGAACTTCCGCCCGCTCGGCGTCGTCGGCGGCATCACGCCGTGGAACGTGCCGGTGGGCCTTGCTTCCCACAAGATCGCCCAGGCGCTCTATACCGGCAACACGCTGGTGCTCAAGCCCTCGCCCTTCACGCCGCTGTCCACGCTGCTGCTCGCGGAAATCTCCCGCGGCATCCTGCCGCCCGGCGTGTTCAACACGGTCTCCGGCGGCAACGATCTCGGCCAGTGGCTGTCCGAGCATCCCGGCATCGACAAGATCACCTTCACCGGCTCGGTCGCGACCGGCAAGCGGGTGATGGCGAGCGCCTCCGGCACGCTCAAGCGCGTCACGCTCGAACTCGGCGGCAACGATCCGGCCATCATGCTGGACGATGTGGATGTCGAGGACGCCACCGCGCGCATCTTCGCCGGTGCTTTCGCCAATTGCGGCCAGATCTGCATGGCCGTGAAGCGCGTCTATGTGCCTGAGGCGATGTATGAGCCGGTAGTCGAGAAGTTTGCGGAACTGGCCAAGGGCTTCCGCGTCGGCGACGGCTTCGAAGACGACGTGCAGATGGGTCCGCTCCAGAACAAGATGCAGTTCGACAAGGTGCTCGACGTGCTGGAGGACACCAAGAACCAGCCGGGCGTGCGCATCGTTGCCGGCGGCCACACGCTGAACCGGCCGGGTTATTATCTCGCACCGACCATCGTGGCCGACATCAAGGACGACTCCCGTCTCGTCGTCGAGGAGCAGTTCGGCCCGGTGCTGCCGGTGCTGAAATACAAGACCCTCGAAGACGCCATCGAGCGCGCCAACGACACCCGCATGGGTCTTGGTGCGTCGGTCTGGACCAAGGATCTCAAGAAGGGCGCGGAAGTCGCCCAGCAGCTTGAGGCCGGTACGGTCTGGGTCAACCACCACATCGGGGCGGAGCCGGAGATTCCCTTCGGTGGCTTCAAGGAATCCGGCATGGGTCGCGAGCACGGCGAGATGGGCCTCCACACCTATATGGAAGCCCAGGTTGTCAACGTGCCGGTCGCCTGATCGGCCTCGTTCCTGTCATCAGCCCCGCGACGGTGAGACCGTCGCGGGGCTTTTTTTACTGGAAGATTTCTGCTTTGGACCGCGGCATGGCCGCAGCCGGCGTGGCCTGAGGCGGCAGGATACGCGCGGTGCGCAGACCGGCAGCGGCGCGGCGGAGCACCGCTTGGCCGGCCTGCATGGCGTGACGAACCGGGCTGTCTTTTCCGGCATGGCAGCTTTTGCATTCCTCGCCTAAAAGCTGCTAAGCAGCCCGTGAACATTCTAGTTTCAGGAGGTTTTCCATGGACGCGCGGACCCCGGCCGGCCACAACGCCCGCATCGATCTCGACCAGTTCCGGCTCCGGACCTTTGTCGAAAACCTCCCGCCCGAGGAACTGGAGATCCGCGAGGATCACGTCGATCTCGCCGATGTCGCGGATATCCTCCATGGCAACCGCAAGGCCGTGCTGTTCCGCAAGGTCGGCGCGGAGGGCGCGGAACTGGTCGGCAATGTCGCCGCGAGCCGCACCCGCCTTGCTCAGGCGTTCGGCGTGACGCCGGACCAGATCATTCCCGAGATCCAGCGCCGCCTGAAGATCGAGCCGGAGCTGATCGAGCTCGACCAGAACGAGGCGCCGGTGCAGCAGGTGGTGCTGACCGGCAAGGATATCGACGTCACCCGCCTGCCGGTGCATCTCCAGCATGCGCTGGATGGCGCACCCTATATCTCGGCTTCGATCGACTATTCGATCGATCCGAAGACCGGCAAGACCAACTCCGGCTTCCGCCGCCTGATGCTGCGCGGCCCGCAGGAAACCGGCGTCGATCTCAACGCGCCGTCGGACCTGCGCGCGATCTATCAGGCCGCCCATGCCCGGGGAGAGCGGCTCAATGTCGCCTTCGTCGTCGGCTCGCATCCGATCGACTTCGTCTCGGCCACCATGCGGATTCCGGTGGACGAGCTTGGCCTCGTCGCCTCCCTGCGCGGCGGTTCGATGGGGGTCGTGAAGTGCCGGACCAGCGATATCCGCGTGCCGGCTGACGCGGAGATGGTGATCGAAGGTTATTTCGACGAGAACGGCTATTCCGAGAAGGAAGGGCCTTATGGCGAATATCTCGGCTACTACGGCGTCGTGAAGAACAACCCGCTGTTCCACGTCACGGCGATCACCCATCGCAAGGATGCCCTGTTCCAGACCGCGACCATTTCCGGCGCCTTCATGGACCGCACCGATACGTCCAACCTCGAAGCGCTGCGCATGGAGCTGAATGTGTGGCGCGCGCTGGAGACCGTCGTGCGCGAGCCGGTCGCGGTCTATGCGCCGGTCTCGGCGGGCGGCTCCATGTGCGTGCGCTTCTCGCTGCGCCAGCGCTTCGCCGGCGAGGCGCGCAGCGCGCTCTATACGGTGCTCGGCAGCGTCGGCGTGAAGAATGCCTTCGCGGTGGACCCGGACATCGACATCTTCGACGACAAGCAGATGGAATGGGCCTTCGGCACGCGCTACCAGCCGACCCAGGACATCATCATCGTGGACGGCGTGCGCACCTCGCCGCTCGATCCTTCGCTGCATGGCGCGATCTGCGGAGCGAAGGCCGGCTTCGATCTCACCTGGCCGCTCCAGCATGCCACGCGCTGGGACCTCGTGACGCCGAAGCCGCCGACCTATGAGGGCAAGACCTTCCCGTCGCTGCGCGCGGCGCTGGAGGACGGGCCGAAGTGGTTCCAGGAGCTGATGGCTGCGACCGGCAGCCGCGACGGCCGCGAGATCGTCCGCGAACTCGACACGCTGCGCCCGCAGGGTCTCGACCGCGACGATCAGGGCAAGTATTTCCTGAAAAAATAAAGCGGTTCGCGGCCGCGGTTCGCGGCCGCCAGCTCATCTCATGATCTCAGGCCCGGCTTCGCGCCGGGCCTTTGTTCGTTTGATCCGATGTTTGTTTGCTGGAATGCGGTACGGACGATCCTGCGTCTTGCAAAGATGGGTTCGGGCTGCTGTTGCCACAGCGGTTGCATCGCTTTGGCTATATAGCTTGGGCGGCATCGCCTGATGGCCGGCATCGCGGGGCAGGCCGATGGCGATGGCGGGATATGGCCACCGCGACAGCACGACCCGGACTTCCATCCGCTATCACGCAATGGGCGCGGTCAGCCGGAAACACGGGACCATGACGGGAGGAGGCGCGCTTGCGCCTGTCTTATTGTCTTATTTGTCCAGCCCGTAGAGGCTGTGCAGAGTGCGCACGGCCAGCTCCGTATAGGCGGCATCGATCAGCACCGAGAATTTGATCTCCGATGTGGTGATGGCGCGGATATTGATCCCGCGCTCCGCCAGCGCCTTGAAGGCTTCCGCTGCGACGCCGGCATGGCTGCGCATGCCGATGCCGATCACCGAGACCTTGGACACTTCCGTGGCGCCGTCCAGCCGCTCATAGCCGATGTCGCCCCTGGCCTTTTCCAGCACGGCGCTGGCGCGGGCATAGTCCGCCGCCGGCACGGTGAAGGTGAGGTCGGTGGTCTTGCCGTCCGCCGAGACGTTCTGGACGATCATGTCGACATTGATGTTGGCCTCCGCCAGCGGGCCGAAGATCGCCGCCGCCACGCCCGGCTTGTCCTGCACGCGGCGCAGGGAAACCTGTGCCTCATCCTTGGAAAAGGCGATGCCGGTGACGACTTGCTGTTCCACGATTTCTTCCTCGCTACAGATCAGCGTGCCGGGCGGCGCGCCATGCGGATCGATGTCTTCCGGCTTGTCGAAGCTGGAGCGCACGAACACCCGGACATTGTGAACCATGCCCAGTTCCACGGAGCGCACCTGTAGCACCTTGGCGCCGAGGGAGGCGAGTTCCAGCATCTCTTCGTAAGCGACTTTGCTAAGCCGCTGCGCCTTGGGCACGACGCGCGGGTCCGTGGTGTAGACACCGTCGACATCCGTATAGATATCGCACCGTTCCGCGCCGATGGCGGCCGCGATGGCGACGGCGGAGGTGTCCGACCCGCCGCGCCCCAGCGTGGTGATCCGCCCGGTCGGCATATGGATGCCCTGGAAGCCGGCGATGACGGCGACCTCGCGCCGCTCTCCGAACCGGCGGACAAGCTCCTCGCCGTTGATGTCGAGGATGCGCGCCGAGGCATGAACACCCGAGGTCTCGATCGGAATCTGCCAGCCCTGCCAGGAGCGCGCCGGAATGTCGAGCGCCTGAAGCGCGATGGCGAGCAGGCCGGACGTGACCTGCTCCCCGGAGGCGACGATGGCGTCGTATTCCCGCGCATCGTGGAAGGGCGATGCATCGCGGCACCACGCCACGAGTTCGTTGGTCTTGCCAGCCATGGCCGAGACCACCACGGCGACGTCATGCCCGGCATCGAACTCGCGTTTGACATGCTGGGCGACGTTGCGGATGCGGTCGATATCGGCGACGGATGTTCCGCCGAACTTCATCACGAGGCGGGCCATGGCGGGCTGACAACTCTCCGGGCGGGCGGGACAAGGCGAAATCGCTAAACCGCGCTTTCGCGAAGGGCGGCTCTTCTTACCGGCGGCGCAGCATGGCTGCAACCGTGGCGGCGGGTGGTGCGGCGCCCGCTTTCCCGATGGCTCGCCGAAGAATCCAGCCGCCCGCCGGAGTGGTTGCATCTGGCGGCATCGGGATGGATTTTCCGGTTTCCGCCGCGCATCTGATTGTTCTTGTTATGTTCTAATAAATCCGCATCATGGCGAGGAAATGCCGGTGTCGGACGGCGTTGGTGCTGCGTCCGCGTTGCCAGTCCATGCCCGCGCCGATATCTGTGAGGGATGGACGAGGATCGAGCATGAGCGCAGCGGCACACACTGCTACCACCGTTGACGAGGCCGAAGTCGCGCGGTTCTCGCGGCTTGCCGATACCTGGTGGGACCCGCGTGGCAAGATGGGCGTCCTGCACAAGTTCAACCCCGTGCGGCTGGCTTTCGTCAAGGAAGCGGCCTGTGCGCAGTTCGGCCGCGATGTGAAGGCGCTCGATGCGCTGAGCGGGCTGCGGCTGCTCGACATCGGCTGCGGCGGCGGGCTGCTCTGCGAGCCGCTGACACGGCTCGGCGCGGCGGTGGTCGGCGCGGATGCGTCGGAGACCAACATCGCCGTCGCACGCCTTCACGCGGAGCGTTCGGGCCTGTCCATCGATTATCGCGCGACGACCGCGGAGGCGCTGGCGGATGCCGGCGAGCGCTTCGACATCGTGCTGGCCATGGAAGTGGTCGAGCATGTGGCGGATCAGGATCTGTTCATGCGCCGCTGCGCCGAGATGGTGAAGCCCGGTGGCCTGATGGTGGCGGCGACGTTGAACCGCACCGTCAAGAGCTTTGCGCTGGCCATCGTCGGCGCGGAATATGTGCTGGGCTGGCTGCCGCGCGGCACCCACCAGTGGGACAAATTCGTGACACCGAACGAACTGGAGATCGCCATCGAGAAGGGCGGGCTGCATGTCGTGAAACAGTCCGGCGTGGTCTACGACCTGTTTGGCGACCGCTGGAGACTGTCGTCCGACATGGATGTGAACTATATGCTGGCGGCGGTGAAGCCGGCGGCGTGATCTTCCATTGATCGCCCACTGATCTTCCTCCTCCGATCTTCCTCCATTGATCTGCCGGAGTCCGACGCGGTGGACCCTTCCTGGCTCTGGATTCCCTTCACGCTGATCGCCGCCGGCGGGCAGGTGGCGCGCAATGTCATGCAGCGTGGCCTCACCGCCGAGCTTGGCACGGTGGGCGCGACCCATGTGCGTTTCCTGTTCGGCTTTCCTTTCGCGCTGGTGTTTCTTGCCGGCGTGCTGGTCGTGTCCGGCCAGGCGCTGCCCGCGCCGCCGGCCGTCTTCTGGCCCTGGGTGCTGGCCGGGGCGTTCATGCAGATCGTCGCGACGGCGTTGATGCTGGCGGTGATGAACCGCCGCTCCTTCGTCGTGACGACGGCCTATCTGAAAACCGAGCCGATTCAGGTGGCGGTGTTCGGCTTCGTCTTTCTCGGCGATCTGCTCTCGCCGATGATGATCGCGGCGATCGGGATCGCGACGGCCGGCGTCTTCGCCATGTCGTTCCGTGCTTCGCGAAGCAGCGCCGCCGGCAGCGTCACGCCGACGCTGCTGGGCCTGCTGGCGGGCGGGCTGTTCGCGATGTCCGCCGTCGGATTTCGCGGCGCGATCCTCACGCTGGGCGATGTGGGATTCGTGATGGCCGCCACCTTCACGCTGGCGGTGGGGCTGGTTTTGCAGGCCACGCTGCTGTCGGCTTATCTGCTGGTGCGCTCTCCGCAGGTGCTGCGCGCGATTGCCGGCGCATGGCGGCCCTCGCTGCTTGCGGGCTTCACTGGCGCTGCCGCGTCGCAATTCTGGTTTCTGGCTTTCGCGCTGGCCACCGCCGCCAGCGTGCGCACCCTCGCGCTGGTGGAGGTGCTGTTCGCGCAGGCCATGAGCCTGTTGGTCTTCAAGCAGCGGACCAGCCTGCGCGAAGCCCTC
>DATMEW010000155.1:0-3114 GCA_035556495.1 Xanthobacteraceae bacterium | reverse complement strand
ATCATAGCCGACGCTGGCCGGCGCGACCGCCGTGAAGAACGCATCCTCGACCCTGGTGGCGTCCACGGCCGCGCGCAGATTCCGCAATTCGCGCCGCACCTGCTCATGGCCATGATAGACAATGGGGCCGACGCAGGCGCGCCCCGGAGTGCCCTTCACACCGCGGGGGAAATGTTCCGCCATGAATTCCGCGAAACGGATGCGGTCCCGGCCGAGCCAAATGGCGGGATAGAGCGTATCCGGCCGCTTCTCGAAGCCGCTGACCCGTTCGAGGATATAATCCGCCCAGCCGGACTTGCCGAACTCGCCGTCGTTGACGACATCGACGCCCGCGCCCGCCTGCGCGGCGACGATATCCGCGACGCTGCGGGTCAGCTCCCGTTCGTAGGTCTCGTTGCCCGGGCCATGGTCCTTCGCGGCGGCAATCAGGGCATCGGGCCGGATCAGGCTGCCGACATGAGTTGTCAGAATGCGGTCTTCGCTTCGCTTCATCGGTCGTGTCGTCCTGTTGATCCAGTGAATATCGTGGCCGCCACCGCCAGCGCCCGGCCCGCGCGGCAGGCTTGCGCATCCCGGCGTCCCTGTCGGCGTCATCGATGGGCTCGCGTTTGTTGATTCAGGTGCCGCGGCCGGCTGAACAGGTCAGCCCGTCATGGGTTGCAGATTGCGGAAGTGGCGCCCCTTGGAGATCGGCTTCAGACCCTGCGCGATGAGATTCCAGTTCCCGGCGCGGTCGTCGCTGGCATACACCTCGCCGTCCGTATTGCCCGCGAACAGCGAAACCCCGCCCGGATAGACCGCCATGTTCAGCGCCTCGATATTGGCGCGGCCGTCGCCGACGATGCCGCTTGAGGCATCCTCCCAGCTTGCGCCGCGATCGCGCGAGCGCATCACCGTGCCATGGGCGTGATGAGACGTATGCCAGACGGTGGGGTCGGATTCCGAACCGGACATCAGCATCACGTCGTCAGGCCCCGGCGGAAACAGGATCTGGTCGGGATAGCCGATCCGGAAGCCGGGATCGGTGAGGCGCGTCCAGTTCTCGCCGGCATCGTCGCTGCGATACAGGCCGATGCCTGTCGCCATATAGAGTTCATCGGGATTCGACGGATGCGCCGCGACGCGATGCACGTCCTTATACCAGGCATCGTCCGACCGATAGAAACTGCCGAGTTCGCGCCATGTGACGCCGCCATCGGCGGTTTTCAGCAGCGCGCCCTGCTCGACCGTCGCATAGAAGATGTCCGGGTCGCGCGGGTCGAACATGAAATTCTTGGTATGCGCGAAATGCGGCGGCGGCGGAAAGGTCCATTTCTCGTGGCCGGGCACCTTGCCGATGGCCGGCAGTTCCTCCCAGTTCAGGCCGTTGTCGAAACTCCGGAACAGCGACACCGGCTCGGTGCCGGCATAGAGCACGGTGCCTTCCGGCCGGACGCGATAGCCCAGCGAATAGACATGCGCGATGGTGAGCCCGTCCGTGCGCTGCTCCCATGTCACGCCATCGTCGGCGCTATGGAACAGACCGCCGTGATGGACCGCGGCGAAGATGCCGCCGCCCGGAACGATCATCATCGCGCTGACATGCTTGCCGTCGAGCACATGGCCGGTGATGCGCCATGGCGCGCCCGCGCCGTCACGTTCAAGCACGCGCACGCCATGGGTGGTCGAGACCAGCAGCTTCACCGGCGCGCGGGCGAGTTCGTAAACGGACATCCCGTTGGTGGAGAGGCATACGGTCATGGCAGTCTCCGTCCGTTGCGTTGCGCTCAATGGCCGATCCGGTCGCGCCCGCTGTCGGGCAGGCCGAGCATCGCGCGGCCGAACGGCATGGCCGTGCGATCCCGCAGAAAGGAATTATGCGCAGCGGCCGCGTTGATGTCCCGCCACAGGCGCTGCAAGGGAAACGAATCGTAGATCGCGCTGCCGCCGCTCGCCTCGAACAGCGAATTGACCGCATCGCGGCAGCGGTTCGCGGCATGGGCGATGTCGCGGACATAGCGCGCCCGGTCCAGCGCCGGCGTTTGTCCGCCATCGGCGCGGCTGTCGATCTCCGCCGCATTGCGCAGCACCAGCGCGGTCGCGGCATCGACTTCCGCGCTGGCGTTCGACAGGCGCAGCAGAAAGCTGCCCGCGGCGGCATCCCCGGCCGCGGCCGCGGCCTGCACCTTGGCGCTCTCGGCAAAGGCGGCGACGGCCGCGCGGGCGATGCCGAGCGGCACGCCGGCCAAAGGAAACGGCAGGAATTCCGGAAACGGCACACGATAGAGCGGCGCGTCGTGCAGCAGCGCGCCGGGCGCCATGCCTCTCGCGATATCCGAAATGGCCACCGCCCGATGGTCCGGCACGAAGGCGTCGGCAATGCGCAGCGAGCGGCTGCCGGTGCCGCGCAGGCCCATGGTGAACCAGTCGTCCTCCACCGTTGCGACCGCGCGGGGCACCAGCAGATAATAAGGCGACGGAGCCGCGCCGTCTTCTTCCACTGTCACGCCCAGCAGAATCCAGTCCGCATGGTCGATGCCGCTGCAAAACTTGCCCGCGCCGTTGCGGATGTGAAAGCCGCCCGGCACGCGCCGTGGCGGTTCGCCGCCGAAACGGACGACGGAAGCAATCAGCGCATCCGGATCGGCGAAGACCTCCTGCTGTCCCTGCGCGGGAAGCAGGCTCGCCATCCAGCTATGTCCCGTGAGCACGCCATAGACCCAGCCGGTCGAGGCGCAGGCCGCCGCGACCTCGGCCACGGTTTCCACCAGCGTCGCGACACCGAGCTGCGCGCCGCTGAAGGCCCGCGGCGCCATCAGCCGGAACAGGCCGGCCTGTTTCAGCGCGGCGATGCTGGCATCGCAAACCCGGCGCGTGCGGTCTGCTTCTTCTGCGCCTTCGCGGATCACGGCGGCAAGACGCCGGGCGCGCGCAACCGCCTCGTCATGGTCGAAGTTGCCGGCGTTATCGGCTGTCCGCAGATGCGTGCCGTCGGAACGATCGGCTTGGGAAGACAGCGGCGTTTCCATCTCGGCTTTGTTTCTTTCCGGCGAAAGCGGCATCGTCCTGCACGGGCCGGGCCGCCCTTGTCTGACGGGGTATAGGGAACATCCGCTTTGGAATGAGTCAACGTTT
>DATMEW010000154.1:0-6162 GCA_035556495.1 Xanthobacteraceae bacterium | reverse complement strand
ATCGATAAGGTCGAGCATGACGAGACGGTCGGCAGGGACTATGTGCTCGTCGGCGCGCTGGAGCCGCGCTCCCTCGATCACTCCCGGACCGGGCACCGCACCAGGTCCGACGCCGATCAGCGCGCCATGGATCCTGACGATCTGTTTTTCGAGCACGCGGCGGTCGTCAATACGGAGCAGATCTATTACGGCCGTGCCGCTCCGGGGCAGGTGTTCCCGCATTCGTGGTTGCCCGGAGCCAATCGCCCATGACCCGACGCGAGGATTGGGAGGCGCGCTTCGCCGCCGTGGTGGAGCGACACTCCCGGCTGCCGTTTACATGGGGTCAGAGCAACTGCGTTTACCTAGCCGCGGACGTGGTCGAGGCGATCACGGGCGAGGATCCTTGTCCGGACCAGCGCGGCTGCGCGGATGAGCGGGATTACCTGCGCCGGCTGGCCGCCCAGGGCCATGACGATATCGGCGATGCCTTCGCGGCGCGCCTGCCAGAGATCCCGCCTGCCTTCGCCCGCCGCGGCGACGTGGGCGTGATCGATGTGGATGGCCGGGATGCCGGCGTCGTGGTGATCGGCGCCGAGGTGATCGGCAAGGATCGGGATGGCCGCATGCTCCGTGTGGCCCGGTCCCAGATGGTGCGGGCCTTCAAGGTCGGTTGATCGATGATCCTTAAACGACTGCGCATAACCCTGCTCGCGGGGACGATGCTGTGCGGCCTTGCCGCACCGGCACAGGCGATGCCGCCCCTTGGCATGGCCATCGCCGGAGCTATCGCCGCGATCAACATCGGGCAGGTCGTCGTTGGGCTCGTCGCCTCGCTGGCGCTGTCGGCGGTCTCGGCCGCGCTTGCGCCCCGCCAGCAGCCCAAGGAACAGGCCCAGACCCGTCGCTCGTCGGGTTCGGAACTGACCATTCAGTATGGCGGCGCCGTACCCCGGCAGGCCGCCCTCGGCCTCGTCGCGACCGAAGGACAGGTCGTCTACTGGAACACCTACGGCGCCAATGACGAGCAGGAGAACATCTATCTTCAGACCGTCCATGTCCTGGGCGACGGCGAGCATGATGGCATCAGCCGGATCTGGATCAATGGCACGGAATGTACACTGGTCCCGGAAGCAGAGGTGCAGGCGATCAAGGGTTATGAGGTCCTCGAGATCGGCAACCGGTCCCGGATCAGGATCAGGTTCTTTTCTGGGGCCTGGGACCAGGTCGCCGATACCGAGTTGGTCACGCACGCCACTCCACCGGGACGCTGGACATCGAACCATCGCGGCCGGGGCGTCTGCTACATCTCTGTAACGCAACTCTATGACGAGGGCCGGGGCCTGACCGGCGTCCCGAATATCCGGGTCGAGCTACGGGGCAAGAAGCTCTACGACCTGCGCAAGGACTCCACGGTCCCGGGCGGGTCCGGATCGCACCGCTGGGGCCAGCCGGCCACCTACGAGTGGTCCGCGAACCCGTCCATCATCGAATACAACTACCGCCGCGGCATCTACGCCGGCAGCCAGCGCGTGCTCGGCATGTCGGTGCCGGCGTCCGATCTCATCAACGATATGTATATCGCCGCGGCCAATGCCTGCGATGAGGAGGTGTCGCTTAAGGAGGGCGGTACTGAACCGCGTTATCGCGTCGGCCTGATCGTCTCCGACGATCGCCCGCATAGCGAGGCGCTGGAGACCATCCGGGACGCCATGGCGGGTCACAGCCTGGAGCGGGCAGGGCAGTTCGGTCCCATCGCTGGCGTCGCCCAGACGGTGATCTCCGACCTGGCGCTGACCGATGACGACATGCTGGCCGGCCAGAAGACGACCTTCAGCCGGTACCGGTCACGGAGCGAGATCGCGACCGCCATCTTCGGGAAGTTCAGCGACCCCGAGCAGAAATGGGAGAGCGTCGATTTCCCCGGCCGTGTGAGCCTTACCGATGACGCGGCGATGGGCGAGCGTCTGGCCCAGCATATCGACCTGACCCAGATCCACAGCGGATCGCAGGCCCAGCGGGTGGCCGAGGTCATCCGTCGGCGCTCGATGATGCAGGCATACGGATCCTGCACGGTAGGCGCGCGCTGGATCGCGGTGCAGCCCGGCGACTGGATCCCCTACAACTCCGACCGCTATGGCGACATGACGGTCGAGATCCAGAGCGCGACCATCAACCCGGAACACACCGTCACGCTGGCGTGGCGCCAGATCGCCGGCTCTGTCTTTGCCTGGACCACGGCGGCCGAACTCGATCCGCTCGCGCCAGGCGTGTCTCCGGACCCGGGCCAGATCATCACCGAGGTCCCGGATTTCGCGGCCGCGACGGCCCAGCTCACCGGCACGGGCGGGCTCGTGCAGCCCGCCATCAAGGCCACATGGACGCCGATCACGGCGCCGGCCGTGGACCGGCTGATCATTCAGCACCGCAAGGTGGGTGAGACCGACGCTGTCGAGACCGTCGCGCCGGTGCCGTCCGCCGGCATGGCGATGATCTCCAACGGCATCCAGGCCGGCACCGCCTATGAGGTCCGCGCCAAGCTGGAGACAACGCCTGTCCGCGATACGCCGTGGACCGATTGGGAGGAGGTGACGGCGGGGGCGGACCATGTGGTGCCGCAGAGCCTCACGGTCGCGCCGGGCGGTGTGGATTGGCAGGCGATCACAGCCGAGCTGCGCGAGCTGCTCGAGCAGGTGCCGCCGGCAATCTCGATCATGAAGGCGACTCGCGACGAAATGTTCGCAATGCGGGGCATTGCGGGCATCTCAGGCTTGCAGGCGCTGCTGGAGACCGTGCGCAACAAAGCGGCGCAGGAGGGTTCATTTGCCCGCGTCACAGAACAGATCACGGAGCGGTTTGACGATCAGGGCAACGCGCTGGCAGAGCAGATCACGACCGTGGAGGCGGGAGCGGCCAATGCGGTTGCCGGGGCGAAGGACGTGCTGCGAGCCGAGATAGTCGCGGATCGTGAGGCGAGCGTCGAGCGAGATGCGTTGCTCGGCGCGGCGGTCGGGGACAATGCCGCCGCGATCCAGTCCACCCAGGAGGCGCTGGCGACTGAGACGGAGACGCGGGCAACGCAGTACACCACGCTCTCGGGCGCGACCGGCGCGAACAGCGCGGCGATTACCAGCTTGGGCGAAGCTCTGAGCGACGAGACTGCGGCGCGGACGCTCGCGATCACCAGCCTGACGACCACAGTTAGCGGGAACACGGCCGATATCTCGACGCTTGGGCAGTCGCTGAGCGACGAGACGACCGCACGGACGCTTGCGATCACCAGCCTCTCCGGCACCGTCAGCGGACTGTCATCGACCGTGACGACCGTCGCCGAGGCCGTCTCCGACATCGATGGCAAGCTCACGGCATCGTACATCATCGAGGTCGATGCCAACGGCAATATCGCCGGTATGCGTGCCTACTCGGATGGGTCGAGCAGCATCTTCGCAATCCGCGCCGACAAGTTCCGGATTGCGCTGAACGACGAAGATGAGGACCCGGTCGCCGTCTTTGCTGTCGAGATGATCGAGGGCGTGCCGCGCACCGTCATCAGGGGATATCTCGACGCCGATTCGATTGGTGCGCGCGAACTCAAGGTCGGGAGCGTCGGCATCGATCAGTTGATTGCTGGATCGGCGACAAAGCAAGAGTTCGGGACCCACGGTCCATTTGATGGTCGTTTTACTACCGGCCTGATCGTCGGGATAACATTCGAGGTCGCTAAGGGAGCGGTGCGTGTCATTTATGAAACGAACATTTTGAGCTCGGGCGATATTGCTGGTCCAGGGCTACCCGGTCAGATCACATTCCATCTTTACGTTGATGGTGTGCTGCACACGACGTGGCAATGGAATGATCGGCGGAATGATACCGGCAACGGCTTTTTCTTGGTTGATGCGTCAGGGCCGGTGAATCTGACAAAGGTTGTTACCGGTCTATCGGCTGGATTTCACACGTTCCAGATTTACACAGGTGGGTTCGCTGGCCCGGCAACAAGTGGATCATTGAGCATCATCGAACTGCGGAACTAGGTCATGTGGCTATATAACCTTGGCACGGCGTCCGGCACGTCGGGCTCCAGCAATGTCACGGGCACGACAGGCGCATTTACCTATGCGCTGATCGGCTCCGAGATCGCGTTCGGCGCGGATAATGCGTCGGCCGCCGATGCACGACGCTACCTGATCACTGGCAAGACCGATCCCCAAAGCATTACCGTGTACCCGCCGTTGCAGGCTGACGTGGCAGGCGGCAGCAAATTCATCGTCTTCCAGACCAGTCAGAATGCCCAGATGCCAGAATATCTGGCGGGCCTCGTCGGCCAACTGCTCAACGAGTATGGCGGTGTCGTCACGGCAGCAGGCGATGACCGGCGCATCACGCTCGATAAGATCGCGGCGGATGACTATGCGGAGGTGCGCTATCGAACCGGCGGCAATGAGCGCTTTCGGCACGGCACGCTCGGGACGGATCAGTTCCGGCTGCAAAGCTGGCTGTCGGGGGCGTGGGAGGACATCATTGCCACGTCCGGCGGGTTGCCGGTCTTTTACGCGGCGACCGGTGTCCAAGGTGTTCCCGGCTATTCCTTCTGGGGTGACCGAGACACCGGCATGTTTTCGGATGGACCGGACAGGTTGGGCTTTTCTCTCGGCGGCGCGTATCAGATTTTGCTGCACAACAGTATGATCGATCTTCGTCCTATCTCGGGCATGGCGCGCGGTCCCGGGCAAGTCTTTCTGGATAATCAATCCAACCTTGGCAATCTGCGATGATATGGGCAACGCCGATCTTCATATGGGTGGCGGAGTTTTGTTTTGGAGTCCGTACGGCGCGAACGGCGGGTATCTTAATTTCGGCCTGACGTTCGATCCTGTCGATGGCCGATGGGAGACGGTCGGTCACCCATCCACGCCGACCTATGGAGCCTTTCATTATTTCGCGGGATCGACTGGCTCGTTGCTGTGGGGCATCACCGCCAGCGCTAGTGTCAATGGTGCTGCGGCCGATCCCGACAACGTGATGGAGTTAACCAGGCAAGGACAACTCTATCTCTCAAAAGCCGTTCCCGCGATCAACACAACGTCCGGTTCGGTGCGCACGCCAGGCGGCATTGGCATCGGCGGCCGAGGATACTTTGGCGAAGGCGTATACGCTGCCTCGTTCGAATCCTCGTCCTCGTCACTTCGAGCAGTCTATCCAGCGATTGATTTCCATGCGTTGTCCGCTCCGCTCAACCAGAGGAAGTGGCGATGGTTCGCGGACCCTAACGGCGACTATTGGCTTCAAGCGATGAGCGACGACGAGTCGACCGGAACCAGCGCGTTGCGGTTCCTTCGGTCTGGCTACAATTCGACCGGCGTTGTCGTCTTCGGGAAGCTTTATGCGTCGGCCTCAAATGCCGAACGCTCCGGCTTTAGCCTGCCGGGCGGCGTCTCGCCGACTTCGCCGAACGACGGCGATCTATGGTCCGATGGAACGGACATACTGATCCGCCTTTCCGGCGTGACCTACAAGCTCGACAAGACCGCAGCATAAGGGGCGATCACATGACCAAGGCAATCTGGCGCGTCCAGTGCGATATCGCTGGCGACGATCCCGTGTGGGAGGTGTTTATCGGTGATGTGGTCGAGGGCCGCACGCGCATGGATGCGAGTGATCCTTATCGGATTAAGACGTCTGAGCTGACGTCGCTGGCCGACCTCACGGACATCGTCGCGCTCGATGCCATCGTCGCGGCGCGTCCGCCCGGACCGCCATTCCCGATCTATCAGCACCAGCCCAGCGAGGAGTGACTATGGACCCACAAACCGCAATCGCGCTGCTCGAATTCATGCGTCGCGCCGAGGCGCAAGGCGTTTCCATCCCGCCCAGCATGGGCGCGCGTGTCGCGCGGCACATGGAGGCCGTCGCTGGAGTCGCGCAGGGCCAGCTCAAGATGAGCGTGGAGCCCGTCGCGCCGCCTGCGCCCGATGCCGCGCCGAAGTCCAAAGCCAAGGCTCCACCGCTGGCCTGAACAGCTGCCTCGTGAAGGGGGTAGGAGGGCCGGAGCCAGAACCGGCCGGGGAAGGATCGCTCTGGCTCCGGAGGCGCTTCAATCTAGCGCACTAAGGTTTCGGCATTGTCGTTGGCGGTTTCTGCAACCCTCTTCAGTTCGGCCGCTGAACTCAGGAAGGTTGTTCGCCC
>DATMEW010000153.1:0-41843 GCA_035556495.1 Xanthobacteraceae bacterium | reverse complement strand
AGGCAATAGACTCATACTATGGGCAGACTTTAGACTCATACTATGGGCAGACCTTCGGCCCGCCTCCCCTCCGTCGCGTAGACACCCTCAGAGTCAATTTACTCCACAGAAATACTAAGCATACATTCAACGCTTTGCGATTGCAGCGCCTGGTGACGACCGGACGCGAATCTACTCCAAACTCAGGGCCAATCACGTGAGGCTTTCTCGATCACGATAACACGCGCCGATGCATCATCGCCGAGAATAGCGCACATTTTCATCGGGAGCTCAGCGGCGATCGCGATGCCCGCGAATCCGCCACCAATCACGATGGCTACGTTTCGTGCTGCGCGCGCATTTGATAGAAACTGAGCTGAAATGATAGCTAGCAAAGAGAGGCAAGGCTCGCATTCGCGATTGGACGAGCCTTCCCTCGGATAAATTAAATAAATTACAAGAACGTATGACTAATTCTCTTCCACGATACTCTTGTTGAACGGGAGAAGTGGAGATGGAGCATTTAAGCTCGGCAATTTTCTCTCAGACACAGGAGCCGGCTGCTTGGATTTTTCTCCTTCGATTCCGGTATATGTCGCGTAGATCTGCGGCGCAGTTCGGTTGAGGTGAAGCTGAAAAATATCGGACCTGTTATAATGACCAACCAGGTCTTGCTGCATCTTGATATGAATTATCAAAGACAAATCACAATCGCCATAGATGATGCACTCTTCGCTTCCCTGTGCTTCGCTGATAACATTGCCGTTTGGCGCTACAATCATACTGCCACCCGCAAAAAGAGGATTTCGAAGCCGCTCTGCATGCTCCGCGTTCAACTCCAGAACCGTCAAAGTTTGATCATCCAGCGCACCGCAGGCCGACACAACAAAGGCTCCGGCCATCATAGCAAATGCCTTCGACTTGATCTCCACCACATTACGCAACGGCACAGCCTGTGGCCCAATATAGGGTGGCCAACTCATCGCATGGATTCGGGTGTTTTCCGCAGCAAGCGCAAAAATAGCTAACGGGTTGGTGTTCTCTCCACAAATCAGCGCACTCATCGGACCAAAATCGGTCCGGACCGCACCAAAGGTATCGCCGTATCCACCCGTATGGACTATACGCTCGCCGACTGTCGGCATGATCTTTTGATGCTTGCCCAGCAACGTTCCATCCGGCCCAAAAAACACCTGCGTATTGTACATGGTGCCCATCGTGTCATGACGCTTTTCGCACACTCCCATGACGACTGTAGCGTTGGCGTCCTTCGCAGCGCGAGCCAAAGCCTCCGTAGTTGAGCTCGGCACTTCAACCGAATTGAGAAATAGATCGCCCGCCATCTGCATGGCCTTGGGACTTGTTGCAACATGGTGATGATACCAAAGCGGATGAGCGGGAATGAAGCCCTCAGGAAACACAATGAACCGCGCGCCCGCCGCCCCCGCTTCACGAATCAAGCGGCAGGCTTTCTCCGTTGTTGCGTCGCGGTCGAGAAATACCGACGATGCCTGAACTGCAGCAACGCGCACAATCGGATATGTGTCGGCCATCGATTTGTCCTCCTGAGTTCTAATTTGGCAGGTACAGGTATAAGGCAGGTACAGGTACAAGCTAGCTCACGCTGCAAATACTTGGTCAGAATTGCCCGCTTAATCCGGCCAACCGACCATAATCTCATGAAAATGCCCCATAATCGCTCATATGCACAAGCCGTAAGGCTGCTCAAAGACCGTCATCATTTTGATCGACAGGGCCGAGACTTGTTTCCATCGGATTGGTTTTGTAGTTGAGATGAGTGCAGCGTGGCTGACCGGCTTCACGCTGACGCCCATCATGTTGGCGGCTCGCCCCGCGGGCCGACCTCTGGCGTTCCATTGGCCCCGATCTTTAGCGTCGCAAGTTCGGCGGCAACCAGCGCTCGATGGGACGTTGATACGCCGCGATGCAGCATGTTGCGAGCGAGCACGAAGCCCATAGCATGGCGTCAAAAGCGCGATGGATTTCAGTGACGCTGTCACAATTCAACGGCCTGAGAACGTCAGTGTTTCATGAAGGCGGACATCCGATAGAAGCATTCGTCAAGCCTCCTGCACTTCCGCGGCAAGTCGCAGGCCTGATTTGCCCCTTTCCAAATTCCAGTCAGGCTGTACGATGCTTCGCAACGCAGCGCCCCATGGGGCGACTGTCCGGGAGGATCACAGTCGCGATGTCGGTTTCGCCATTGTTGGCCGTCGAGGATTTAAGCGTCAGAATCCCCCTGGCGGCGGGCGAACTTAACGCGGTCTCGAACGTCAGCTTTTCTGTCATGCGAGGCGAAACCCTGTGTTTCGTCGGCGAATCCGGCTGCGGAAAGACCATGACGTCGCTGGCCGTCCTGCGGCTCCTGCCGAAAGCGGCCCGCTTCAGCGCAAAACGCGTTCTGTTCGAAGACCGGGACGTCACCGCCGCCAACGAACGGGGCATGGCCCGGCTCCGTGGCAAGCGGATCGGAATGATATTCCAGGACCCGATGACCTCCATGAACCCGGTCTATACCATCGGGAATCAGCTCGAAGAGGTCTATCTGCGGCATATGCCCGGCAGCCGGCGACAGGCGCGCGAGCGCGCGGAATATCTCCTGTCCCGCGTCGGGATCATGTCGCCGCGGCTGCGCCTCGCGCAATATCCCCACGAGCTCTCGGGCGGCCTTCGCCAGCGCATGATGATCGCCATGGCGCTGATCTGCGAACCCACGCTGATCATTGCCGACGAGCCGACCACTGCGCTGGACGTCACGGTTCAGGTCCAGATTCTCCAGCTGCTCGTCTCTTTGCAACGCGAGTTCGGCGCGGCGCTGATCCTGATCACCCATAGCCTCGGTGTTGTCGCCCGCGTGGCGGATCGCGTCGCGGTCATGTATGGCGGCAGGATCGTCGAAACTGGACCGACCGAGGCAATCTTCGCACAGCCGAGACACCCGTATACTCACGGCTTGCTGGCCTGCCTCCCGAGCGGACAGCAACACGACCGCCACGCCAGACTTCAGGCCATTCCGGGCACAGTGCCCTCGCTGATCGGCGAGACGCGGGGCTGTGAGTTCCGCAGCCGCTGCCCGCAGGCGCGGGCCGGTTGCGCGGCAGACATTCCAGTCTCGACGGCGGAGGACGGGCACCTCTATCGCTGCGTCCTGCCGCCGGGAGCGATCCCGCCGCCACAATCGGCCATCCGCGCGGGAGCCGCCTGATGACGGAGACCGTTCCCGATACCGTGCTGGAGTGCCGCAACCTGTCGCGACGGTTCGATGTCGGCGGCATGTGGCGGGGACAAGCCCGCAGCCTGCGCGCCGTGGACGACGTTTCAGTGTCGGTGCGCCGGGGAGAAATCCTCGCCATCGTCGGCGAGTCCGGCTGCGGAAAGACGACGATGAGCCGCATGGTTCTCGGCCTTCTGGAGCCGACCGACGGGTCCATCGTCATCGAGGGACAGCCTCTGGCGGAGATCGACCGCATGCGGATGTCGCGGTCTCTCCAGCCGGTATTTCAGGACCCTTATTCCTCACTGAATCCGCGCCATACCGTGGCGCAGATCATCGGCATGCCGCTGGATGTCCATCGGATCGGCACGTCGGCGGAGCGGAAGGCCCGCGTCCGGGACATGATGAAGGAGGTCGGCCTTCCCGGCCGCTTCGCCCATACCTATCCCGGCCAGCTTTCCGGCGGGCAACGGCAGCGTGTGGCCATCGCGCGGGCGCTCGCTGTCAATCCTCGCATCCTGATCTGCGACGAGCCGACCTCGGCGCTCGACGTCTCCGTGCAGGCGCAAATCCTCAACCTGCTGCTGGACCTGCGCGAGCGCCTGGGGCTGACCTACATCTTCATCAGTCATGACCTGTCCGTCGTTCAGTTCGTCGCGGACCGGGTCGCGGTGATGTATATGGGCCGGATCGTGGAGGCCGGAGAGACGGCCGAAGTCACGCGCCGCCCGCGCCATCCCTATACCCAGGCTCTGATGCGTGCCGTGCTGACGCCGGAGCCGGGATTGGGCTTGCCGGACCTTCAACTGCAAGCCGGCTTCGCGGACCCGTTCAACCCACCGCCCGGCTGCCATTTCCATCCGCGTTGCGCGCAAGCCATGGAACGCTGCCGCGTCGAGGCTCCCATACGGCTTCATGACGACCACGGCGATGTGGAATGTCATTTGTATGGAAACGGAGGTCAGCGAAAGCTCTGAGGTCAGCCTGAATCAGCCAACGTATCGGCCGCTGAAGGGCGCACAACCGCCCAGGCCGAACCGGGAGGAAATCCGTGTCCGCATATCTGTTACGCCGGTTGATCGTTGCGGCCTGGGTGGCGGTGACCGTTTCGATTCTGGCTTTCGCATTGCTCCGCATGTCGGGCAATCTAGCCGAACAGCTTGCGGGAGAGGACGCGAGGCCGGAGCAGATCGCGGAGGTCGCTCGGCAATACGGGCTCGATCAGCCGCTCTATATCCAGTATCTTCGTTGGGCGGGATCGGCTTTGCAGGGAGACCTCGGTCAATCGCTGTTCACCAACGAGCCTGTCACGCAGCTGATCTCCGAACGAGCCGGCGTCACCATCCAGCTTGCGCTGATGTCCACCGCCTTCGCCCTGATTCTAGCGATCCCCCTCGGCGTTCTCGCCGCGGTTCGCGCCAACTCATGGCTCGACAGACTCGCCTTGGGAGTTGCGGTGTTCGGGCAAGCGATACCGAATTTCTGGTTCGGGCTTCTTCTGATCCTGCTGTTCGGCGTCACCTTGCAATGGCTGCCCTTCGTCGGCTCGGACTCCATCTGGCATTTCATCCTGCCGACCGCGACACTGGGACTGACCGTGATGCCGTCTTTCATGCGCATCACCCGCTCCGGCATGCTGGACGTTCTCGGGTCGGACTATATCCGGACCGCGCGCGCGATGGGGCTGTCCCGCTTCTCGGTGCTGTTCAAGCATGCCCTGCGCAACGCCATTCTCCCGGTCGTATCTCTTGTGGCGGTGACGCTCGGTTTCCTGCTGGGCGGTTCCGTCATCGTGGAATCGGTCTTTGCCCTGAACGGCCTCGGCCTTCTGGCATTCCAGTCGATCGTGCGAGCGGATTTTCCGGTGGTGCAATCCATCATCGTCATGGTGTCCTTCGCATATATCGGCCTGACCTTTCTCTCCGACATCATCAACGCGTGGCTGGACCCGCGAATCCGGCTGGCATGACAGCATGACCATTCTTGGCAGAAGCGAGCCTCTGAACGCACCCGAAACAGCCGAGCCGCTGTGGCCCTCGCCCTGGGCGTCGATGCGGCGACGCGCCCGGCGGCATATCGGCCTGATCGTCGGCTCCGGTTGGCTGTTCGCCATGATCTTGGTCGCAGTCTTCGCTCCGCTGATCGCGCCTTACGACCCTTATGACCAGGACCTCGGCCGCCGCATGATCGATCCGATCTGGCTGGAGAACGGAAGCTGGGCCCACCCCTTCGGAACCGATGCGCTCGGCCGCGACTATCTGAGCCGCATGATCTATGGCGCGCGGATTTCGCTGACGATCGGCTTCGGAGCCTCGTTCATCTCGGGCGTCATCGGCGTCACCCTCGGCATTCTCGGCGGCTATTTCCGCGGCCGGGTCGACTCGGTCGTCATGTATCTCGTGAATGTCAAACTATCGCTCCCGGGCGTGCTCCTGGCGCTGGCGCTCGTCGCCATGCTCGGCAGCTCCATCCTTGTCCTGACCTGCATCCTCGGCTTTCTGTTCTGGGAGCGCTATGCGGTGGTCACGCGCAGCGTCACCCAACAGCTCCGCTCGGCGGATTTCGTCATGGCGGCGAGAGCCTGCGGCGCGTCCCACCTGCGAATTCTGGTGCGGGAAATCCTGCCCAACATCGCCAATCACATCGTGGTGGTGGCGACGCTCGAAATGGCCATCGCCATTCTGGTGGAAGCCGCGCTGTCCTTCCTCGGCCTCGGCACCCAGCCCCCCACCCCGTCATGGGGTCTCATGGTGTCGGAGGGACGCAACTTCATGTTCTTCAAGCCCTATCTGATATCAATCCCCGGAGCGGCGATTTTCCTGCTCGTGATGGCCATCAATCTTCTGGGAGACGGCGTCCGCGACATCACCGCGCCGGAGAGCCGCAATTGATCGCGGAGTTGCACCGCTTCCGAAATCGAAAAAGCCGCATCAATCGGGTTTTCAAGCGCGTATTGGGGATTGACGAAACTACGGTCTTATCCATCAATATCCGGAACTCGGCGCCATCCATAGACCGAGCAATTGGAGGAACGCCATGGGCATCCGAATACTGCTTTCGGTGTTGGCTGCGACGACTCTTGCCTATCCCGCACAGGCACAGAAAAGCCGGGACACCATTCGCGTCGGCGTTTATCAGCCCGTACCGCTGATCGACAACATCTACAATCCGTCTCCGGAGACGGCGCTCATCACCAACATCGTCTTTGACGCGCTGGTGTATTTCGACGCGGCCAAGCGAGAATACAAACCGCTTCTCGCTGAATCGTTTCAGCGCATTGATGCGCGAACGTATGAATTCAAGATTCGGCAAGGTGTGAAATTTCATAACGGCGACACGCTCGATGCCGACGATGTCATCTATTCGATCGAAGCCTATGTCGATCCCAAGAACAATTTCCGCTTCAAGGATACCCGCTACGGCTGGATCGATAAGGTGGAAAAGATCGATCCCACCACGATCCGGATCACCAGCAAGACGCCGATGGCGCCGTTCCTGGACCGGCTGACGGCCGCGAATGTGCCCGTTTACCCGAAGAAGGTCTACAGCGCGCTGGAAAACAAGGGCGACTTCGGACGCAATCCCATCGGCACCGGCCCTTATAAAGTCACCAGCTTCAACCCGGCCAAGGGCGAAATCGTCTACGAGAAGTTCGACGGCTACACCCTGGGCAACATCAAGCCCGCTGGCACCGTCAAGCGAATCCAGCTGATGTCGATTGCCGACAAGCAGACCCAGATGGCGCGGCTGATGTCGGGGCAGCAGGATATCGTCTACGAGGTTGAGCCCGATCAGATCGATTCGCTGCGCATGAATCCCAATATCGAGGTTTCGGTCGAAAGGACGGTGTCCTTCTCCTATGTCCTGTTCGACACCAAGAACCGGACCGGCATCGAGGTTTTCCGGGACAAGCGCGTGCGCGAGGCCCTGCTGAAAGCCATCGACCGTCCCGCGCTGGTCAAGGCCTTCCTGCCCAAGGAACAACAGAACGACAAGCTTCAGCAGGCGATGTGTCACGAATGGCATGTCGCCTGTGTCTCATCGCTCGATCCGGTGAGCTACGACCCCGATGGCGCGCGCAAGCTATTGGCTGAGGCCGGCCACGCCAAGGGATTCGACCTCTCGATTGCGACATGGGGTCCCGGAATACGCATCGCCGAAGCGGTGTCCGGCATGTGGAAGAAAGTCGGCGTCAATGCGAAAGTCGATTCCAGCACGATCGGCGTGTATGCCCAGAAGCGGGCCGATGGAAAAATGGCGGTCACCGTCACCCAGTGGGATAACGGCGGCGCCCAGCCGGATGTCGAAACCACAATGGGCTTCTTTTTCATCGACAGCTCTCGCGACTATATCGGCGACAAGAAGCTGTACGATGCCGTCGCTGCTGGCCGCTCGGAGATCGATAGTACGAAGCGCGAGGCCATCTATCGGGAAGCGCTCGATCATGTCACGCGGGAAGCTTATATGATGCCGCTGATCGGACTTCCTGCGACGATCGCCCATTCCAAGGATGTGAAGCTGCTTGAGGGTCACAAGAGTCCTCAGGGAATCGAACTCAATTTCCTGCAATGGAAGTAGCGCTGCCTGCTTGCCAACCCCATCGCTGCTCCGCGCCTTGCCTTTAGGCGCGGAGCAGCGGCCCGATACCGATAAGAACGCGGCAAAACGCAGGGCACCTTCCTTCACGCTGCTCCCTGAGCAACTCCCACATAACCCTTACGTTCTCATCGCAGACAAGCGCGGATTTTTTCTATGACGAGTTCAAAGCCTGCCTATCGCGCCGATCACGTCGGCAGCCTGTTGCGTCCGGCGAACCTGATCGACGTCCACGTCGCCGCTGCGAGTGGCGCCCTACCCGGCGATGAACTTGCCAGAATCGAGGACCAGGCCATCCGGGATGCGGTGAAGCTTCAATCCGACATCGGCATCGACGTGCTTTCCGACGGCGAATTCCGGCGGAAAGCCTGGGTCGGGGATTTCATCAACAGGACCGATGGATTCACCAGGGGACAGGCACCGCTCAAACTGGGTTGGCACACCCAGGGCCAATCGTCCGACCGAACGGGCGCAGTGCCCATGCCGACCGGGAATATCATCACCGGCAGGGTCACGCATAGGGAACGATTCACGGCGCACGAAGCCAACTTCCTGCGCGAATGCGCCGCAGGCCGGCCTTACAAGGTCACGATCCCCGCCGCGTCCTATATCGTGGCACGCGCTTTCGACCCCCAGACTACGCTCAAGGTCTACTCCAGCCGCGCGGAAGTGCTTGCCGACGTCGCCAAAGTCATTCGGAACGAGATCAAGGCCCTTGTCGACGAAGGCACACCCTATATCCAGATCGATAATCCGCACTATCCGGACTATCTGATGGAAAGCATCGTCTCGCAGTGGAGGGCCATGGGCATCGATCCCGAGCAGGCCTTGCGGGAGGATATTGAAGCCGACAACGCCTGCCTGGACGGCATCGACAGGAGCCGCACGACATTCGCCATGCACTTTTGTCGCGGCAACGGCGGCGCGTCCGGATGGCACAGCGAAGGCAGCTATGAGCCTGTCGCCGAAGCATGCTTCAACGGGCTGAAATACGATCGACTTCTGCTGGAATATGACAGCGACCGCGCCGGCGGGTTCGAACCATTGCGGTTTATCGCAAAAGATATGACCGCCGTGCTGGGATTGATCACGACAAAGGCAGGAGAATTGGAGTCTCCGGATTCCATCTTTGCCCGCATCGATGCCGCATCCAAATACGTGCCTCTTGAGCGACTGGCGCTCAGCCCGCAATGCGGCTTTGCCTCCGTACTGCACGGCAACCCGCTCACCGTGGAGGAGGAAAAACGCAAGCTTGCGCTTGTGGTGTCCATCGCGCGGCAGGTGTGGGGTTAGCGGGATTCGATATCCGATTTCGGACCGCCATCTGATAATCCAAACCTTCTTCCCAGAACCTTTTCGATACACGAGGCGAACGTCGGAATCGATTCACCTTCAATAGAGTTCTGGCTGAAGCCGAGACCGTGAGTTCTGCGTCGAAATTGGCGCTCCGTCGAGCGCTCTTCCAAGCTCCCTCCGACCCCTGCGATCTCCGATTTCTCGAACTCACGTTGATGAAGAGCAGTCAGCGCGCCCTGTGTTTCACAGGACGATCATCGCCCTTCCCGGTCGATTCCATGACCTTCCCGCACAGCAGCCGGCGGCCCCGTCCCGCACGTCACGATATGGCCTCAACGAAGAAAGCCTATGATCGCGCCCGTTGCCTGGGCATCCGCTCCAAGGAAGCCGTGTGGCGAACGCGCCCTACAGGGCGGAGATTGCATAGCGCTGCTGGCCAGAAGCTGGAGACGCGCCTTTCCTTGAGACCACGCGACAAAGCGCCTGGCTCCTTCCGGCGGGGTATTCGGGCACGCGTCGTTGCGGTTGTGCACTGCCAGCGTCGGCGGCAGTCGGGCGGGGCTGCCAAGAGAAGCGATGACGCCCGAGCCTATGGCTGAGGCAGAAGAGGCAGGGAGATACCCACCTGACACAAAGACAACACGATCAAACCGAGCGCCGCGCGCAATCGCCTCTGCCAGATGGGTCGCGCCAGCGCTCATGCCGACTGCATACAACCTTCCACCCCGCGCGGAGGCAGCCGCGCTTTGGACCGCAGAACTGCCCACCGCGATCCGTGTCGTAAATCCGGCCGCTTCATATCGATGCTGGTTGCGCACGAGAAAATCGTTGGGAGTGCCGCCCCCGGAGCCCGGCACAAGGATCACTGTGCCGCGTGACTGCGCCTGTGCTGCGCCGGCGAAGAGAGCGAAAAAACAAAGAGCGGTCCAGAACCTCAGCATGCCGCTTCCCCTTTTCGGATAAGTCTAAAGGAGGACAGCCGCACAAATCAATGCCGGAACAGCGAATTTCTGGCGCTATAGACGTCTCGAGAAATTGACACGTCCGATAAACTAACGAAGCCCTGACCTGCTGCTTCGACCCGCGAAAACTCCCCCGAGGCTTTCCGATTTCTGAACAGGCTCCGCAGCCCTTTCGGATTGCGGAGCAAGTCTTGAAGGATAGCTCAGTCCTTCGGTCGACGATTGATGACGAATATTCCGCCGCTCACCGTTGGGTCCACGGTTCCGGCACGACCGCCGAAATAGGCCGCGAAGGCTCCCAGTAGCAAGGCGATACTGGCGAGAAGCGAACCGCGCGTTACGGCCTTGACCGTGACTTCAGCAGCCCGGATCGCGGACTGCTTCGCCTGCTCCACACTCTGACGATATCGATTTTCGTATTCGCTCACTCGCGAGCGAGCTTCCTCGACCGGAATGTTTTGGGCCTTGGCCAAGGTCTGCGCTGCGCGCTCGCGAGCATCAGCGGCCTGGCTGGGATCACCGGTCACGACGGCCCGCACAGCCGATACTGAAGCGTCCCGCAACGCAGCCGGATCTTCACCTGTCGCGCTCCGCAATGACTGCTCGATCTGAGCGAAGGGATCCGGCGTGGTTGCCAAGGTGGGGGCAGCCGTCTGCGCTGCGGTCGCCGCGGTTTGACCAAGGCCACCGAGCGCTCCGCCCACGGCATTGAAGGCTCCGCCGATGATGCCGCCTATGGCTGTCGTGAGCAGATAGAACACGACAAGCGTTGTGGCCGCCCAGGCGATCAGGCCATGCCATCCACCTGTCGATTCCTTCGGTCTCCCGGAAAGCCTGCTGGCAATATAGCCGCCGAGAAAAGCTGCAATGATCCCGGACGCGGCCCACCAGGCGCCGGCCCCTGCCGACAAAGCCATGGCGCTGGGGTTGTCCCCGGTTCCCGGCTCCAGCGTCGAGGCCCCGATACCGATTCCCAAAAGATTCAGAACAAGTTGAATGGCCAATGCGGCAACGACACCCGCAAAGACCGCTCCCCAAGACACGTTGTTGATTAGAACCGTTCGGGCGTCGTCTGCCGGTGAAACCGGGCTTAGATGAGGTGCATCATGATCCCCAAGATTCCGCGGGGTGGCGGGCGTGTAGTCTGTCATTTTGAAATACTCCCAGGGCCGACTGTCGGATTGAATTCCGGCGCCATGCCATCTAACGCCAAATGACGGTATTTGTTGCAGGTGATAAGAAACGGCAAAAAAGCTGTCATCACCCCGACGTTCCCACCGCAGAAAGCGGTGGACAGGATCGAGGTGAGAGGGACCGTACGCCTGCCGGAGGCTAAACCTGGATGACGCTATGATGGATAGCCGGATCGCACGACTCTCACAGCATCGGCTTTCCGCCTGTGACGGCGATTGTAGCACCCGAAATATAGCTCGAAAGCGGGTCTGCGAGCATGACATATGCGGTCGCAAGTTCGGCAGGCTGTCCCGGTCGTCCCATCGGCACCTGCTTGCCGAAATTCTTCACCGCTTCTTGGGGAAGCGTCGACGGGATCAGCGGGGTCCAGATCGGCCCCGGAGCCACGGCGTTCGCGCGAATGCCTTTCCTGGCCAGCATCTGAGCCAGACCCGCTGTGAAATTCTGGATGGCCCCCTTCGTGGTCGCGTAAGCCAGCAAGGTCGGGTTGGGCGCATCTGAATTGATGGAAGCCGTATTGATGATCGAACTTCCGGGCTTCATGTGAGGAATTGCCGCCTTCGCCAGATAAAACATGGCGTGGATATTGACTCGAAACGTGAACTCCCATTCCTCGTCGCTGATGTCCTCGATATCCTTGAAGCTTGCCTGATGGGCAGCGTTGTTCACCAGGATATCAATGCCTCCCAGCTTCGAAATGGCGGTTTCGACCACGGTGTGGCAGTGGCTCGAATTCTGAATGTCGCCGGGCACAAGGATGATCGTTCGGCCTTCGGCTTCCACGAGCAGACGTGGTGTCGTTGGCGTCCTCATGCTCGTCAAGATAGGAAATCAGAACGTCCGCGCCTTCCCTCGCAAATGCGATTGCCACGGCCCGGCCAATTCCGCTCTCCCCACCAGTAATGATGGCCCGCTTTCCCCGCAGCCGCCCCGAGCCTTTATAGGACGACTCACCGTGATCGGGCGCTGGCGTCATCCTGGAAGTGACGCCGGGCATAACCTGCTTTTGTTCGGCAAACGGCGGCTCTGGATAAGTCATGGGAAGCTGTTCGGAGATATGTCGCACCTCCGCAGGAAGTGCTTCGCCTCCCCCGCGGTTCCATAACGCAGCAGCGGCTGCATATGAAACTTCTTAATAGAAAGAGGCATCCGCGCGGAAAACCGGGCGCGATCCAGCCGGCAAGCCGGGCCGGAGACCCGAGAGGGCCGGCAGGTGTCCTGACTAAACTGTCAGTTTCAGCGGCCGGCCAATCTTGAGCATCACGGCGATGCCGACGAATACCGCCGCGCCGAACACCCAGCCGGACAGCGCGCCCGCCATGATGCCCGAGAGCAGCGTGCCGACCGTGCAGCCGAGGCCGATCATCGCGCCCCAGCCGAGCAACACGCCCCCGCCGAGGCCGCGCAGGATTTGACTGCCGCTCGGCCATGCCGGCCTGAACTGACCCGCCACCAAAGCCGCCGCAAAGGCGGAGAGCACCATGGCAATGACGAAGGCGCCGTTCGGCGACAAGGCCGCATCGCGGATGATGGTGACGCAGCCGCGGAATGTGTCGAGGCCATCGAGCCGCAATGGCATCAGGTTCAGCGTCTCGCCCGCGAGACGTGCCTGGCTGGACAGTTCCGCGGTGACGCCGAGCGGCGCGACGCGCAGATAGCTCGCCATGCCGAGCACCCCCACGGCGATGCCGCCGAGCCATGCGGGCCAGCGGTCCACCAGCACGCGCTTCCATGGCGAGTCCGCGGAAGCGCTCTCCCTCGGCCCGCTGCTCCGCAGCGTCAGCGCATAGGCAACAAGGCCGAGCAGCAAGAAAGCCAGCGTCAGCGTACCGGCATAGCCGAGCCAGCCAGGCAGCCACACCACCGGTGCGCCGGAGATGAAAGCGAGATAGAGCGGATTCCAGCTCATGAAGCCGGCGATGAAGCCGATCACGGTGCCGACCAGCGCGAAGGGCGCGGTGGGCGAGCCTTCACCGAGACGATAAAGATGCGCGCTGACGCAGGAACCGCTGATCGCCATGCCGGCGCCGAAGGCAAGGCCCGCCAGTACCAAAGCCAAGCTGACTGGGCCAATGAAAGCGTCCGGCGGCAGCCGCCCGGACGAAGCATCCGGCAGCCACGCACCGAACACGATGGAATAACCCAGCAGGCCCACACCGAGCGCAACCAAGAGGCCGAATATTCCGCGCGGATCGCGATGATCGTACCAATCCCGGAACATGCAGAAGAAACAGAAGCGCGCGCGCTGGATCACGATGCCGAAGGCAGTGCCGAAGGCGAGCGAGAGCGACAGCTTCGCGCCAGTGCCGCCCTCATAAGTCTGCACCGAGGCCAACAGCAGCCCCGCGAGGATGACGATGGCAGCGGCCACCGAAACGGGCCGCAGCGCCGCCGGTTCAACGGCGAGAGGCGCGCCTTGCAGGCGCGCCTCCGTCGAGAGTGGTGTCAGACCTGCGGCCGGACGATCGGACATCCGCTCTGTTCCCTTATTCAACGGGGCCGGGGAGCTTACTTGCCGCCCCAGACCGTGCCGGCCACGTTGACGACCGGGAGGCCGACAGTGTTGCCATACTCGGTCCACGAACCATCATAGTTGCGGACATCGTAGCCCAGAACCTTCTTGAGCACGAACCAGGTGTGGCTGGAGCGCTCGCCGATGCGGCAATAGACAATCACCGGCTTGGAGCCGTCGATGCCCACGGCGGCATAGATTTTCTTCAGTTCCTCGACCGGCTTGATGGTGCCGTCCGCATTCACGGCCTGGATCCAGGGCACATTCACAGCGGTCGGCACATGGCCGGCGCGCACTGCGAGTTCCTGCGAGCCGGGCGGCGCGAAGATCTTGCCGGAGAACTCATCGGCCGAGCGAATATCGACGATGACGGACTTCTTGTCTTCCGTCGCAGCAAGCACGTCCTTCAGGTGCGCGCGCAGCGCGGCGTTGGGCTCCGCAAGGGCAAGCGTGCTTGCCTTGACGGCAGCGACGCGGTTGTCCACCGGGCGCTTGTCGGCTTCCCACTTCCTGCGGCCGCCATCGAGCAGCTTCACGTTGTCGATGCCGTAGATTTCAAACACCCACGCGCCCCAGGCCGCGAACCAGTTGTTGTTGTCGCCGTAAAGGACCACCGTGGTGTCCTTGTCGATACCGAGCTTCCGCACCAGCGCCTGGAACTTGTCCTTCGGGGCAATGTCGCGGCGCACGGTGTCGACGAGGTCGGTATGCCAGACGATGTTCTGCGCGCCGGGGATGTGACCGCGCTCGAACAGGCCAGGCTCGACGCTGACCTCGACGAGGCGGACCTTCGGGTTGTTGAGATTCTTCTCGACCCATTCGGCAGTCACCAGCGGACCTTTCGGAGCTGCTTCCTGGGCGGCGACCGGCGCGATGGCGAGCGCCAGCACAGCGGCTGCAAACAGACTGCGGATCATTGTTGTGTATCCTTTCATGCTTGAGAACTGGAGATCAGGACCGTTGGCCGCGCGATTTCACATGACGCCGGGTCACGTGGCGGATCGCAGCTTTTTCCGCTTCGTCGGGGTGGCGAAAAATCTGGCCTTCAAGGGCGTGGAAGGCGGAGCCGGCCGCGCAAAAATGAAAAAGGCCATTTTCACGGACCAGAATGCCAGCCGGACCAGCCGGCGTTTCAATGAGATATGTATTGCGCATGGGTGACCTGCCGCCGGCTGCACCGGCGCTCCACTTCAAAATTTCGGAAGAGACGGAAACTTCAGCGAAGGCGGCAACAACACCGCTCGGCCGCCATGCCCGCGCAACAGGCGAGTTCGACGCTCTCTTGAAGGGAAATTCCCGGCAGGCTGATCTGCGTCATCGCACCATCTCCAACGGAGGAGCCCACGAAGACACTTCGTGGCCGCTTTAGCTCTTGGTGACGCGGCGCAAGCTGCTCCATCAAATCCCGCGGTCCAGCAGAAGCCGGACAATGACGATTGAAGCCAAAAGAATTTAGGCGTCAACCAGCAAAAGAAAATAAGTCTATTACCTCCGAGGTTTCAGCGAAAAGAAAAAAATACAGCTATTCATACAAGGTTCTATGGAAACTCTTTCCTCGCCGATTGACAAAGGGCCGCATGCGCGACGCACGGCACCGTTACGAAGCTTCGGCAGGCCGATGTGTTGGTGGCACAGGTCAGCGCGTCTCGTCGGCTCGCCAGCTTCATCATGGCGCAATCTCCACATCATCGCTCAACTTTAGGATCTCGAAATCGCTCACGAGGACATCGACGCTCACGGTCCAACGGCCCGCCGCAGGGAATGCAAAACCATCGAGGCGCCAGTGGCCCTCGATGTCTTTCTCGGCGGCGCGCTCGATGGGTTCAATTCCGGCCGAAGGCAGAGCGAAAGCGACCGTCAGCTCCTTCGCGTCGAGGATCTGAAAATCGCCGGTCATCGTCATCAGCGAAATCGCGACCGGCCCAACCCGGCTTGGTGCGATCATCATATCCACCATCGCTTTCGCGCCGTGAAAATGCAGATTCACCGGCGCCTGCGCGGCAACGACGGACACTGCCCTCGGCGGCGGTGTGAAGCGCCAGAGGGCCACCGCGCCAAAGACCATGCCGACTAGCAGAGTTTCAACCGCCAGGGTCCGTACAATCCGCCGGCGGGCGTCACCGTCGCCAGTCACGACACGGGCAGTCAGCCGCCAGCGGTGCCATGCTGCGATTGCGACGATGCAGGCGACCAGAACCAGTTTGACCAGCAAAATCTGACCATAGGACGTTGCGAACAGCAGCGCGGGGGCACCGACCTGCACCACGGCCAGCACCACACCAGCCAGCAGCATCGTCATGAAGGCCAAGGGCACATGGCGCGAATAGCGCGCAAGCCCGGCGGCGACAGGATGTTCACTCCGCAACGCCAGCAGGAGCGGAACGAGGCCGCCGGCCCATATCGCGACGCCCATGGCATGGACGGCAACCGCCGGGCGCATCAGCCATTGCGGCGTGGCGGCGCTGGCATGCCCGCTGGCCGCCAGTGCAACGCCCGCTCCCAGAACCGCAATGCCCGCCAGGCTTCGCGCGGCATGGCGCTGCTTCATGCCTATCGAGATCAACGCAGCCAGCAAGGCCGCAAAGGCGACGATGGCGAGCACCCCATAGGATGTCGGGAGGCCCGCCCGCCACGTCTGCGCCTGCACGAGAGCACCCAACGGCAGCGCCAGGACATCCAGTCCCTGAAGCCCGACCGATAGCGGAATGACAGCAAGGCCAGCCATCAGGAAACCCGCAGTCCAACCCTTGCCGGAGGACCAACGCATCTCGAAGAAGGCATGAAAAAAAGCGCCGCCAATTCCCAGGAACAGCGCAAGGTAAAGAGCGAGCCTGCATAGCCAGATGCCGGCCTGAACCATGAGGCCGGTGGACGCCACCGTTGGCGCGACGTTGCTGGCGCTGCCGACCGAGAAGACCATGGACCCGCCGACGGGGTGGCCATCGCTGCTCACGACGCGCCAGCTTACGACATGGCTGCCATGGGACAAGCCGGCCGGCAGCGGAGCCGTGACGGTTGCGCCATCGGTGACCGGTCGCAATTGAGTGGCTTCGCCTTCCGGCGAGCGCAGCTGCATCTGGAGCAGCGAGACAGGTTCGTTGAACCTGAGACGGACCTGCTCCGGAGCCGACCGGCTCATGCTGCCATCAGCCGGCTCGGCAGAGATCAGAACCGCATGGGCGCCAGCGGGAGACACGCCAACGACCTGCCCGACCAGCAGCGCCGAGAACAGCAGCGCGATCGCCCTGATCCTCACCATGACATTCCCCTTATGAGAAAGGCGGGGGAGCCGCCCTGAAGAGGCTCCCCGCACGTCGTCACGGCTTAGCGATCAGGCGCAGCGCGGGCGCCGGCTTCTTATAGTCGCGGGCGCTTTTTCCATCCGCAGGGATTTCGATCCAGCGCTCGGCAGCGGAGCCGCATTCCTGGACCGCAGGAATATAGAGGGTGGTCTCCGGCTTGAGATCGTCGGTCAAATAGCCCTGGAAGACGAACTCGTCATAGTGCGCATCAGGCAGGTTGCCGCCGGACCAGATGATTTCTTTCACGCCTTCCGTCACCGGCGCGCCATGGAACATGTAAGACTTCTCATAGCTGCCGTTGGCCGTTTCCAGCTTCCAGCCAGGCTTGGGCATCGGCTTTACCGAGATCATCCCGTCCGGAATCCGCACGCGAAGTGTATTCGTCGCCGCGCCCGCACAACCGTGCGGCACACGCAAGGTGGCCTTATAGTGCGAGCCGACCGGCGCTTCTCCCCGCTCCAGCGTGACATGAGCCATCGCCGGACTGGCTAGGAAGACAAGGAAAGAAACGATCGGGAAACTGCGGACGTGATTCATCAGTGCGCCTCCAAGGGGCAGCCGAACACATTCACCGGAGAGCGCGTGATGGCTCAGCGCACACGACGAATGAGTCGCTTAGTGATTTCGAAATGTCGGAAAAAGCAGGACGTCAGACCCCGGGAGGTCCTTGCGACATCCGCGGCGAACGCAGCCGTGCAACAACAGCATCGTCTCTGCGCAGGCTTGCAAAAACCGCCCGCGTCTCAAGTCTCACCGTCAGTTCAACGGACGGTCCGGTCCCGTTATCGAGGGCGCCCAACGCGCAGATGACGCATGGCGGAGAATGAAGCCGCGTCTGTTTAGAGCCGTCATCGCTATCCTGCGAAGACGAAGCGCCATAACAAATAACTGGATAACCATCGCTGGCGATAGCCTGCTGGATCGTGAGACCACCCAGCACGGCAGCAAGAAGCATCTGAATGGCGAGGCCATAGGCAATCGCGACCGACAGAACCGGCCTTATCAGTTTTCGATTGCTGCGAGTCAGGATGCTCACACCTTGCTCCTTGCCTCGCATTAACATCTTCTCACCCGGAATGAAAGGCAGCTCCGGCAGCCGGGATCGAATGTCAGCCTTGCTTTCACCCCCCTGCATTTTACGCTTTGCGCGTCATCAACTCTCGAACCGAAATGCGGACGGCTGACGTAACCTAATGGGACCGGATTTCTCGCGGGTTATGAAATTGGCCTGCCCCGTCGGGGCAGGCCAATAGGCTTTATGCTTCGCCCATGCCTTCGGCCGGCTTGCCGGCGCTGCCGCGGCGCACCTTTTCCTCGATCCGGGCACCAACGCCGGGATCGACGCTTTTCCAATAGTCGATGGCCCGGCCCAGAACAGGTTCGCGCACGCCGCCAAGCAGACTGCCTGCAACCTGATTCACCAGTTCGGTGCGCTGCGCGTCGTTCATGACCTCACGCACCAAAGTCCCCGGCTGGCTGAAATCGTCATCGTCCTTGCGCAGCACATAGGCGCTGCGGACCATGGTGCCGTCAGCCTCCCACCCGTCATCGGCCGGGCCGGTCTCATCAGCCCACGAACGGCCGCCGCTGTTGGGAACATACACAGGGGCATTGCCGCTGTGATGATAGGTCATCTGACCGTCGAACATGTAGGTGTTCACCGGCACCTTGGGCTGGTTCACCGGCAACTGGTGGAAATTCGTGCCGATGCGATTACGCTGCGCGTCATTATAAGCGAAGGCACGGCCCAGCAGCATCTTGTCCGGTGACAGGCCGATGCCGGGCACGGTATTGCCGGGCGAAAATGCGGCCTGCTCGATCTGGGCAAAGAAGTTGTCCGGATTCCGGTTCAGCGTCATCCGGCCGACCTTGTGCAGCGGATAATCCGCATGCGGCCAGGTCTTGGTCAGATCGAAGGGATTGATGCGATAGGTCTTCGCCTCCTCATAAGGCATGATCTGGACTGAGAGGATCCAGCTAGGGTGATCGCCCCGCGCGATAGCGTCGAACAGATCGCGGCGGTGGAAATCAGCATCAGCGCCGGCCATGGCGGCGGCTTCCTCATTGGTCAGAAACTCCATCCCCTGCTCGGTATGGAAATGGTATTTGACCCAGAACTTCTCGCCTCCCGCATTCACCCACATATAGGTGTGCGAGCCATAGCCGTTCATGTTGCGCCATGTGCGCGGCAGGCCGCGCTGGCCCATCAGATATGTGACCTGATGCGCGGATTCAGGATTGTTGGTCCAGAAATCCCATTGCATGTGGTTGTCGCGCAGACCCGAATCCGGCAGCCGCTTCTGGCTGCGGATGAAATGGGGAAATTTCATCGGATCGCGCACGAAGAAGATTGGCGTGTTGTTGCCGACCAGGTCGTAGTTGCCTTCGCTGGTGTAGAATTTGAGCGAAAAGCCGCGCACGTCGCGCCAGGTATCGGGGCTACCCATCTCGCCCGCGACGGTCGAGAAACGAGCCAGCATTTCGGTCTGAGCGCCCTTCTGAAACAACGCAGCCTTCGTCCAGGCCGAAACGTCCTCGGTCGTCTCGAGAGTGCCGAAGGCGCCCGCGCCCTTGGCGTGCGGCTGACGCTCCGGAACCTTTTCACGGTTGAAATGAGCCATTTGCTCAAGGAAATGCACATCGTGCAGCAGGATCGGACCATCGGGGCCAACGGTCAGCGAGTTGCGGTCACTGGGTGCAGGAGCGCCAGTGCTCATGGTCGAAACGGTTTTGTTCGGATTGCCTTGATCTGACATAGAATCCTCCTAGCAGATCTGGGGATTGGGCAGGCTTCATGCCGCCGCGCACATGGTAACGCGCCACGGGCGCGAAGCAATCATCTGGCCGGCCCGCTTGGCGCGGCACCACCCAATCCCAGCCTTCATCCGCATCACCATCAAACCTCGCCGGCGCGGGTCGCCCCGGCCTCGATCAGGCAATCGCAGACAGGAGAGCCGGGTTCAGGATGGCCGCCCTCCCGCATATCATACGATCGCCGGGGCCTGCTCCGCCCCGACGGGATACACCGATCACGCCGACATCACTGCTTGACCCCGGAATTCCCGTTCGAACCCGCCCTTTTCAGCGAGGCATATTCCTTCCCTAGGAAGTCGATGAATTCCCGCACCGACGGCAGCAATCCCCGGCGCGAGGGAAAGATGGCATGGACGATGCCGCTGCGCGGGCGCCAGCCCGGAAGCAACTCCACCAGCCGCCCCGCCGCGATGTGTTCATCAGCCACCATGCTGGGCAGCTTGACGACGCCGACGCCGTCCAGCGCGGCATAGAGCAACTGGGACATATCGTCGGTGACAAGGCGGGGCTTGTGGATCACGCGAACCGATGCCCCCTCGGGTCCGTTCATATCCCAGACATGCCGTGGCAGAGACGGAGCCAGATCGAGGCTGGGCATGGCGGCAAGGTCGGCCGGCACGCGCGGGAGGTTCGAGCCGGAAACGAGCCCCGGGCTTGCGACCATCCGCTGGACGCTGTCTCCGAGGATCCGCATCACGAGGTCGGTCTGCTCCAGCGGCGGGAAACGGACCCTCAGCGCGATATCGACCCCCTCGCCGATCACGTCGACCCGGCGGGACGTGGAATCGAGTTCTACCGTCACGCGCGGATAGGCCGCCATGTAGCGAGCGATCATCGGGCCGACCTCAAAGCAAACGAGCGCCGGCGGCGCGCTGACCCGGATCAGACCCTGCGGCCCCGCCCGCGACCTTTCCACCGCCTCCCGCGCCGCATTCGCCTCGACCAGCATGGCGACGCAGTGCCGATAAAACTCCTGCCCGATTTCCGAGACGACCAGCTTGCGGGTCGAGCGCTGGAGCAGCCGCACGCCGAGCCGCTCCTCAAGTTCGAGAATCCGGCGACTTAGCCGGGAACGCGGCATCCCCAGCGCCCGCCCCGCGGCGGCATAGCCTCCGTGGTCCACGACCTGGACGAAATAGTAGAAGTCGTTCAAATCCTGCACGGATGATTGTCCTGCATATGGGACAGTGCGGTCGATAATACGCAGCTTTTCTTTTTTTGTCCCGCTCATAACTTTTGCGCAACGGGATCGCCAGCAGGCGCCGTCCCAAGTCAGGAGACACGATCATGAGAGAGATTCTCGGCATCTACAGCGCACCCCGCGGCCACTGGGTCGGCGACGGATTTCCGGTCCGCACGATGCTGTCCCACCATGACCAGGGCGCTCACATCAGTCCCTTCATCATGCTGGACTATGCCGGTCCGGCCCGGTTCCCGCCGACCAACGAGCGGCGCGGCGTCGGCGCACATCCTCACAAGGGCTTCGAGACCGTCACCATCGTCTATGATGGCGAGGTCGAGCACCGGGATTCCACCGGCGCCGGCGGGGTGATCGGGCCAGGCGATGTCCAGTGGATGACGGCGGCCTCGGGCATCATCCACGAGGAATATCACTCCCCCGCCTTCGCGGCGAAGGGTGGCGACTTCGAGATGGTGCAGCTCTGGGTGAACCTGCCGGCGAAGGACAAGACCGCAAAGCCCGGCTATCAGAGCCTGCTCGCGGCCGACATCCCGACCGTGAGCCTGGGCAACGGAGCCGGCAGTCTGCGCGTGATCGCCGGAGCCTATGGCGATGCCAAGGGGCCGGCCCGGACGTTCACGCCCATCAACGTATGGGATGTGCGCCTTGGCCGGGACAACACCGCGACGCTCGATGTGCCGGAGGGGCATACCCTCTCGGTCCTGGTGCTCGACGGCACGGTGGAGGTGAACGGGCAGGAGATCGCCCGCGAGGCGCAGATGGTCCTGCTCGGCCGTAACGGCGGCGGCGTGACCATCGAAGCCAACTCCGACGCCAAGCTGCTGGTCCTCACCGGCGAACCCATCGACGAGCCGGTCGTTGCCCACGGCCCGTTCGTGATGAACACCGTCGAGGAAATCCGGCTCGCCATGCGAGACTTCCAGAGCGGACGCTTCGGCCTCATGCGCGAAGAGGAACCAGCCTGAAACCTGAGAACGGGCCCGGCTCCGGCAACCCATGCCGGAGCCGGGCCATTTTCGTCAGGAAGGACTAATAAATGTTGTTATAAGTGATAACATTGGACAATGATCAATCTGCGAGGGACCGACGAAGCATCTGGCATTTTCGTGTGGCGAGGATATGCTTGCCGCTCTGAGTTTGGAGACGAGACATGCCTTCAGGTACTGTGAAGTGGTTCAACGCAACCAAGGGATACGGGTTTATCCAGCCCCAGGGCGGCAGCGGCGATGGCCGCGACGTGTTCGTGCATATTTCTGCGGTCCAGCGCGCGGGACTGACCACGCTCGATGAAAATCAGCAGGTCGAGTACGAACTTGTCGAAAACCGCGGCAAAACATCCGCCGAGAATCTCAAGCTCAAGTAATCCCCGGACGTCGCCTTCAGCAGGCCGAACCCGGATAGATAAAGAGACAGCGGCTGGTGGCTCATCAGCCGTAACGGTGATGATTTGCGCCATCAGGCTTGCATCATCACGCGGTTCAGGAAACGAAATGATCTCTACGGGCCCCGCCGTCGTACCAGCAAACCTCCAGCCGGGCCGCACCGGCACGGTGCAGTCCGGTGACGTTGCGCTGTCCTATCGCCATTTCGGCGAGAAGGGCCGCACCCCGGTCGTCATCCTGCATGGTGCGAACTATTACGACTCCGAGGACTGGACCGAGGTCGCCCAAGCCCTGTCAAAGGATCGCGAAGTCGTCACCTTCGACATGCGCGGCTTTGGCAATTCGGGCTGGAGCCCCTCGAAAAACTATTCCTTCGACGCGATCACCGGCGATGTCGTCGCCCTGCTCGACCATTTCGGCTGGCCGCGCGCCATCGTGGCCGGTCACTCCGTCGGCGGCTCCTATGCCATCCTGACGGGCTCCCGCCATCCCGACCGCGTTGCCGGCGTGGCGCTGCTCGATCATTGCCCCGGCGAGGGCGTGAGCGCCCGGCCACCCGCGCCGCCCGCCGGCGGTCCCAAACCCTTCCCCAGCCACGAGGCTGCGCTGGCTTCCACCAGCCGGGACCCGCGCACGCCGCTCACCCGCGTCAGGGATTTCTGCCGCGCCGTGGAAGGCGGCTTCCTGTTCCGGCGTGATCCGGCCTTCTCCAACCGGACGCCGACACTCCCCGACTGGTCGCCGACCATCGTCGTCACGGACCCGTGGCAGGAACTGGCTGCCGTCAAGGCGCCCCTACTCGCAGTCCGCGCCACCAAATCCGACCGTTTCGACGATGCCCGGATCACCCGCATCCGGCAGCTTCATCCGATGACCGAGATCGCGGAGATCTCTTGTGGCCACGACCTGACGACGGCGAACGGTCCCGATCTGGTCGCGGCGCTGCGTTCGTTTCTGAACAATACCGGGCTCTGACTGCCTGTCAGAGTCCGAACCCCGGAAGGGCTGGCGGGTCTTCTTCAGTAAAGCTGGCTCAATCCTGGCCCCGCGGCGGATAGCTGTGCCGCTGCCCCTGATAATCCTCGACGGTGACGACATCGGGGTCCGCCGCGTCCGGCGCGAGATAGCACGGCCCCACCGGGGTCTTGCCGTGGCCGCCGGGAATATCGAGCACATAGGCCGGCTGGCAGAGACCGGACCAGCGACCGTGTAATTCCCGCATCAGCGCCTGCCCTTCGGCAAGCGTCGTGCGCAAGTGCGCCGTGCCCGGCGCAAGGTCGCCGTGATGCAGATAATACGGCTTGATGCGGTTTTCCACGAGGCTTCGCATCAGCGCGCCGAGCGTCTCGGCATCGTCATTCACGCCGCGCAGCAGCACGCTCTGGCTCAGCATCGGAATGCCGGCGTCGATGATGCGGGCGCAGGCGGCGCGCACTTCCGTTGTGAGTTCGCGCGGATGGTTGGCATGGACCACGACAAACGCGGCCTGACCGCCGGCGCGCAGGGCCGCCACCAGTTCGGGCGTGACCCGTTCCGGCGCGGCGACCGGCACGCGGGTGTGAAACCGCACGACCTTCACATGGGGAATCTCGCCGAGCTGCCGCGTCATCTCCATGACGCGGCGCGGCGACAGCATGAAGGGATCGCCGCCGGTGAAGATCACCTCCCAGATTTCGGGATGATCGCGGATATAGCCGAATGCCCGCGCCAGCGCGGCCGGGGACAGGCCGTTGTCATGGCCCGGACCGACGCTCTCGCGGCGGAAACAGAAGCGGCAATAGACCGCGCAGACGCCGATGGCCTTCAGCAGCACGCGGTCCGGATAGCGATGCACGATGCCCGGCACCGGGCTGTGAGCGTCGTCGCCGATGGGATCGGCAAGCTCACTCGCATGGGTGTCGAGTTCACGCGGATCGGGCACGAACTGGCGCGCGATCGGATCGGCGGCGTCAGTTGGATCGATCAGCGCCTCGATATCCGGCGTGATGGCGACGGCATAGCGGGCCGCGACCTGCTCCAGCGCGGCAAGCTGCGTGGGAGCCGCGAGGTCTCTCGCGACGAGATCCTTCGGACGCCGCAGGGTGCGACCCTTTGGCCTGTCGTCGGCAGCACCGGCCGCATCCGGCGCGATGTCCGCTTCATATGTGGCGCGGCGCCCGCTCATTGGCTCACCTGCATCATCCTGCCGCCATCGGCGTCCAGATCACATCGTCGATCCGCTGCGCACCGGTCGCCAGCATCACCAGACGATCGAACCCCAGCGCGATGCCGGACGTCGCCGGCATGACCGCAAGCGCCGCGAGGAAATCCTCATCCAGCGGATAGCGCTCGCCATAGATGCGCTGCTTCTCGTCCATCTCCGCCATCAGACGCGCCCGCTGCTCGGCCGCATCGGTCAGTTCGCCAAAGGCATTAGCCAGTTCGACACCGCAGGCATACAGCTCAAAGCGCTCGGCCAGCCGCGGATCGTGCGCGGTCGGGCGCGCCAGCGCGGACTGGATGGCGGGATATTCCATCAGGATCGTCGCCCTGCCGATGCCGAGATGCGGCTCGATCCGCTCGGACAGAATACGGCTGAAAACATCACCCCAGGTGTCGTCCTCCGCAACCCGGATGCCGATCCGCCGCGCCGCGACGGCAAGCCCGTCGCCCCCGCCCTCCTCGTCCGGCAGCATGGCGAGCAGATCGATGCCCGCATGGCGGCCGAACGCCTCGGCCACCGTCAGGCGCTCCGGCGGCGCATGGGGGTCGATGGTCTTGCCCCGAAACATCCATGCCCGCCCGCCGATGGTGTCCGTCGCCAGCCGCAGCAGGGCCGCGCAATCCTCCATCAGCACATCATAGGACTCTCCGGCGCGATACCATTCCAGCATGGTGAATTCGGGGTGATGGAGCGGTCCCCGCTCCCGGTTCCTGAAGGAGCGGGCGAAATCGAAAATCCGGGTCTCGCCCGCCGCGACGAGTTTCTTGCAGGCGAATTCCGGGGAGGTGCGCAGATGGCGGCGCTGGATCGTACCGTCCGGCTGGACGATCTCGGTCCCGAGCGCATGGAGATGGGTCTCGTTCCCGGGCGAAACCTGGACGATTCCGGTCTCGACCTCGACGAATCCCAGGGCGTCGAAATGGCGGCGGACAGCGGCCGTCAGCCGCGCCCGCCCCGTCAGGAATGGTCGCCGCTGGGCGTGAAGCTCACGAGACCACCACGGCGAATCCGGGATTTTCGTGCTCATCGGAACGCCCAGACCGGCCGAAAAGCGGAAAATTGCTGGCGTATAGCCCCAGTATGGGTATGTTGCCGACCGATCCAGCCGTAACGCAACCGCACGCCAGGGGGCCGCAGCCCCGGGGCCATCATTCGAGGACCGAATTCTGTGAAAGTCATCGCCTCATCGCTCCGCAAAGGCAATGTCGTCGATATCGACGGCAAGCTCTACGTCGTCTTGAGCGCCGAAAACTTCCATCCGGGCAAGGGCACGCCGACGACCCAGGTGGACATGCGACGGATCAGCGACGGCGTAAAGACCCAGCAGCGCTACAAGACCACCGAGCAGGTCGAGCGTGCCTTCGTGGAAGACCGCCCATTCCAGTTTCTCTACGAGGACGAGGAAGGCTTCCACTTCATGAACAACGAGAATTACGACCAGGTCGCGCTGGCGGCGGATCTCGTCGGCGACCAGAAGGCTTATCTCGCGCCCGAGATGATGGTCACGCTGTCGCTTCACGAGGGCTCGCCCGTGGCCATCGAGTTGCCGCAGAAGGTCGTGCTGGAAGTCGCCGAGACCGAGCCGATCGTGAAGGGTCAGACCGCCGCCTCCTCCTATAAGCCGGCCGTCCTATCCAACGGCGTGCGCACCATGGTGCCTCCCTTCGTCGGCGCCGGCACCAAGATCGTGATCATGACCGAGGACGGCAGCTACGTGGAGCGCGCAAAGGAGTAAACGGGACGCCGCAAATTACCGGCTATCCGCGCCTCCTCCGCTTAACGCTTCCGCCCTAGACTGCCTGCCGGGAGAGCCGGCAGGGGTTCGCGTCTGCGCGGCTCCCTCACGGCGGGCGCGGGACGGCATTGGGCAAGGCATGTGGTGGAAGGGCGGACGTCTCGCAGCAATCCTGATATTCGCCGCCCTCACCGGCGCGGCGGCGCGGGATTTTCCCGGACCCGACTCCAAAGCCCGCGCGCCGCACCTACTGCATCTGCCGGTGGATTGGGCCGGGGTCGAGCCGGACGCCAGTCCGCCGGCCGGCACAGCAGCGGTCGATACAGCAACTCCGGACGCCAAAGCCTCCGATGCTGCCGACGGAGAGGCCGCCATCGCAGGCAAAGACACTGCAGCCGCTCTCCGGCTGCTGAACCACGCATCCGACGCCCGTTTTCCCGGCATTGCCCGCAGCCCGCTCCCCGTGCTGCTTCCGGCCGCCACTCCACATAATGGCGAGCCGATCCCGCAATATCCGGGCCTTTCCGGGCCGGAATTCCGGCCCACCTTCTTTCAGGCCGGCCCGGCCGGCTATGACGCGGTCTTCGAGCTGGCGCCCGAGAGCCCGCTCGCGCCCCCGCGGTTCACCGGCACAGTGGAGATCCACATCACCGGCGCCTCCTTCGTCTACGAACTCAGCGAGCCCGTCGGCGTAGACCCGAAGCCTGTCTCGTCAGCCCTTGCGGATTTCGAGGGCCTGCGCCGGATCTACCTCCAGCATCATATGCGCTATCTGTTCAGCCGGCACGGCGCGCAATATGCGGTCTCGATCCTCTGTTTCGAAGGCCGCCCGACGGCACGGAGGCTGTCCTGCCGGGATGCCGATCCCATCGCCGTTCGCTTCCTGCGAAACCTCGAGCTCTCCGGCGGCATGCCCCAAGGCACAGTCGAGAAGAAGCAGCCCCAGCCGATGGAACGCGCCACGAGCCAAACGACGTCATTCCGCTATCGTCCTGTAGGAGAACTGATGGCAGGGACGGGTTACCGCAGACGCGGGGGCCGCGAGGACGAAACCGTCTATGCCCCCGTGCGGTTTCCGCTGGCGATAGCCCCAGCCCATGTCTATTCGCAGCTCTATGCGACCCGCAGCGATTGCGGCGATGGCCGGACAGGACCCGTGGCGCGGCGGCGCGGTAACCAATGGCCCTGTGCTGTCGGGAACGCGGGCGACACCGACGCAACGGTACAGCCGCCGCCGATGCCGCTCTGGCGGGACAATTTCTGCGAAGCACGGGACTTCTCGGTGGGACAGTGCCCTGCGGGCCGCGGTCATCAGGGACAGGATATCGTCCCGGTCGGATGCAGCTTCGCCGGCCCGGAGTCCGAACGCTGCACGGCGGACCGCAGGCGGCTGGTCGCCACCCAAGACGCCACCGTCATCCGACGACCCGGACAGGAGGGGCTGACCCTGCACCGCCACAGCGCCACCGAGCGGATACGCTTCCGTTATCTCCATATGGTCCCGCAGGAGACCGATGCTCTGGGCATGGTCAGCGGTCACCCGGTGCGGATGGGCGAGACGATCGGAACACTGTCAAATTTCAGCCGCCGGCCCGGCGGAACCAGCTATCATCTTCACTTCGACATGCAGGTGTTCGGAAGGAGTGGCTGGGTTCTCGTCAATCCATATATGACGCTGGTGGCGGCCTATGAGCATCTCACCGGCTCCCAGGGAGTGCTGGAGCCGACGCCCGCGGCAGCCAGTATTCCGGCGATCGTGAAGCCGGCATCCGTGAAACCGGCATCCAAGAAAAAACCCACAAAGAAGAAACCTGTGAGAAGAAAAGCCAAGTCCGGGAAACAGCGCTGAGCCGGGGAACCAATTGCTTTTTGCAAGGTTCTCGCAAAATCCCCCCAGCAACGAATGCTTCATTTGCCTTGAATCGACGGTGGCCCGATGCGAACTTGCAACGATTGTCGTAGCTTGAAAGCGTGATGGCTTGAAAGCGTGATCCGCCGCCCCATGCACCGCGACATTCTGCCGCCCGACACGGAGATAGCACCCCCAGAATGCCCGCATCGCCGTCCTCCAAATCCAGCACCCGAGCCAAATCCGGCGCCACCGGCCGCAAGCCCAAGCCTGCGACGCAAAAGCCGGCTTCTTCGCTGCCGGATATGATGCAGAATTTTAATGCGGCGCTCTCCATCGGAGAAATCGGGACCTGGGCATGGAACCTCACCGAAAATCGCAACGAGTGGACGAACAATTTTGCGGAGTTGCACGGCCGCAAGGCAAACCAGTTCAATGGCTCGCTGTCGTTCTTTGAGACGAGCATCCATCCCGAGGATCGCAACGCCGTGAAGTCCGCGATCCAGCGCGCAATGCAGGAGCGCAGCCCCTATCGTGTGCACTATCGGCTTCCTTCCAAGCCGGGTCAGACCGTGCGGTGGATCGAGTGCCGCGGCGACGTGCGGGAAGGAAGCGACAACACTTCCAGGATGCTGAGCGTCTGCCATGATGTGACGGACCGGGTCATGGCCGAGCGCGAATTGCTCAACAGGGTGCGTCAGCAGGAATTGGTGGCGAAGCTCGGTTCGGAGGCCATTACCGAGGCCGATCTCGACAGCTTTCTGAACAAGGCATCTGTGCGCATCGCGCAGGAACTCGGCGTTCAGTTCATCAAGATTCTCGAACTGCTTCCCGGGGACAAGGAATTGTTCCTGCGCGGCGGGGTCGGCTGGACCGCCGGCCTCGTCGGGACCATGCATATTCCCGCCGATCAGCAGTCCCAGGGCGGCTATACGCTGATGAGCGGTACACCGACCATCGTCGATGACCTGCGGATGGAGAAGCGCTTTACCGGCCCCGCCCTGCTCCATGAGCATGGCATCATCAGCGGCTTCAGCGTGATCATCGCCGGTCCGGACGGGCGCCCGTTCGGCGTGATCAGCGCCCACACCACCGAGCACCGCCAGTTTTCGGCGCGGGATATCTCCTTTCTCGGCTCAGTAGCCAACGTTATCGCGGGAGCGGTCGAGCAGAGATTATCGGATCAACGCCAAAATCTGCTGATCCGAGAACTGCGGCATCGGTCAGGAAATCTGTTCTCACAACTTCTCGCCTTGTTCTCGCAGACCGCGCGAACCTCCGTTTCCATTCAGGACCTCGCCACGAAATTCGAGGCGCGGGTGATGGCGCTTGCCAACGCTCACAAGTTGATCGCCGAGGGTGGCTGGCAGGCGACATCGCTGCGGCAGGTGCTGAGCGTCCTGCTCACGCCATTCGGCGAACGCATCCATCTCGCAGGGCCAGACCTTTACATGGATCCGGATCCTGCCTTCGGCCTCAGTGCCGCCATTCACGAACTGGCGACGAATGCCAGCAAATACGGCGCGCTCTCAACCTCCGAGGGACATCTGGATCTCTCCTGGTCCGTGGACCGTACCGATCAGGGCCCGACACTGCATATCGCGTGGCGGGAGCATGGCGGCTCCCAGCCCGGGCCGGACCGCATCCTGGGATTTGGCTCACGGTTGATCCGTGCGGTGATCGAGCGTCAACTGAGCGGACGAATCGAACAGAATTTCACTGCAACCGGCCTTCATGCTGATATCGCCATTCCGCTGGGCCACGAGCGATGGCCCCAGAACAGACAGCCTACCGATGCCGCAGACGAACGCCTCCTGTCCTGACGGCGGCATTTCCTTCAGCCGCCGCGCGGTCATGGGCGGAGCATTCGGCCTGCTGTGTCTGCCCCGTTCCGCCCTCGCCCAGTCCTCTTTCGACGCATGGGTGCAATCCTTCCGACCTCGCGCACTGGCGCGCGGCATCTCGGCCGCCACCTATGATCGCGTGATGGGCAGCATCCAGCCCGACATGAAGGTGCTGGAACAGCAGCGCGCCCAGCCCGAATTCACCGAATCCCTGTGGCAGTATCTGTACCGCCGCGTCTCCGATTTCCGGATCAGGACCGGCCGGGACCGCGCCCGGGAACTGTCCAGCCTGCTTGCACGGCTGGAACGCGACTACAGGGTGGATCGATACACCCTGCTGTCCGTCTGGGGCATGGAATCCAGCTTCGGCGACGTCGTGGACAATCCCAAGTATATGAAGCCGGTGTTCCCCTCGCTGGCGGCACTGGCATGGCGGGAACCGCGTCGCCGCGCCTATTGGGAGCAGGAACTGATCAACGCCCTGCGCATCGTGGAGCGCGGCTGGGCGACGCCACAGCAAATGATCGGCTCCTGGGCCGGCGCCATGGGCCACACCCAATGGATGCCGGAAGCCTGGTTGAACATCGGCGTCGATTATGACCGCAATGGCCGCGTCTCGCCGTTCGAGGTCGACGATGCCCTTGCCGGCACGGCGCGTTTCCTCCTCCAGCGCGGCCGCTACCGTATCGGCGAGCCCTGGGGACATGAGGTTGCGGCCGGAAATGGTTTTCCAGCCAGCGCGGCGGACAATTCGACATGGCGAACGGCGGCCGCATGGCAGGACATCGGCATACGGCCGGCGAATGGCTCAGGCTTCAGCCATCCGGGCGCACGCATGCGCCTGTGGCTGCCCGTGCGCGGCGGGCCGGCTTTTCTGGTCGGCCAGAACTTCCTTGCGGCACGAGCTTATAATCCATCCTCCAGCTATGCGCTCGCGGTCGCCCATCTGGCCGACCGCATTCGCGGCGCGCCTCCTCTCGCCCAGCTCTTCCCCGGCGCGGAGGAGCGCATTCCGACCCTCGCGGAGATTCGCGAGATTCAGCAGCGTCTCACCGCAGCCGGCTACGATACCGGCGGCGTGGACGGCCGGGTGGGAAGCGACACGATGCGGGCGGTGCGCGCTTTTCAGCAGCGGGCCGGCATGAACCCTGCGGACGGTTATGCCGGGCTCGAACTGCTTGGCCGGTTGCGTCAGGGCGGCTGATCGGGTTTGGATCGCGCAACGCTTCCGATGGGAGCGCTCATGAATTCTATTGGGGGGAAATTCCGTATGACGTCTTCGGCTTCGCGCGCGTCCTCGAACAATACCAAACCGGATGCGCCGGACACCGGCGCGATCGAGCGCCCGGTCGGCATCACCGCGAACGCGCCCGTTTTCGGCAGCGACGTGGTGGCGGAAACCCTGCGCGAACTCGACATCGAGTATATCGCCCTCAATCCCGGCGCGAGCTATCGCGGCCTGCATGACAGCCTCGTCAACCACATTGGCAACAAGACGCCGCAGATGCTGCTCGTCCTGCATGAAGAAGCGGCTGTCGCCATCGCTCATGGCTATGCCAAGGTGAAGGACCGCGCGATGGCGGCCGCCGTGCATTCCAACGTTGGGCTGATGCACGCAACCATGGCGATCTTCGATGCCTTCTGCGACCGCAGTCCGGTGCTGGTGATCGGCGCAACGGGGCCGGTCGATGCCGCCAAGCGCCGGCCATGGATCGACTGGATCCATACCACCGCCGATCAGGGCGCCATCGTCCGCAACTACACCAAGTGGGACGACCAGCCCGCCTCGCCACTCGCCGCGCGGGACTCGCTGATGCGCGCCGTCTGGATGTCCAACTCGCTGCCGCAGGCGCCGGTCTATGTGAATCTCGACGCCGAAATGCAGGAAATGAGGCTGTCCGAACCACCCAAGCCGGTGGACATGAAGCGCTTCATGCCGCCGGTAGCGACGGGCATTCCACCTGAAACCCTGAAAACGCTGACGGACCTGCTGGCCGGCGCGAAGTCCCCCATGATCTTCTTCGGGCGCGGTTCGCGCAGCACCGACGCCTGGGCCGACCGCATCGCCTTGGCAGAACTGCTCGATGCGCCGGTCGCGACGCGCATGGGCGAAGCCACCGTGTTCCCGACCGACCATGCGCTGCATCTCGGCAACCCGACCGGCCTCGGCCCCAATGCCGACGTCGTCGCCGCCGCCAAGGAGGCCGATGTCATCGTCAGCTTCGGCTGGGTGGATATCGGCGGCCTGTTCCAGAGCATGGGCGAACCGCCCAAGGGCACCATCATCCATGTCTCGCTGGACCACACGGTGCATAACGGCTGGAGCATGGATTATCACGTCCTGCCGCCGGTCGATCACTATGTCGCAGCCGACCCCGACGTCGCGATCCGGACGCTGCTGCAAGCCCTCAGGGCCGCCAATGTCAGCCGTCCGGCAAAGCCCCGCCCGGCAAAACCGTCGCCGAAGCCGCTGACGCGCGAAAAGCTCTATGTGCCCCATATCGCCGAGTCGCTACGCGCGGCGACGAAGGATCGCGACGTCTGCCTCGCCTATCTGCCGATCTCCTGGGACGCGACGCGTTGGCCGTTCCGCCATCCGCTCGACTATACGGGCGCGAGCGGCGGCGGCGGCGTCGGGGCGGGACCGGGCATCGCAACCGGCGTTGCGCTGGCGCTGAAAGGCACGGGCCGGCTGCCTGTCGCGATCCTCGGCGACGGCGATTTTCTGATGGGCGTGACCGCCATCTGGACCGCGGTGCATTACCGCATTCCGCTGCTGATCCTCGTCGCCAACAACCGCTCCTTCTACAACGACGAGGTCCATCAGGAGCGCGTTGCAAAGATCCGCAAGCGGCCGGTCGAGAACAAATGGATCGGCCAGCACATCAAGGATCCGGAAGTCGATCTTGCCGGCATGGCCACGGCACAGGGCGCGCTCGGCATCGGTCCGGTGGAGGATATCGATGCGCTGGATGCGGCCATGGCCCGAGCCATCGCCCATGTCGATGGCGGCGGCGTCGCGGTCGTCGATGTGCGCATCGAGCCCGGCTATCTGGAGGAGGTTTCTTCCGCCATGCTGCGCAAGACCTGATCGCGACGGCGCCAGCAAACAAAAAGCCGGCGGCAACCCCGCCGGCTTTTTTGTCTTCTGTAGATTCCGCGGAAACCCGTGACGTCAGAACGGCGTCGCAGTCGCCACATCGAGCAGACGGAACTGCACCCGCTCGGTGCCCTGCCAGCGGTCGATGGCGATGCAGCCGGCCGCATGGACCGCACGGCCCCGGCTATCCAGCAACGCCCGCCCGAGCGGCTGGCCCGCGGCGCGGAAGGCGATGCCGCCCACCATCGTGCCGTCGCCCGCCCGCAGCCGGACACGGATGTGGTTCGCCCCGACGGGATCGGCATAGGCCAGCGTATGGCCGGGCAGCGCGACGACAGGTTCCGGATTGCCCGCCCCGAACGGCCCGGCCTTGGCCAGTGTCGTGACAAAGTCGGGCGTGAGCGCCGGCCCCGCCACCGCGCCGTCGATCCGCAGGCTGCGGTCGCGCCGCGCGGCCACGACGCCGTCCCGCAGCGCCTCCTCGATATAGGCGCGGAAGGCGCCGAGCCGGTCCTTGGCCACGGTGATGCCGGCCGCCATGGCATGGCCGCCGCCCTTGGCCAGCAGCCCTTCGGCCACCGCCTCCCGCACCACCTTGCCGAGATCGACGCCGGGAATGGAACGGCCTGAGCCAGTGCCCATGCCGCCGGGCTCCAGCGCCACGGCAAAGGCCGGCCGGCCGAACTTCTCCTTCAGCCGCGCGGCGACCAGCCCCACAACGCCCGGATGCCAGCCCTCGCCGGCGGTGACGACCACCGCGCCCTTCTCTTCCAGCCCGAGCGCGGCCGTCGCCTCCGCTTCGGCCTGGGCGACGGTCTCGGCCTCAATCGCCTGCCGCTCCTGATTGAGCCGGTCCAGCTCGGCGGCGATGCGGCCGGCCTCGACGGGATCGCTCTCCATCAGCAGGCGCACGCCGAGATCGGCGCGGCCGATACGGCCCCCGGCATTGATGCGCGGCCCGAGCATGAAGCCGAGATGCCAGGGCTCCGGCGGCCCGCCGAGACGCGCGGCGTCCATCAGCGCGGTGAGGCCGGTATTCTCCCGGCGGCGCAGCGCCACCATGCCCTTGGCGACGAAGGCGCGGTTGAGCCCGCGCAGGGGAACGACATCGGCCACCGTGCCGAGCGCGACAAGATCGAGCAGCGCGAGCAGGTCCGGCTCCGCCCGACTCCCGCTCCAGAAGCCGCGCCGGCGCAGTTCCCTATTCAGGGCCACCAGCGTCAGAAACGTGACGCCGACCGCCGCGAGATGCCCGAGCCCGGAGAGATCATCGAGCCGGTTCGGATTCACCACGGCCACCGCGGTCGGCAGCGTTTCGTCCGCCTGATGATGGTCGAGCACGACGCTGTCCATGCCGAGGCTGCGCGCCTCCGCCAGCGGCGCGAGGCTGGTGGTGCCGCAATCCACCGTCACCAGCAGGGTCGCGCCCTGCCCGGCCAGCCTGCGGATCGCCTCGCTGTTGGGGCCGTATCCTTCGAAGATACGGTCCGGAATATGGATGAAGGGGTCAAGCCCGCATTGCCGCAGATAGAGCGTCAGCAGCGCCGAGGACGTCGCTCCGTCCACGTCATAGTCGCCGAAAATGGCGACCTGCTCGCCCCGCATGACAGCGTCGGCGAGGCGCGCGGCGGCCTCCGCCATGCCGGAGAGGGTCAGCGGGTCCGGCATCAGATCGCGGATCGCCGGGTCCAGATAGTGAGCGACATCGTCAGGATCGACAGAGCGGCCGGCGAGCACCCGCGCCAGCATTTCCGGAACACCATGGCGCTGCACCATCGCCAGCGCGACATCTGCCCCGCGCTGGTCCAGCCGGTCCCGCCATGCCCGGCCGGTCAGCGATTGCTCCACGCCCAGAAACGCGCGCTCCAATGTGCGCGCCCCGCCGGGCTCAGCAATGATCCGTGCCGGTTCCACCATACCCATCGACTCGCCTGTCCTGCCGCCAGCATGGCGCGGAGGCACCGGCGAGGTCAAAGCCGCATCCCGCCTCAGTCGAGATGGAACTTCTCAAGCTGGCGGTGCTCGGCGCGGATATAGCGCACCGTCCCGGTCGCGGAGCGCATCACGACCGTCTCGGTCTCGATCACGTCGCCGCGGAATTTCACGCCGCGCAGCAGATTGCCGTCCGTGACGCCGGTCGCCGCGAACAGGCAGTCGCCCTTCACCATGTCCTCGATGGCGTATTTCTTGCGCGGGTCGCTCACGCCCATCTTGGCGGCGCGGGTGCGCTTCTCCTCACTGTCGAGAATGAGCCGGCACTGCATCTGCCCGCCGATGCAGCGCAGAGCCGCGGCCGCTAGCACACCTTCCGGCGCGCCGCCGATGCCCATATAGATGTCGATGCCGGTCGTCTCGGGATCGGTCGTGTGGATCACGCCGGCGACATCGCCATCGGTGATCATCGCCACCGACGCGCCGGTGGCGCGCAGCGCCGCGATCAGTTCCGCATGGCGGGGACGGTCCAGCACCAGCGCGGTGATCTCGTTGGGTTTCACGCCCTTGGCCTTAGCGAGGGCGTTGATGTTGTCGGCCACGGACGCATCGAGATCGACGATGCCCTTCGGATAGCCCGGCCCGATGCCGATCTTCTCCATATAGACGTCAGGCGCGTGGAGCAGCGTGCCGCCATCGGCCATCGCCATGGTGGCGATGGAGCCGCTCATGTTCTTGGCGCAGAGCGTCGTGCCTTCCAGCGGGTCGACGGCGATATCGACCTGATAGCCGGACTTGGTGCCGACATTCTCGCCGATGAACAGCATCGGCGCCTCGTCGCGCTCGCCCTCGCCAATCACAACGGTGCCGTCGATCGGCAGCCTGTTCAGTTCGCGCCGCATGGCGTCGACAGCGGCCTGGTCGGCGGCCTTCTCGTTGCCATGCCCGCGCAGCCGCGCCGCGGAAACCGCCGCACGCTCCGTCACGCGCACGATCTCCATGGAGAGGATGCGTTCCAGAATCTGGTTCGGCTGTACGGTGATCGATGGCATGTCCTGTTCGTCCCCTGTCCTGATCTGCGGCGCCGGCGCGGTCCGGATGCGCTCCGGCTACGCCAAATCACATCCTGCGCCTGTCATCCTGTTCAAGCATGATCTCATCCGAAAGCCGATATCCACTTTAGGGGATCATGCTCTAGTTTTTCTCGATCCGCAGCACCTGCGGCCGCCCCGAAATCACCCGGTCCCGCCGCACCTCCGCCAGCGCGCGCCGCACGGCATCCTCGCTGGTCGCATATGTCATCAGAATGACAGGCACCGCCCCCTTGGCCCCGCCCGGCACCGGCGCATCGAGCTGCCGCTGCATGATGGATTCCAGAGAGATCCCCTGTTCGGCGAGGCGCGTCGCGATGGCGGCGGCGCTGCCCGGACGGTCGCGCGCGTCGAGACGGATATAATAGCCGCCCTCGTGGCGCTGCATCGGCGCCTTGCGGCTCGCCGCGAGCTTCGCGACCGGCTGGCCGAAAGGCAGCACCCGGTCACCACGGGCGATATCGGCGATATCGGCAACCACGGCGGAGGCCGTGGCCATGCCGCCCGCGCCGGGGCCGACCAGCGTCACGGGCGGGATGCCCCGGACGTCCAGCGTCACGGCGTTGGTCACGCCCATCACCTGGGCGATGGCGGCATCCTTGCGCACCATGGTGGGGTGCACGCGCTGCTCGATGCCCTTGTCGGTGCGCACCGCGACGCCGAGGAGCTTGACGCGATATCCGAGCTCGTCCGCCGCGCGCAGGTCGGCGGCGGCAATGGACGAAATGCCCTCGACATAGACCGCGTTGAAATCCGGCTTCACGCCGAAGGTCAGGCTGGCGAGAATCGCCAGCTTCTGGGCGGTGTCAAAACCTTCGACGTCGAAGGTCGGATCGGCTTCGGCATAGCCGAGCCGCTGGGCATCGGCGAGGCAGTCGGCGAAGGACAGGCCCTCCTGCTCCATCCGGGTCAGGATGTAGTTGCAGGTGCCGTTGAGGATGCCATAGACGCGGTCGATCTCGTTGCCGGCAAAGCCTTCCCGCAGGGCCTTGACGACAGGGATCGCCCCGGCGACGGCCGCCTCGTAGTTCAGTGCAACTTGCTGCCGTTCCGCCGTAGCGGCAAGAGAAGCCCCATGGCGGGCGATCAGCGCCTTGTTGGCGGTGACGACATGCTTGCCGGCGGCCAATGCCGCCTGGATGGCGGACAAGGCCGGCTCGCCCTCCCCGCCGATCAGCTCCACCAGCACGTCGATCTCCGGATCGACCGCCAGCGCCAGCGGGTCCTTGACCCAGCGGATGCCGCGCAGGTCGGCGTCCCGCTTCTTGGCCCTGGAGCGGGCGGTGACGGCCACGACCTCCACCGGACGGCCGCAGCGCGCCGTCAGCAGTTCGCGCTGGTCCGCAATCGTCCGAACGACCGCCGCGCCGACAGTACCGAGCCCGGCAAGTCCGATTTTGAGAGGGATGACCATGAAATCCAGCAGATATCGGGAAGGGCCTCGCGGTCAGCGGTGCTGGGCGAGCGGGACCACGTTGTGCAACTGATCCGGCCCCGTTTCAAGGAACCGGCGGATGTTGCGCGCCGCCTGCCGGATGCGCTGTTCGTTTTCCACAAGCGCGATGCGGACAAAACCTTCGCCATATTCCCCGAAGCCGATGCCCGGGGACACCGCCACCTCCGCCTTCTCGATCAGGAGCGAGGCGAACTGCACGCTGCCCAGCTCGCGGAAGGCCTCCGGGATCGGCGCCCAGGCGAACATGGAGGCTGCCGGAGCCGGCACCTTCCAGCCCGCGCGGGCGAAGGAATCCACCAGCACGTCGCGGCGGCGGCGGTAGATGTCCCGCATTTCCCTGATGCAGTCGTCCGGCCCGTTCAGCGCCGTGGTCGCCGCGACCTGCACCGGCGTGAAGGCGCCGTAATCGAGATAGGACTTCACCCGCGTCAGCGCGCTGATGACCCGCTCGTTGCCGACGGCAAAGCCCATGCGCCAGCCCGGCATGGAATAGGTCTTGGACATGGAGGTGAATTCCACCGTCACGTCCATGGCGCCCGGAATCTGAAGCACTGAAGGCGGCGGGTTGCCGTCGAAATAGACCTCGGAATAGGCGAGATCGGACAGAACCAGCAGTTCGTGCTTCTTCGCGAAGGCGATGAGATCCCTGTAAAAATCAAGATCCGCTACATAGGCGGTAGGGTTGGCAGGATAGCACACCACCACGGCGATCGGCTTCGGAATGGAGTGGATCACCGCCCGTTCCAGAGTATGGAAAAATGACGGGGTCGGCTCCGACGGCACCGAGCGGATGACCCCGCCCGCCATCAGGAAGCCGAAGGCGTGGATCGGATAGCTGGGATTGGGCACCAGCACGACATCGCCCGGCGCGGTGATGGCTTGGGCGACGTTGGCAAAACCTTCCTTGGAGCCGAGCGTCGCCACCACCTGGGTCTCGGGGTTCAGCTTCACGCCGAACCGGCGCTCGTAATAGGCCGCCTGGGCGCGGCGCAGACCGGGAATGCCGCGGGAAGACGAATAGCGGTCCGTCCGCGACCTGCCGATGGTCTCCTTGAGCTTCTCGATGACATGGGCCGGCGCGGGAAGGTCCGGATTGCCCATGCCGAGGTCGATGATATCGGCCCCGGCGTTGCGAGCCTGCGCCTTGACCTTGTTGACCTGCTCGAACACGTAAGGCGGCAGACGCTGAATCCGATAAAACTCATCCATCGCAGTGGCTCCTTGGCCGCCCACCTTGGGACAACCGATCGCAGGTGCGTTCTAAAGCGCTTTCGGCCCGGAGGGAATCAGAACCAGCGCGCCGCCGCCTTGTTTAACGCGTTTTCGGCGGCGGCAAGGCCGGCGCTGCCCGGGCCGGAAATTTTTACGGCCGCTGGTGGGGAGGCGAGCCGCCTCCGCCCGTCGGGCCAGCCACGCCCGCCGCGGGGAATTCAGCCCGCCCAGCGGCAGCCCAGCGCCGATGCCGGAAGCTATCGCCCGGCGGTTCCGCCCGTCCGGGCGTTGCGGTCGCGCGCGGACATCAGATCCTGCGTCAGGCGAGCCTGTTCGTCGTCGGTCAGCGGCCGCACCGCGCGCCGTGGCGGCAGATCATGCACCGCCGGATATTCCGCGCGCGCGGCGGGACGGGGCGGAGCACCTTCCGGAGCGCCTCCGGCCCAGTTCGGCGGGTTCGAAAAGGCCGAGCAGCCGGCCAGCGGCATCAGCAAGGCAAGGACGAGCCCAACGCGTCCCTGCGCGATTGCCCGATCACGAACTGACGCCTCTTCGACCATCTGACCTGCCCCGGCTATGGCTCAAGGATACAAAAACCGCTCCGACCGCACAGAACGTTGCGTCAGTGTCGGGGTAATCCGATAATATGACTGAAGCAAGGAATGTCCCTAACCGGCGCCCTTGCCGGCGGAACAGCCGCCCGCCATCTTCCCGGCGGAATGACAGCAAAAGGCACTGCGGTGAGCGCCCCTTCCGACCCCGTCCGCATCGAGACCGTCGATATCGAGGCTTTTGCGACCAACCTCGCCCGGATGATCGAGGAAGGCGGCAAGGCTCTTGCGGCCTATCTGAAGCCGCGCGAGGACGGCAAGCCCGGCGGGCTTTTCGCCGACGATATCACCGATGCGGTGCGCACGCTGGGCCAGGTCGCCCAATACTGGACGTCCGATCCGCAGCGCGCCTTGGCCATGCAGACCAGCCTCGGCCGGACCTATCTGGACCTCTGGGGCAACGCCATGCTGCGGATGACCGGCCAGCCCCTGCCCCCCGTGGCGGAGCCGGACCCCAAGGACCGCCGTTTCGCCGACCCGGAATGGTCGAACAACCAGTTTTTCGATTTCATGAAGCAGGCGTATCTGCTGACCGTGAAATGGGCCGACCATCTGGTGGAGCAGGCCGACAGCCTGGACCCGCACACCCGGAAGAAGGCGGAATTCTACATCCAGCAGATCAGCAACGCTGTCGCGCCATCCAATTTCGTGCTGACCAACCCCGAACTCTGGCGCGAGACGCTGACCTCCAACGCCGAGAATCTCGTGCGCGGCATGAAGCTGCTGAGTAAGGACATCGAGGCCGGCGGCGGCGATCTCCGGATCAGCCAGACCGACGCGAGCACGTTCCGGATCGGCGAGAATATCGCGGCAACGCCCGGCAAGGTGGTATTCGAGAACGAGCTGATGCAGCTCATCCAATATGAGCCGACGACCGAGAGCGTCCACAAGGTGCCGCTGCTGATCGTACCGCCATGGATCAACAAGTTCTACATTCTCGATCTCACGCCGGAGAAATCCTTCATCAAGTGGTGCGTGGATCAGGGCCTGACGGTCTTCGTGATCTCCTGGGTCAATCCCGACGCGCGCCACGCCGCCAAGAGCTTCGACGACTATATGCAGGACGGCCCCCTCGCCGCGCTCGACGCCATCAAGCAGGCGACGGGCGAGGCCAAGGTCCACGCCATCGGCTATTGCGTCGGCGGCACGCTGCTGGCCATCACGCTGGCCTGGCTCGCGGCAAAGCGCAAAAATCGCGTGATCTCCGCCACCTTCTTCACCGCGCAGGTGGACTTCAGCCATGCCGGCGACCTGAAAATCTTCATCGATGAAAACCAGATCGCCGCGCTGGAAAAACAGATGGCCGAAACCGGCTTTCTCGACGGCGCGAAGATGGCCAACACCTTCAACATGCTGCGCGCCAATGACCTGATCTGGCCTTACGTCATCAACAACTACCTTAAGGGGAAGGAGCCTGTCGCCTTCGATCTGCTCTACTGGAACTCCGACTCGACGCGGATGCCGGCAGCGAACCATTCCTTCTATCTGCGCAGTTGCTATCTCGAGAACCGGCTGGCGAAGGGCGAAATGGAAATCGGGGGCGAGCGCATCGACCTCGGCAGGATCAAGACCCCGGCCTATATGCTCGCGACCCGCGAGGACCACATCGCCCCGGCGAAATCCGTCTTCATCGGCGCGCAGATGTTCGGCGGGCCGGTGAAATTCGTGCTGTCGGGCTCCGGCCACATCGCCGGCGTGGTCAATCCCGTCGCGAAGATGAAGTATCAATATTGGACCGGCGCCGCACCCAGGGGCGACGACATCGAGCCGTGGCTCGCCAAGGCCAGGGAGCATCCTGGCTCGTGGTGGCCGGACTGGCTGAAATGGGTGACGGGCCACGATGCGGTGAAAGCCGAGGTCAAGCCGCGCATTCCCGGCAAGACGGGCAAGCTCAAGGCCATCGAGGACGCCCCCGGCAGCTACGTGAAGGGCTGAAGCCGGCAAGGCACTGCCATCACCGCATATCCCAAGAGCCTTACGCAAGGTCCGAACTGAAATGGCCGGGACAAGCCCGGCTATTTTGATGCGCGTGTCGCTTCCGCCTTGGTCAGGGGAACAGCGCGACCTGCTCGAGGCCGGTCGCCTCGGGGAAGCCGAGCATCAGGTTCATGTTCTGCACGGCCTGCCCGGACGCCCCTTTCACGAGGTTGTCCAGCACCGAACAGATGATCGCCCGTCCCGCGATGCGGTCCTTCGCGACGCCGATGAAGGTCATGTTGGAGCCGCGGACATGGCGCGTCTGCGGCATCTGCCCGAACGGCAGCACATGCACGAAGGTCTCGCCGGCATAGGCTTGCGACAGCAGGCCATGCAGATCCTCGACGGACTTGCCGCCGA